>DASZZX010000185.1:0-4695 GCA_036260415.1 Nitriliruptorales bacterium
CAAGCCGCTCCTCAAGAAGGCAGGGTTGCCGGACATACGTTTTCACGATCTGCGGCACACCTGCGCCACGGTACTCCTCGTGAAGGGCGTAAATCCCAAGTTTGTTCAGGAGCTCCTGGGGCACGCAGACATCAAGCTCACTTTAGGCACCTACTCGCACTTCCTGCCGAGCATGGGGGAACAGACCGTGAGGGCGATGGAGGCTGCGCTCTCCTAGGGCCTGTCTGACAGATCTGGTCGTTCTAGTTTAGGGGCCCTTCCCAAATCAGCATGGTTCGGGCGTGATCGGTGGTCGGCGTCGGTAGGGGCGTGAGCCGTCGGCGGCGAGCAGGATCCGGATGCGGTAGTTGGTGAAGTTGCGGAAGCCGTGGGCCAGCCGCCTGGTCTTCTCGATGACGCCGTTGATCGCTTCTGTCCCGCCGTTGCTGACGCCGCCGGTTGCGAAGTAGGCCAGGATCTCCTCGCGCCAGCGGCGCAGAGTCTTGCCGAGTCGCTTGACCTCGGGGATCGGGCAGGTGTGGAGCGTGTCGAGGAGCTTCTCGGCGAGCATGCGGCCCGTGGACTGGCTCTCGGCGTGGTAGATCGAGCGGACCTGCTGGTAGACGCTCCAGGTGACCTCAACCTCGCCATTGGGGTCACCGATCGGCAGGTACTTGTCGAGCCGTTCGCGTTGCCGGTCGGTGAGGTGCTCGTCGCCGGTGAGAAGGGTGCGGCGGACCTTGTACAGCGGGTCGTCCTTGTGGCCACGCCGGTGCAGGGTCTGCTGTTGGACGCGGCGTCGGACCTCATCGAGCGCCTGGCCGGCGAGCTTGACGACGTGGAAGGCGTCAAGCACGGCGACGGCGTCGGGCAGCTCGTCGCGGATGGCGTTGGCATAGCCACGGAACGGGTCCAGGGCGGCATGCTCGACGGTGACCTTCACGTCCACGCCGTGTTCGGTGAGCCAGTCGGCGTAGACCTTCCCCGAACGGCCCTGGACCGCATCCAGCAGCCGGGCCTGCAGGCAGCCGTGCTCGTCGCGTGTCAGGTCGACCATCACGGTCACGGCCTTGTCGGTGCTGGTGATCTTCGAGGGCCGCCAGATGTGCTCGTCCACGCCGATGGTCTTGATGCCCTTAAGCCGGTCGGGCTCGGCGATCCTGGTCTGCGCGTCGGCCTTGATTGCCGACCAGCAGGTGTCCCACGCGACGCCGAGATGCCGGGCGATCGCGCACACGGTGGTGTCGTCGTGCCGCAACGCGTCGACCGCCCACGACGTCGCCCTGGCGGTGAGCTTGGCGCGGGGCGTGGCGTAGGGCTGGACCTCGGTCCAGGTCCGACGAGCACACGCCGGTTCGGGACACCGCCAGATCCGCTTGCGCCATCGCACCCGCACCGGCCGTCCGAAGCACGGAGCGTCGTGCAGCAGCTGGACTCGGCGGCCGTGGCCGATCGCGACCACCCCGCAGTCAGGGCAGCCAGTGAGGACGTCGTCGGACTCGACCTCGAGCAGCACGCTGCCGTCCTCGCCGGTGGCCACATCGAGGACGTGCATGCCCTGGACACCGAACAGTTCATCAGCCCGCGGACACCACCGGCCAAGAGACGGCGACGGCCCGCAGGCACACGTAGAGTGCGCCAACGTCAGGGCCTTTCAGGAGAAGCAGCTTGGTCGCCGCCGATCGTGAAGGCCCTGACGCCTTCTCAGCTCGCTGACACGCCGAGCAGCACACCCAGTCGCGGGCCCTTTCTGGGTGGCCCTGAACTGCAGCACCACTGTCGAGATGCGGGGGAGATTGCCACCTCTCCCGCGGATTACTTTGACGAAACGGTCTTGACCTCGGTCGCCGGTCATCGAGTGCCGGGTCGCCGAGCCGCGTTCACCGATTAGCGGCCAGCACTGCCGCGAGGCCTTCTTGCAGATCTTTGACGAAATACTCGGGAACCTCCAGCGACGGGAAATGTCCCCCGCTTTCGGGCGACCTCCACCGGACGATTTGTCGGTACCGCTCCTGTGCCCAGGGGCGCGGACACTTTTCGATGTCGCGGGGATACATACTGATTGCTGACGGGACGTCGACCCGAAGTTCGGGGTCGACCGAGTTGACACCGCCGTGGCTTTCGTAGTAAATGCGGGCCGCCGATGCGCCGGTCCGCGTCAGCCAATACAGGGTGACGTCGTCAAGAATGCTGTCTCTGGAAATCGTCTCGAACGGGCTGTCTTCGGTATCTGTCCACTCAGCGAACTTGTCAAGGATCCAGGCGAGAAGCCCGACCGGTGAGTCGACGAGCGAGTAGCCGATGGTCTGCGGTCGGGTCGCCTGCTGCTTCGCGTACGCCGCGTGGTGGCGCCAGAAATCGCGAGTTTCCTCGGTCCACTTGCGCTCGACCGCCGTCAGCCCGTCCGTTGTCAACCCGGGCGGTGCCTGCGCGAGCACTGTGTGGATGCCGAGAACGTGCGCCGGGAACCTGCCGCCGAGAACCGTGGTGATCACGCCTCCCCAGTCGCCGCCGTGGGCTACGAACTTGCTGTAGCCGAGCCTTCCCATCAGTTCCACCCATGCGGCCGCGATCTTTTCGGTTCCCCACCCGGTGGCGGCCGGCTTGTCGCTGTAACCAAAGCCTGGCAGCGACGGGACCACGACGTGGAACGCTGGCGCGTCTGCGTCTTTCGGATCTGCCAGCTCGTCTATTACATTGGTGAACTCAGCAATGCTGCCTGGCCAGCCGTGCGTCAAGATCAGAGGGGTGGCATCTGCGCGCGCAGATCGGCGGTGCAGGAAGTGGATTCCCAGATCGTCAATGGTCGTGCGGAACTGGCCGATCCGGTTAAGGCGCGCTTCGAACGACCGCCAGTCGTACCCGGTGCGCCAGTAGTTCACGACGTCCACGAGGTCGGCGAGAGGAACGCCCTGTTCCCATCGGCGAGGGTCGGGCGCGGCGCGATAGACCGTCTCAGCTTCCGGTAGCCGCGCCGCGGCTAATCGCGCGCGCAGATCGTCGAGGTCAGCGTCAGTTGCGTGGGCTTCAAATGCTTGCACGTCGCTGGTTGGACGGGGCATGAGACCTCCTGTCATCGTGGAACCGGCTACGAACTATCACGAACCGGCTAAGACGGTTCTACCATGTCGTCATGCCAGCGTGCTACCAGCTAAGGTGGTTCCATGCGTGCTGGGTTCCCTGACTTTCGCCTTGGTAAGGTGCTAGCGACCAGCTTCACGGCGACTCTGACGGAGCGTCATGGCAACGCTGTGGAGCGCATTCCCACGCCGCACCGACTCGTCGACTGGCTGACAGTGAACGGCCTCGCTGTGGACTCCTGCACCACTGCCCAGCTCGACCTCGCTCGGGAACTGAGGGAGTCGATTCACGTCGCCGCGACAGCGGCCGCGATCCAGAACGCTCTCCCTGCATCTGCTGTCCAAGTCATCAATGACTGCAGCGCTGAGGGTCGGGCCGCTGCGATCCTGACGCCCGAGGGTAAGCGGCAATGGCGGCTCAGCTCGGCTTCCTGCGTGGAAGATGCCCTCAGCGTGATCGCCGCCGATGCGATCAGCATCATTGCAGGCGAACGAGACGGAAAATTGGCCTTGTGTGCATCACCAACCTGCCAAGCCGCCTTCTTCGACACCAGCCAAAGTCGCACCCGCAAATGGTGTGACATGAACACGTGCGGGAATCGTCAGAAGAAAGCGCGCTTCAATGCCAACCAACGCAAATACCCCAGATCAGCGGAGTGATCGTTACGCTCGGTACATCCAAGTGGGCCCTACACCTGCGACACATCTGTCGCGTTGGGTGCACCCCAACGGCACCACTAAGAGCCATCCGCCGCCGTCGATCGTGAAGGCCCTGACGCCTTCTCAGCTCGCTGACACGCCGAGCAGCGCTCTACCCCACAACCACGCTCATCTGGGAAGGGCCCGCGTCGCCCTTCCCGGATCCGCATGTCGGGCCGGACGAGGAGTACCAGCGCAATATCCGCGAACATTACGGTTACGGTTAAAAGAAGCCCGAACTTCGGAGAACACACCATCCACGCACTTGGGTGAATTAACGCTTGGGACCTAGCTTCTCCAACAGCCTACCCATAGAGATCATGGCCCCACTGAGCACGGCAGGGACGCCTCCGCTCTTCAGCTACATCTGAAGGACCCGGAGTCCTCCCTGTCCTGACCTCACACCATGTCTTGAGCACCTCCAGAGCACCATATCCCTATCCCCTCTTCCCGCTCTGTCGCCAGTACGTCTACACCCTTAGGGATGACCGAAGGGGTTTGTTCGCCGCCCTGATCTCCTTCCTGCGCTTCTTACGCTTCTTGCGCAATGGCGCTGGTGTAAAGACTTCGGATTGGTGGGGTAGGTGGCTGCATCAGGTCAATGCCGCCCATGCATAAAGCAAGAGTAGCAGTAAGCTCCTCTCCCTCTGCTCCACTCAACCACACATAAGGGGCCCTCCGACAAACCCCTCCCTACTTCTATGGAGAGGGCAACCTGTGTGCCGGGGACCCGGTAAGTCATCACCACAGGCTGAGAACCGAGTGTGCGCACACCGCCTCACCACGCGCAGCTGCGCAAGAAGCGTATTAAGAGCAACAAGGAGCCAGTGTGGCGTTCCTCAACTGGCGCTTCGGGCTTACCCAGACGACGCTCTGGAGGATCGAGGTGGCACCCGTCCCAGATTTGTTGAACGTGGCTACCCCCACAAAAGCTATC
>DASZZX010000186.1:0-47124 GCA_036260415.1 Nitriliruptorales bacterium
CACTGCTCCGGCGACGCATCCTGATCGGCGGCCGCTGTCCGGTCGAGCGCGGCCATCACGTTGTCCCACGCGTAGCGCCGGAGACGATCGCGGCGTTCGAACAGCTGGTCCTCGATGTACGGCAGCACGCTGTGCTCCCAGATGAGGCGCACGTCCTCCTCGTCCAGGCCCTTCTCCAGGAAGTGGCTCGGGCCGACCTGTAGGTCGGGGCCGCCGAGGTCCTCGCGCAGCCACCCGTTGACGAGGTCGAGGAGCCGCGGCCACCGCGGGTCGGCACCGTGCCCTCCGTCCAGCGGGCGAGGAGCCCGTCGATGGGCGGCGCGTCGGGGAACATGGCCACGAAGTGGAACCGGCGCCGCAACGCCGCGTCGATCAGGGCGATGGAGCGATCCGCCGTGTTCATGGTCCCAACCAGCAGCAGGTTCGCCGGCAGGGAGAAAGGCTCGTCGGGGCGATAGAGAGTCGTGATCGCGCGGTCACGGTACTCAACGAGGAACAGCAGCTCGCCGAGGACCCGCGGCAGGTTCGCCCGGTTGATCTCGTCGACGACGAGCACGTGGTCGTAGTCGGGGTCGCTCGCGGCGGCGACCGCGATCTTGGGTAGCGGCCCCTCAACGAGCTTGTAGACCATCTCGCCGGCGTCGTCGATGCGCGGGCGGTAGCCCTCGAAGAAGTCCTCGTACGACGTCGAGGGGTGGAACTGCACGAGCACCCGCCGGGCCGGATCGGGGGCGAGCGCCTCCGCCAGCCGCTGGGCGATGTAGGTCTTGCCGGTCCCGGGCGGACCGTAGAACACAACTTGGCGCTTGTCGCGTAGGAGCCGCTCCACGCGCTGCAGCCACGCCAGCGGGACGTGCAACTCGCCGGCCGCCGCCTCGAGCTGCTCCAGCGGCGTGCGCGCATCCGGCGCCTCGGGCGCCGCCGAAGCGCGTTGCTCGCCTGGCGGCGTGGTGTCCCGGGGATCCCACAGCTCGTGGATCCGTGGCTCGTACCAGTGGAACCGCTCCCCGAACTGCGGTCGCAACGCCCGCCGCACCGCGATCAGCGCCCGATCGATGTCGGTCTCGCCGCCGGCGTGCTGCTCCCACCGCCGCACGATCTTGCGCTTGTGCCACTGGTTGAACACGGGATCGAACGTGTCGGGGTGGACCAGGTGCAGCACCGCTTCGCGCTCCATCTGCGCCGAGGTCGCGTCCACGTTGGACACGCCCTCCTTGAAGCCCCACGGGTCGCTGAGGACGCGCTCGCGCTCGCCAGCGTCCAGCCCGGAGATCCAGTGCGCGAACCGGATGAGGAACAGGTACTGCGGCAAGGCCTGCGCGTGCCCCGACCCCCATCCGACGATGCCCGGAGCGAGCGTGGCCGCGAGGTCGTCGGGAACCTGCTCGCCGACGAGCTCGAGGATGGCGTCGAGGCGGGTCCGCTTGAGGACGGGGTTCATGTCGATGATCGGCAGGACGTGGAGGAAGCGGAGATCGGCGGCCAGCAGGACGACCGGCCGCTCGGCGCCGGCGAGCCGGAGCAGGAGCTTGTCGTCGAAGCTCCTGCCCTGCGAGCCCTCCGGCTCGTCGGCGACGCGGCGCTCGAGCTCGGCCCCGGTCGCCGGGGTCCACACGTCGTCGTCGCCGACCAGCGTCGACCGACGGTGCCGCAGCGACGCTTCCACGACGTGGCCGAGGCCCTCGTAGGTCGCGGGTTGGACGTCGGGCTCGCCCGACCGCTTCGTGTACGCCTTCACCGTGCCCTCGTCACCACGGATACTGGACCTGCCCCGGGTCGGTGACCCAGCAGTTGGAGGTGCGCTGCGCCTCACCTCCGCCGATCTGCTCGATCGCGCCGATCGCCTCCAGCCGGCGGAACGCATCCCGCCGCGCCTTTCCATGCGGACCGCCTCGGTCGGTGGTGTTGATGCCGAAGTACTCCTCGAGCATCCACTTGACGCCGGTGGTGAACCGCCGCCGCTCGTCGCCGGCGACCTCGTCGGCCGCGTCCCACATCAGCTGGTGGAGCAGCTCCAGCTCGTGCGGTGCGAGCGGTGACGTGCGGCCGGCGGGCTCGGTGGGGAAGCCGTGCACGGCCGCCCGCTCACCCGCCCGGGTCAGCACGGCAGACCCGTCGTCCTCCTTGACGTAGCCACGTCGGACGAGGTCTTCCAGCTGCCACTCGACGTCCGCCTCACCAGCCAGGTCCCCGAGCGGCAGCGGCGACCGCCCGCCTCGTTCCTCGATCGCGCCGATGATCCATCGCTGCAGGTCGGTGTCGCAACGTGCAGCGCGCTCGCTCCGGCGGCCCGTCCGTGCGCTGGCCGTGACGGGCGCAGCACCGGCGGTCGCGGCGAGGCGGTACCGGCGCTGACCGACGCGCTCCAGGTCGGCGTAGCGCACCGCGTGGTGCTCGGGCGCGTTGACGCACATCACCGACGCGATGTGGGTCCTGAGCGTCGACTCGGGGTACGTCGAGCCACGCCGGCGGAGCTCAGCGGCCAAGTCCGCTGGCGAGAACGGCTCGCGGCCCACCGCCCGGAGCGCTCGAGCCGCGTCGAGGATGTCCTGTCTCGCGGTCATCACGTCCCCCACACGCCTTCGAGCGTAGGTGTAGCAACGGCCGGTAGTTCGGACGGAAACCGCCGGCCGGTACGGGATCGGCAACAGACCACGGCTCGCAGCGTCTAATCTAAGTGCCGGCTGTTGCCGTGCCAACGAGTCTGAGGTTCGTGACCAGTCTGTCCGGCTGCTGGGAACATCCGCTGGACGTTCTCTGAAAGAAGACAATGTTGTGTCCCTCAAACGACCCTTTGCCGGTCG
Source organism: Nitriliruptorales bacterium (assembly GCA_036260415.1). GTDB lineage: Bacteria > Actinomycetota > Nitriliruptoria > Nitriliruptorales > JAHWKO01 > DASZZX01. The sequence goes on from DASZZX010000186.1 coordinate 2,805, forward strand.
CGTCCTGGTAGACGGCGGTGCCATCGCGGATGATCCATTCGCCGGTGACTCTGATGTAGGCTGTGCACGAGTGCGGGTTGAACCTGCTCTCCGACGTTCCAGACGCGGCGAGGAACACGCGTCCATCGGGCAACACGAACTCCGTCGTTGCCTGGAATGTGTTGGGTTCAGGCCCTGGCCCCTCACTGATGAGGGACTCATACCCCTGACCCCGGATGGGGCCAGCCGCGGTCACCCTCCGCTCGGGCGGGTCAGAGGGGTCGAATGGACCCGAGTAGGTGACGTGGAACCGTTGTGCGCCGGTCTCGGCCGAAGCGGTCTGCGGAAGCCCGAGCATCAGTAGACCTGTCAGGACCGCCGCCGCCACCCTCACCTTCTTCCCCTTTCCGCGACCACGTGACTGCGTTGCCAGTGAGCCAAGAATCGGTTTCATGATGTGCCCTCTCGTGAAGCAGCCCCGTCAAGAGCCGCCTCACGATGCTTGAGGGAACAGCGGTGCTTGGCATCGGGGAGCACCCTGAGATGCCTCGCGCGAGGTCGCCTCGGGCGCGACGGTGTGGCGGGTGTTCGACGCCATCGACGACGCGGTCCTCGACGAGCTGCGTTCGGCACGGGCGCAGGTGACCGCGTCGCTGCTGGACCGCCTCGACCCGGACGGGCTGGTGCTGGATGTGGACGCGTCGCTGTTCGAGTTCTACTCGGAGAACAAGCAGGGTGCCGCGGCGCACTTCATGGGTGGGTTCGGGTTCCTGCCGTGTTCGTGTTCGCCGAACCGGTCGGGGTGCCGCTGGCGGCGAAGGTTGCGCATGGCAGGGCCACCGCCAACGACGCCGCCAGCTGCGGGCAATCGACGACGCGATCGCCGCCCTTCCCGGCGAGTGGCGGGCGGGCCATCACGACGGCGACGACTGCGATGTCGTTGCGAGGTTCTGGTGCGCACCGACATCGCCGGCTACTCGCATGAGGTGATCGGCGGGCTGGACGACCGCAACCTGCACTTCTCGATCGGGATGCCCGCCAACGAGCGCTTCGACGCGAGATCCACCGTTTGCGGCACGACGACTGGCAGACCGCGATCGACGGGGACGGCCGTGCCCGCACCGTGCGCAGGTCGCCGAGCACGAGGCCGGGCCTTCGAGGATGCCGCACGGCACCCCGGTGATCGTGCGTCGGGAACGGCCCACCCGGGCGCGCAGCTGAAACTGTGGGACCACAACGGCTGGCGCCACCAGGTCGTCGTCTCCAACCAGACCGGCCACCCGGATCTGCTCGAGCCCGCCACCGCGCCCACGCCCGATGGAGAACCGCATCAAGCGGCTCAGGACATCGGCGAGGCCCGCTTCCCGTTCACCGGTTTGTGTCGAACGCGGCCTGGCTGCAGATCATGCTCGTCGCTGCGCTGCTCGACCACACCGCCCCCGCGACCCACGGCGTGCGCGCCACGAAGGTCCCGCAGCCGGCGACGCCTGTCGGCAGCCGCTTGTGTCACACCAGCCGCGTGGCCCGTCCCGCAACCGGCAGGTGACGGACCCAGTGCCGACGACCGTCATGGACCCGATGCAGCTCGATTAGCCACACCCGGGACACGCTTGGACGTCACGGGGCAGCTCGACCTCGCCACGACCAGCAGCTGCGGCTTAGCCTGGTCCGCCCGTTGTGGCTCGGCGCTCTGAGGTTCGAATGGACGCGGGCTTCGGCGAGAGGGTCGCGAAGCGAGCGGCTCGGAGCGGGGCACGGGAGGGGCGGGCACGGGGAACGATCGAGAGGAACCGAGATGGCTGACGATGTCCAGGTCGTGAACCGCCGGCTCGACGCGAGCCGGAACAAGGCGCTGATCGGCTTGGCCCGGTTGGGCGCGGATGCGTTCGGGTACAAGGCCGACCTGCGGATCGACCGCGGCCTCGCCCAGCTCTTGCGCCTGCGGGTCTCGCAGCTCAACAACTGCACCTACTGCCTCAACCTGCACTACGAGGCGGCGCGCGATGCGGGCATCCCCCGGGCCAAGATCGACACCCTGACCGCGTGGTGGGAGACCGAGCTGCACTCCGAGGCCGAGCAGGCGGCGCTCCGTTACACCGAGGCGCTCACCCGCGCCGCCGACACCGACCGGGACGCGGCGTTCCAGCGCTTCCACGACGCGCTCGCCGAACACTTCAGCCCAGAGGAGATGCTGGAGATTGTCGCCGTCGTCGTCAACATGAATGTCTGGACGCGGATCAAGCTTGCCGAGGGCGCGATGCCGGGCCCCGCGGACTGAAGAGCTTCCGCAGCTCCCTTCACCGGGAGCGATGGCCTGCACGCCGTCACGGCCGGCGATCTGGTGGATCTCGGTCGCCCAGATGCGCGAAGTCAACCGCTGGCGATGCTGGCGCCCTCGCGATCGGTGTGGAGGAGAAGCGGCTTTGCGGGGAGTGGCGCGGGCTTCAGGAGATTGCGCGGTAACCAGCGCCCTCGGATTCAGTTCCGTATGTCGGCGGCGGCTGAATTCTGACCCCCTTTCGTCGGTTGAAGGTTGACCCCTGTGGTCGTGGTTGCGTCACGGAAGGTGATGTGACCGCGAGCCTGGCGGCTTCGGCGGCCAGGAGGAGGAGTTGCTCGAGGTGGAGGAGTGGGCGGAGATCGGTCGGCTGCACTTCAGCGAGGGGATGGGCATCAAGGCATCGCTCGGCAGCTGGGGGTGGCGCGCAACACGGTGCGGGGGGCGGTGCGGTCGCAGGGCCCGCCGCGGTACGAGCGGGCGCCGCGGGGGTCGGCGGTGGATGCGTTCGAGACGACATCCGGCGGCTGTTGCTGCAGACCCGCGCATGCCGGCGTCGGTGCTGGCTGAGCGAGTGGGCTGAAGGCGGGGGATGACGGTGTTCACCGCCCGGGTGCGGGAGCTGCGTCCGGTGTTCCTGCCCCCGGATCCGGCGGGGCGCACCAGCTACGGGCCGGGCGAGATCGTGCAGTTCGACCTGTGGCAGCCGGCCGTCGCCATCCCGCTGGGGTATGGGCAGGCCGCGAGGTTGTGGGTGGTGGTGGCGGTGTGCGGGTTCTCGCGGTTCATGGCCGCGACGATGATCGCGTCACGGCAGACCCACGACGTGCTCGCCGGGCATCTGCAGTGTCGGGAGGCGATCGGTGGGGTGCCGCGCACGGCGGTGTGGGACGGCGAGGCGCGATCGGTCGTCGCCGCGGCAAGACGATCGAGCTCACCGAGGCGTTCCAGGCGTTTTGTGGGGTGCTGGGGGATGGGCGCCTATGCCTTTCCGGGATGTGCAGCACCGTGCACAGCGAGTGGGATCAGCACGAGTGGAACCGTGAGGAGCCGGACGTGGAGCCCGACGTGGAGCCCGACGTGGAGCATCTGGAGCGACGGCACTCCGGAGCATGGGCGTCGGGTGGAGCCTGGCGCGTACGCTTCGAGGTCCGATGGCACAGCGCACGCTGGGACGACGCCTCGCCCCAGAGGCCCGTGAGGAGCCCGCAGTTCGCGGTCAAACCGTGACCCGTCTGCACGCTGGGCTCGAGACGGGCCCAACCTCCGATCGATCAGCATGGGCCTGAAGGGGACCCGCGCCTACGTCGGGTGAGAAAGGCTGGCACGCGAGCCAGCGATGCCGCCCCTTGAAGAGTCTCGGCTGCTCACGTGCTGTCCGTGCCCGGCTCGTGGCGGAACAGGTAGCGCCGCACCCGACAAGCGTGCGGCTCGCGAGGTATTCGCAGCACTCGGTCCAGGCGCCCTGGGATCCGCCGTGGCGATCCGCGCCGCCAGCGCACGGCCGGCGACGAGATGCCCCAGCATCGCGATCGAGGACACGCAGGTGGGCGACGAACGCCCGCGCGAGCGTCCGCCCCGCCCAGTCCGTTGCTATCCCAACGTGATCGTCGGCCGATCGGTGTCGGTCGCTGACGTGGAGAGGTCGCCGCTGCGGATGGCGGGTTCTCCGTCGTCGAGCGCCGGCGGGTGCGAGGTCGCTCGCTGATGGAACTCGCGCCAGTCGCGGGCGTGTCGCAGGTTGGCCTCACCGGCCAGGCTGGCCAGGAGGATGTCCACGGCGTGGACGGCGTCGGTGGCGTCCTCGTACACCACACGCCGGACCTGCTCGGCCCGGGCAGGCCAGGCGGCAGCGGTCGGGGTCGCGGTGGCGGGGTCCGCGAACGCATCCTGGAGATCGGTGGCGGTGCGAATGCCGAGGCGGCGCAGCGCCTCGCGCTGGTCGCGGTCGGTCACCCGCAGGTACAGGTGGGCCTGATCGATCCAGTCGACCACCCGCCCGACCGGCACCCTGGTGGACAACAGCACGTCGACCAGTTCGGCCGTCGCGAGGTTCTGCAGGTCCTCGATGCCCTCCTCGACCAGCCGCGACTCGTACCACATGTTCAGCCCGTCCAGGTGCGTGAGCGGGAACTGGTTGCGCAAGTCGGTCATGGGGCCGACCACCTTGGTCAGGGTCTTCTGCAGGATCTGCAGACCGAGGCTGGGGAAGACGCCGATGCCGAAGGCGACCCCGTTCAGCCAGCCCCGCTCGGACAGGGCGCCGGCCCCGTCGATCAGGCCCCACACCTGGTACACGACCGCGACCAGCAGCGCGACGATGATGATGCGGACGACCGCGCTGATGTAGGCGTTGGTGCGCAGGTCGTCCTGGAAGTAGCGGCGGGCGACCGACTGCAGGATGAACCAGTACGCCCCGACGAACCCGAACGACAGCGCCTCCCACAGGGGAGCGTCGTAGCCCTGCACGCCGGACCCGAACACCCAGGCGCCCTCGTAGGCGGGTGCCAACACCGCGGTCCACCCGAACGCGGTCAGCAGGGTCGTGAAGACCACCGGGGCGAAACCCTCGCCGCGGAAGCGGGCCGCGCCCTCCCCGCTGTAAGCGCCCGCCACCACCTTGCCGTAGGCGGCCTCGAACTTGCGCCGGTACAGCGCTCCCGGATCGACCATCCGCGCCCCGCCGGCCTCGCGCCACAGCCGGTGCTCGACCGTGCCACGCGGTGGCTCGGGGAGGTTGCGGTGATCGTCCACGTGCAGCCGGAACAGGTTGGTGACGTAGTCTTCCCAGAGGCTGCGTCCGCGGACGGCGATGAACTGCAGGTACAGCCAGCCGGGCAGCAGTGACAGCACGATGATCGCGAAGACCTTGGCGTTCTCGGCGTCCTGCCACTCGTCGGTGGTCTGGGTGACCACCGCTGCCGCGCCGATCACCAGGAACAGCAGCACCCAGTTGACCAGCCAAGCGAAGGCTCGCAGCCGGCGGTACAGGACCAGACCGGTCACCGTGAGCGCGAGTCCGGCCACCACGATCAGCCCGAGCTCACGGTCGTAGGCCAGCGCTGGGGCGACGAGCGCGGCGATGCCGAGCACCGCCAGCGCCCACATAGCCCCCAGCTGGTCACGCGTCGTCTGCCACCGGACAACACGTTCCAGACGCTGCTCGATCCGGGACGACAGGAGCGGGTCGTCCTCGAGCACGGCGTCGAGTTCCTGGATCAGCCCCTTGCGGGTGGCGGCCCCCGGGGCGTGCACGGCCTCGTCGATGGCGGCGGCCAGGTCGGGACGCGCGGCCACGTCCGGCTCCAGCTGCTGCCACATCTGGCGGGCACGGCGGCGTTGGACACCCCCGCGCCAACCGCCCGACCGCAGGCCGTGCCCGGTGCCGCCCCGCAGCTCGGACAGGAACGGCAGCAGCACGGCGGTCACCTGGCGACCGACGCTCGGGCGGTTCATGGCAGGGTCCTTCCCGTCCCCGGCGGCGGCCTCGGCACGTGACACCGCCCGATCCGTTCCCGGTGACGGCGGCGGCTCGCGGCTGACGCACACATACGCGGTGCGGCCGATCAGCCCAGCGGCTTGATGCGGATGTGGCGGGATGCGACAGCACCCGGACGGGGGTAGGGCTGCGGGCCGATGAACCCCGACCGGGGGTCGTCGGACAATCCCCGCCCGCGCGTGGGGGTGTCGTTGGTGAAGGTCGTCGTGGTGCTGCCGTTGAGCTGGATCGCGTACTCGTCCCCCGACACACGGATCTCGCAGGTGTTCCAGGTCAACGGCGGTGCCAATGGCTGGCGGGTGCGGTCGCGCGAGAACAGAGGCGCGGCCAGAGCGCACCCGAAGGTCCCGCCTCCGATGATGATCAGGTCGAAGGGGCGGGCGTGCGGGTCGCGGGCGGTGTCGGCGCCGTCCACCACCTCCTGCGAGGTGGCGGTGTAGCGTCCGAGGATGTCCAGGCTGAACGAGGTCCGTTCCGTCGCGAGGGGCATGACGACTCCGTTCTGGCCGCCCGGCCGACCGCCCGGTCGGCGACACCAAGTGGACAAACCGACGGATTGGACCACGTCGCCGGCTCCGCGTCCAGACCCGTCATTTTCGACGAGCTTTCGGGCGTGCCGGCCTGGCCCGACGTATGCCGCCTTCTCCGCCCGGGTCGGATCGAGCGGTCCCGAGCATCCGTTGGTGCCCCCGTCGGTCACGGAGGCGGCGCCTCACGGCAGCGGCGCCTTCCAGCGGCGCGCGCTGCGGAGGGTCAGCGGCTCGTCCGGTTCGTCACCGAAACGCCACAGCCGTCGCTCGGCAGGCGACATGACCACCGCGATGGAACCCAAGGGGTGGCCGCGGTCGTCCACGTCGGCGGTGTAGAACAGTCCCAGTTGCGCGTCGGTGGACGCACGCTGGGTTCCGCTTCCCGCGATCGGTTCGAGCGCCTCGCGGAGTACCTCCTGGGTCACCGCGCGCGGGAAGTTGTAGGAGCCGGCCGCTGCGAGGCTCGAGACGAGCGTCAGTCGGGGGGCGACGCGCTCGATCAGTTCGAGGTTGACGCCGTGCTTCGAGGCGTGATGTGACACCTTGAGTACCTGTCCGCGGAGCAGGTCCCGACCGGTGGCCGCACGGATCGCCTTGGCCGCGTCGCTGTCGGAGTGCGGCAGGTTCGGGAAGTCGGTCATCACGTACGACCACGACAGGGTCTGGGCGTCGGCGCCGAGCACGAGCGAGGCGGGGTTGGGGTGGGTCTTGAGCGTCCGACGCTGGGTGCGCTCGACGACGCGGGCGGCAGGGAACTCCAGCCGCAGTGAGATCGATGCGTCGTTGATCTCCACGCCGTAGGTGTCGAAGCGGTTGCGCAGCTGGATCGAGGGGGCCAGCACCGTGACCGCGACGTCCCCGATGAACCGTCGCAACCCGCTGGCCGGCTGCGCGTACACGATGTGCGACAGGTCCTCCAGGGCGGCCATCATGTCGAGGTAGTCGGGGCCGGGGTGGTAGTAGCCGGGCTCCCACAGCTCGCTGACCGCGTACCCGAAGTCCTCGAGCAGTTCGGCCATGCCGGCGATGTGGTCCCGGTGGGGGTGGGTCGCCACCACCAGGGCGAGCGTGTCCTCCTGCAGGCGGCCGTCGCCGTCGGTCGGTAGCAGCCCTTCGGCGGCCAGCGCACGCAGCAACTGCGGGATCTTGTCGGTACGCCCCGCGTCGACGATCACGGCCCGTCGGACCCCGGTGGACGGATCACGGGGGAGGAGCACCAGTTGGGCGTCGGCGTCACCGACGTTGAGCAGGAAGTACACCAGTTGGTCGTCCCGCACCGAGCCCAGCAGGTCGTCGGCGACCAGGCCGGTGGCGGGCAGCCGTTCGGGACGCGCCACGTCACACCCTCGGCGAGGCGGTGGGCCCGGGCCCGATCCGCGGAGGCTTGCGCTTGGCGAGGTTGGGATCGACCAGGCCGAGACGGTCGGCCTCGTTGGGATCGAGACGGGGAGTGACGGCGCCGTAGAAGGCGACCTTGGCGGCGTCGCGGGCTTCGCCGGTCACGTCGACCAGCACCGGCCAGGGTCCGTCCACGCTGTCGGGGGCCTCGAGGTAGAAGGTGTCCCCGATCCGCAGCGGTCGGGAGGCTGCACGCTGCTTGGCGGCACGACGGCCGGTCACCACGTCGCGCTGCAGTTCGCCGCGGGGTCGCGTCAGGGTGGTGCGGCGCTGCGACGGACCGAACCGCAACCGGCCGTGGACGTCCAAGGTGGGCCAGGGTGCCGCGACCAGGACAGCGACGTCGCCGTCCAGGTTGTCGACCACCAGGTACCACGCCGACGGCTCGGGTGGGTCGATGCCGGCCCGAAGCAGGCTGTCGGGGTGCCAGGCCGCCGCAGCGTCGACGGCGCCGGAGGGTTCGCTCGGTCGTGCCCGCTGCTGGTACACCGACTGGCTCCTCAGACTCCGAACCGGCGACTCATGTTCCCTGCCCGTTGTGGGTCGCACTCGGCCAGCACCTGGGGTGGTGATGGTCCAGCGTGGCTGCGGGCGGGCGGTACAGCCTGCTACCCGCCGCCACCAAGGTTCAAGACCCGGTCGTGCCGAGCGGGTCGGCTGCAGACCACCACAGTGCTCCCGGGGGCACCGCAGCCACCGGTGGACGTGACCTGCGAGGATCATTGATCGCGTGCCTGTTCCTGGCGCACGCGCGCGTCCACGACTGCCAGATCGGGGGCTGCACCCGCGACAGAACCCGGATGTTGCGCCGCACGTCGCGGCTCTCGCGGGCCCGGACCCCCCACAGGCCCACCGTCAGGAGACCCGGGCGGAGCAGCACACGGGCCAGACGGGCCACCGTGGCGTCGCGGGCGCCGATCGGTCCACTCCAGTCGTCGCGGGCCAGTGGCGCCAGCTCCACCGCGAACCGCCAGGCCTGCGTCCGCGCCACCTCCACGCTGAACCGCACGATCTCGTCGTCGTGCGACCCTCCCAGCAGATCGAGCAGACCGACCCACGGCGAGATCTCGCCGATCTGTCGCTGCACCTGGCGCAGCATCGACGCCAGGGTCTCGTTGATGCGGTCGAAGTCCCGCCGGAGCGCTGGCAGCGTGTCGCCAGGGGCGACCTCCGCGGCGGCGATCCCGAGGTCGAGGTTGATGTGCGCGTTCACGGCCAGCAGCAGGTGCTGCAGGACGATCGGTGCCGGTCGTGAGGCCGCATCGAACGCCGCCTGCCAGCTACGACTCGGCCGCCCGCCGGTACGCAAAGCGTGCAGTGCCGTCAGGTAGCGGTTGGCGAACGACACCCCCAGCCGCTGCATGCGTTCACCGTCGTCGAAGAATCCCTCGGCGATGCCCTGTGCCACCTTCGAGGTGACCGTGCGGTACAGGGCTGCGAAGTACCCCAGCCGGCTCGCATCCTGCAGGAAGCGATCCACCACCGCCTCGAGCGCGTCCATGACCTCCTGGAGCGTCCCGGCCACCACGTCGTCGTCCGTCGACACGTCACCCTCCAAGCTCCGCGCGACCGCACGCCCACGGCAGCGGTCATCGCCACGAGCAGCCCACGATGCCCGCTGTGTCCGATGTCGTTCTGCGCCCGGCTGATCGTCGCAGCGGTTGCGACCCGGCCCAGGGCCCGGCCGCGGAGCCGGACATCCGGGGCGTCGCTCAGGGCGTCCTCGCACAGCGGTGATGAGCCCAGGGACGCCCGGCCACCAGCGCCCTCCCCGCGCTCAGCCGGTCCTCGGCCGGCGGGTCGAACGGCACGCTCGCGCTGCACCCCGGGCACGCTCGGATCACCCGGACCTCGAAGCCGACCTGCCCGTCCTGGGAGCGGTGCAGCGCCAACTTCAGGTCCTCCTTCGCCATCGACAGCACGAACGTCCGATCGATCACCTCGTAGTCGACGTCCACGCCGGCATCGGGGCAGCTCGCCAGCGGCTCCCACCGGTGGATCGGGAGGGACAGGGGCGCCATAGCGGCCGTCAGCGCGTCCGCCTCGCGCATCGCCTCCGAGGCGCGCTCTCGGAGCAGGGCCAGGAACTCGTTCGACAGCTGCCTCACCAGCATGCTGCACCCTCCACACCGCTCTGCTCCCGACGCTACACGTCAGCGGACCCTCGTCGCCGCCGCCGCGTACGGCACGGACGGCCTGGAACCTGCAGGCCCAGTGCCCGAGTGGTTGCGAACGCTGCGGACTGCGCCCTGGCCCGTCGACCACCGACCGTCATTGGGCGAGCGACACGTGACGACAGCGTGAGGAGACTGCGCTCGGGCCGTCGGGAGCCGTCGGCGACGCCGGTCAGGCCCCGCGGTAGGTGCCGACGGTCCAGAGGTTGCCGTCGGCGTCGCGGATGTCGAACTGGTGTGAGCCGTAATCCGTGTCGTGCAGGTCCCGGATGACCTCGACGCCGTCCAGCTTCTGGACACGCTGCCAAGCAGCGTCGACGGTTCGTGGCTGGGCCGCGACGACGTAGACGCCCTGTGGTCCCAGGCTGCCCCACTCACCGGGCTTGCCACGAGTGCCGAACATGACTCCTCCGCCATCCGGCCAGCGGGCCTCGGCGTGCTCCACGGTCCCGTCGTCGCTGCGGTACAGCGCCGTGACGACGAAGCCGAGCCCCTCCGTGAGGAGTCGGACGCCCGCGTCGATGTCGTTGAACCCGACGCTCGGCCACACGGTCGGCGTGGGCGGCGGCAGGTCCTCCTCCGTGTTGCTCACGGGAGGATGATGCCAGGCCGACCGTCACTCTGTCGCACGTGCATCGGCTGGTCCGATCGGCTAACGGAGCCGGCATGATGCTTCCGTCAGCCCGCCTGCTCGGTCGAGCGACCCCGAGGTGACTCGGTGCCGACAGCCACCCTGCACGACGGCAGCAACATCGAGTTGGAGGTCCACGGGAGCGGGCCGACGCTGCTGCTGCCCGTCAACCCCAGGCCCGTCGAAGGACCCCAGGCCGACGAGATGCGTCGCTGGGGCGCCGATCCTGCGCTGGGCCGTGCTCTCATCGACGGGCTCCACGACCTGGTGACCGTCGTGGCTTTCGACTACGAGGGTCATGTGCTGGCCGTGCCCAAGCCCGACACGCTCACGCCCGCGAACGCCGTCGCCGACCTCCTCGCCGTCGCGGACGCCGCCGGCACCGGTCGCTTCGCGTACTACGGGTACTCGTGGCTCGGGATGGTTGGCCTCCAGCTCGCGCTTCGAACCGACCGACTCACTGCGCTCATCGTGGGAGGGTTCCCGCCGATCGACGCGCCGTACGAGGAGATGCTTCGTGTCACGGTGGCCACCCACGAGATGGCGAGGGCACCACAGCCGCCGGTGGCACCGGCCTCGGATGAGCCGGACTGGTCGTCGGTGACGGTGGGACTGTCGGAGGAGCAGACCCGTCAGTTCGTCACGCTCTACCGGGCGCTTGAGGACTTCGATGATCGCGCCGCACAGGGGCAACTCTCGTGCCCACGATTGAGCCTGGTCGGCTCAGCCGACGAGATCCGTTACGACCAGCGCTGGGGTGGCGTGGCCGTCCGGATCGCAGAGTCGGTGGTCAAGCGCGGAGAGGAGCTCGAGGCGCGAGGTTGGGACGTCCGCGTGATGGACGGACTCGATCACACGCAGGCGATGCGGGCCGAGAACGTTCTGCCCGTCGTCCCGTCCCTGGCTCGAGTCCCGGCTGGTCAAGGCCTGACCGTCGGCGTGCTCGCGACGCGTGTGCTTCGCGCCCGGCGCCGACGGCTGGCTCACCTCGACCGGGGGGATCACCGACACGGATCTTGCCGACATCGAGTCGTGTGCGAGCGTGGCGCTCGGAGCACACAGACCTGCACGTCCGTGGCGGAGGGTGAGGGATTCGAACCCTCGAGGGGCTTGCACCCCTACACGCTTTCCAAGCGTGCGCACTAGGCCGGACTATGCGAACCCTCCTAGCGGAGGGCACGGGGCCCTCCGGTGACTCCGGCGATGAGTGGGTCCGGGCCGTCCTGACCGCAGACTCACTCGACGGCCGGCAGCGCCTCCAAGCCGGCGGACCGCCGCCCGCGTGGAACCGACCTGCCCGCCCGTGCCGACCGGCGCGCATGGTACGGGACGGGGTGTGGGACCGCATGGCAGCGAACGACCCCCACCCTCCGAGGCACGACGGTCACGTCCGGCCCTGCCAGCGCGGGTGCGCACGGCCGCCCCTCGGCGTCGAACACTGCGGTGTCATGTGGTCACCGGCCGTGCAACGATGTACCAGCGATCGATGCAGGGGATCCCGTGGCCACCCTCAAGGAGAAGGTCGGACTGCTGGCGCAGGTACCACTGTTCGCGGCCTGCAGCCCGGCCGAGCTGAACCACGTCGCGTACCTCGCTGACGAGCGCGACGTGACGGCCGGCGAGGTGCTCATCCGCGAAGGCGACGTGGGCGGCGACTTCTTCCTCGTGGTGGAGGGCACCGTACGGGTGACCAAGCGTGGCGAGGAGTTGCGCGAGCTCGGTCCCGGGGCGTTCTTCGGCGAGCTGGCGCTGCTGGACCTCGGCCCGCGCACCGCCACCGTGACGGCGATCACCGACATGCGCCTGCTGACCATCGCCCCGCGGGGGCTCGCGAGCATGTTGATGGAGCACCCCACCGTCGCGCTCAAGATGCTGCGGACGCTGAGCGAGCGCCTGAGGTCGGTCGAGGATCGCCTGACCTGATCGTCCGCCCCTGGGATCGAGGCCCTCCGCCCCGCGCCCCGTGCGTCCTCGCCCGGGGACGGTACGCTCGCCCCGCCAGCGGGGCCGGTCACCGGCGATGTGCTCCGGTCGCCCCCCCGGCGACGTCCCCCGGTGAACCGGGTCAGGGCCGGAAGGCAGCAGCCCTAAGCCGTTCAGGGACGGGTGCCGGACGGGGCGGCCGGAGCAGACCGCCGGAACCGGCCCCGTGCCGTGTCCGGCACCGGAGGATCAGCTGGTGGCCTACCTCTCGCTGTACCGCAAGTACAGGCCCCAGTCGTTCGCGGAGGTGGTCGGCCAGCGGCACGTCACGCAGACGCTGATCAACGCGATCGACGACGGCCGCCTCCACCACGCCTACCTGTTCACCGGTCCACGTGGCACGGGCAAGACGTCGACCGCGCGCATCCTCGCCAAAGCGGTCAACTGCGAGCGGGGTCCGACCTCACAGCCCTGCCAGGTCTGCCAGCTGTGCGTCGAGATCACCGCGGGATCGTCCGTTGACGTGATCGAGCTGGACATGGCGTCGCACGGCGGCGTGGACGACGCCCGGGAGCTGCGTGAGCGGGCGCTGTTCGCCCCTGCCCGGGCGCGCCGCAAGGTGTACGTCCTCGACGAGGTGCACATGGCCTCCAGCGCAGCGTTCAACGCGCTGTTGAAGCTGATCGAGGAGCCACCGCCGCACGTGCTGTTCGCGATGGCGACCACCGATCCGCAGAAGGTGCTGCCCACCATCATGTCGCGGGTGCAGCGGCTCGACCTGCGGCGAGTCGGCGCCGCGGAGGTGGCTGATCACGTCCGCCGTGTGGTCGCGCTCGAGCACGCCGCGATCGACGAGGACGCGGTGCAGGCGGTGGTGCGGGCGGGCGACGGGTCGGTGCGCGACACGCTGTCGGTGCTGGAGCAGCTCCTGTCGTTCACCGGTGGCAAGGTGACCGCCGAGGCGGTGGCGCAGGTGCTGGGGCACACTCCCGCGGAGCGCACCTTCGAGGCGGTCGGCCTGCTCGCGGCTCGCGACCTCGCCGGGCTGCTGGGCCTCGCACAGGACCTGCTCGACGACGGGCACGACCTGCGCCGCTTCGCGCTCGACCTCGCGGCGCACCTGCGCGACCTGCTGGTGGCGCAGGTGGCGCCCGACCGCCCCGACCTGATCGACGCCACCGCCGAGCGGCGGTCACGCCTGGCCGGCCAAGCTCGACTCCTGCACCGCGACGCGCTGCTGCGAGCGGTGGACGTGCTGGCCGAGACGATCGCAGAGATGCGGCGCGGACCCGCCCGCCTGCCGCTGGAGCTGGCGCTGGCGAAGATCGCGCTCGATGGGGCGCCCGCCCCGGACACGGCTGCGGGGGGCGCGCGTCCCGACGACCCGACGGTGCAGGAACCGCCGGCCGCGGGACGCCCGGTGCAGGAGCCGCCCACCGCGGGGCGCGCGGCGGTTCAGCCGCCCACCGGGGCAGAGCGGACGGCCTCCCCCGGGCCGACACAGGCGCAGCGGACGACCCCTCCCGCCGCCCCGCCCGAACCGGCCCCCGCGGAGGGCGCCGCCGAACGCGAACCGGCACACGTGGAGTGGACGCAGGAGCCGACGCCCCGACCCCGGCCGCGTCCCCGCGCCCCCAGCTCCCGTGGCGACCTGTCGCTGGAGACGGTGCTCGCGCGCTGGCCGCAGGTGCTCGACGTCCTCAACGGCGCGAGCAAGGTGGTGCACGGCTACTACCGGGCCGGCACCCCGGTGGGGCTCGACGGGGGCACGCTCCGGGTCGCGTTCTCGGCCGCGTTCCACGCCGAGCAGGCCGCCACCCCTTCCAGCGCAGAGCAGTTCCGCGCAGCCTTCGAGCAGGTGCTCGGCGCCCCGGTGCAGGTCCGCACCGAGGTCGCCGGCCGGGACGCGCCGGCGCGTTCCCGCCCGGAGCCGGCGGTGCAGGCCATGAGCCGGCGCGAGGAGGTCGAGGTCCACGAGGCGGAGGTCGAGGCCCCGCACGCCGAAGCGGATGCCGAGCGTCGCGCCGAGGCGCTGCTGCGGGAGCAGCTGGGCGCCGAGCGGGTAGAGGGACCGTGATCCGGGGCAGCAGCAGGACGGTCGCGACGTGATCTACGAGGGTGCTGTCCAGGACCTGATCGATGAGCTCGGGCGCCTGCCCGGGATCGGACCCAAGAGCGCGCAGCGGCTCGCCTTCCACCTCCTCCAGGTCGACGCTGCTGACGCGCGGCGGCTGGCCGACGCCATCGTCCGTGTCAAGGACCGGGTGCGCTTCTGCGCCCGCTGCTTCAACGTGGCGGAGGCCAGCGAGTGCCACGTCTGCCGCGATCAGCGCCGCGACCCGCGCCTGCTGTGCGTGGTGGAGGAGCCCCGCGACGTGGTCGCGATCGAACGCACGCGCGAGTTCCGCGGTCGCTACCACGTGCTGGGCGGGGCGATCTCACCGATCGACGGCATCGGGCCCGAGGACCTCCACGTCAAGGAGCTGCTGGGCCGGCTGGACGACGAGTCGGTCGACGAGGTCATCATCGCCACCAACCCCAACATCGAGGGCGAGGCCACCGCCTCCTACCTCGCGCGGCTCCTCCAGCCGCTCGGCGTGCGGGTCACCCGCATCGCCAGCGGCCTGCCGGTCGGCGGCGACCTGGACTACGCCGACGAGGTGACGCTGGGGCGCGCCTTCGCCGGGCGCCGCGACGTCGGCAGCTGACCGCACCGGGTGGCCGGTCGCGTGCACGCCCCGCTGACGGCCCACCGCGCCGCTACCGCTGCACCGGCTGATGGCCCAGGCCGATAACGCATAGCAGTTGGACCACCACGTTGCGCGGTTACACTGCCTGTTGGGGTGACCCTGCACGCGCCTTGGGGGAAGGCAGCGCCATGGGGAACGACACGACCGGTCACGACGCCGGACCGCCGACCGCGCAGAACCCTTCCACGGTCGTGGCGGCGGAGCTGGCCGAGGCGAACATCCTCATCATCGACGACCAGCCCGCCGACGTCACGCTGCTGCGCCAACTGCTCGCCAGCGCCGGCTACGCCCGGGTCGACGCCGCCACCGACTCCGCCGCGGCCGTCGACCGTGTCCAGGCGCTGGATCCGGACCTGATCGTGCTCGACCTGCACATGCCCGGCGTGGACGGGTTCGAGGTGATGCGCCGGATCACCGCCGAGCTCCACCCCGGCCAACTCCTGCCGATCCTCGTCCTCACCGCCGACGTGGACCCGGCGGTCAAGCACCGCGCCCTCGGCGCCGGTGCGACCGACTTCCTGGCCAAACCGATGGACCACACCGAGCTGCTGCTGCGTGTCCGCAACCTGCTGCGGACCCGGTCGCTACACCGTGAGCTCGACCAGCAGAACGAACGGCTCAAGGAGCACGTGCGCGAGCGCACTGCCCACCTGTGGGAAGCCATCAACCGCCTGCAGGCCACGGAGGAGGAGCTGCGCAGCTCCTACGAGGAGACCGTCCATCGGCTGGCCGCGGCGGCCGAGTTCCGCGACGAGGAGACCGGCCAGCACATCCAGCGCATGAGCCGCTACGCGTCGCTGCTAGCTGACAGCGCCGGGCTGTCTCCTGAACGCTGCCGCGCGCTGCAGCTGGCCGCGACCATGCACGACGTCGGCAAGATCGGCGTTCCCGACGGCATCCTGCTCAAGGCGATGCGGCTGAGCGCGGAGGAGTTCGCACAGGTCGAGCAGCACACGACCATCGGTCACGGGATCCTGGAGGGTTCCAGGTCGGAGCTGCTGCGGCTCGCCGCCACCATCGCCTGGACCCACCACGAGCGCTGGGACGGTGGCGGCTACCCGCGCGGTCTGTCGGACAGTGACATCCCGCTGGAGGGCAGGATCGCCGCGGTCGCCGACGTGTTCGACGCGCTGACGACGGACCGGATCTACCGGCCGGCCTTCCCCCTGGGCAAGGCCATCGAGATGATGCGCGCCGAGCGGGGCGCCCACTTCGACCCCGACCTGCTCGACCTGTTCCTCGCGTCGATGGACGAGGTCGTCACGATCCTGCACGACCACCGCGACAAGACCACCCGCCCCGAGGTCGTCCCCAGCGAAGCGGTCAGCCTCGGCCACGCGTGAGCCGATCCCGCCGACCGGTGTGACGGTTGACGGCTCACGGTCGGTCGGATGGTCGAGGTCACGTGGGCGACCCCGGCCTCGTCGGCGATCACCGTCCGTCGAAGGCCGCTGCGGTGTTGCGCCAGCAATGGCCCACGCCGCCGCGGAGATGCATCACCGCCCCGCCGCCGCCCCCGTCCGGCGAGCAGGGTCGACGTCAGGCACCGGGCCGGGTCGGCCCCGCGGGTGGGTCGCGTCGACGGGTCGTCCGTCCGTCCGCGCCGGGCGCTGTCCCACTTGCCACCATGGTTCGCGTGGCGAGGACCGACGTGTTCGAGAACCGCAGCGACGCCGGCCGCCAGCTCGCGCAGCGGCTGCAACCCATCGCCGAGGAGCAGCCGGTGATCCTGGGGCTGCCACGCGGCGGTGTCCCGGTCGCCTTCGAGGTCGCCGTGGCCCTCCACGTGCCGCTCGACGTGCTGGTGGTGCGCAAGGTCGGAGCGCCGCACAACCCCGAGTTCGGGGTGGGGGCGGTCGGTGAGGGCGGGGTGCTCCTGCTCGATGACAGCTCGTTGTCCGCTCTGGGACTGTCGCGCGAGGACATGGAGCCGACGATCGAGCGTGAACGGGAGGAGCTGGAACGGCGGCTCGAGCGCTACCGCAGCGGACGGCCCGGCGTGCCGATCGAAGGGCGGACCGCCGTGGTGGTCGACGACGGCATCGCCACGGGGGTGTCCGCGACCGCGGCGGCGCGGGTGCTGCGGGCACGGGAGGTCGCCCGTGCCGTGCTCGCGGTGCCGGTCGGGGCGCCCGAGAGCGTGCGCTCGCTGGAGGACGTGTACGACGAGGTGATCACGTTGCGTACCCCGCGAGGGTTCATGGCGGTCGGTGCCTGGTACCACGACTTCGGACAGACCACCGACGACACGGTCGTCGATCTCCTCGCTCGTGCGTACCAGCAGCAGGGGGAGGACGACAGCGATGACACGTGACGTCGAGGTCACTGCGGACGGGGTGCAACTGCCCGGGTACCTCGCCGTGCCGGACGCGGCGGGCGGTCTGGTGCTGTTCGCCCACGGCAGCGGCAGCAGCCGCGACAGCCCGCGCAACCAGCACGTCGCCGACGTGCTCAACGAGGCGGGGTTCGCCACGCTGCTGTTCGACCTGCTCACCCCGGTCGAGGAGCGTGACCGGGCCAACGTGTTCGACATCGAGCTGCTGGGCGACCGGCTGGTCGCGGCCGCCCGCTGGCGGGATGAGGTGGGCCAGGTCGGGTCGCTGCCGCTGGGCCTGTTCGGGGCCAGCACCGGGGCGGCGGCCGCTCTGGTCGCCGCGGCCGAGCTGCCCGACGAGGTCCGCGCCGTGGTCTCGCGTGGCGGTCGCCCCGACCTCGCCAAGGGCCATCTCGCCGGCGTGCTCGCCCCCACCCTGCTGGTGGTGGGCGGCCTCGACACGGCAGTGATCGACATGAACCAGGAGGCCGCCGCCCAGCTCACCGCCGAGCACGAGCTGCGCATCGTGGAGGGGGCGTCCCACCTCTTCGAGGAGCCCGGCAAGCTCGACCAGGTCGCCGACCACGCGGTCGGCTGGTTCCGCCGGCACCTGGCCGGCTGACGCGGGAGGTCCGGGATGCAGCTGTCCGAGGAGACCCCCTACCGCTGGCGCATCGCCCCCACCGGCCAGATGCGCGTCCCGGGTGTCGTGTTCAGTTCCCGACGCCTGCTGCCGGCCGTGGAGGAGGACGAGTCGCTGCAGCAGGTCACCAACGTCGCCACCCTGCCGGGGATCGTCGGCGCCAGCTTCGCCATGCCCGACATGCACTGGGGCTACGGCTTCCCCATCGGAGGTGTGGCCGCCACCGACATCGACGAGGGCGGGGTGGTCTCGCCCGGCGGGGTCGGGTTCGACATCTCCTGCGGGGTGCGCCTGCTGACCGCCCCGATGACCCGCGACGAGCTGGGAGCCGACGACCTCGAGCGCATCATGGACCGACTGGACCGCAGCGTGCCGCGGGGCCTGGGGCGGGGCGCGGTGTGGCAGCTGGGCGACGAGGACCAGCTGGTGCAGATCCTCACGCGCGGCTCGGCGTACGCGGTGGAGCGTGGGCGCGGCACCGACCGCGACCTCGAGCGCACCGAGGACGGCGGCTTCCTCGAGGACGCCGACCCGACCCGCGTCAGCAGCCGGGCGCTGGAGCGCGGGCTGGAGCAGGTCGGCAGCCTCGGCTCCGGCAACCACTTCCTCGAGGTGCAGTACGTCGACGAGCTGTTCGACGCCGAGGTGGCGGCGGGCTTCGGTCTGGAGCAGGACCAGGTGTGCGTGATGATCCACACCGGCTCGCGCGGCCTCGGTCACCAGGTCTGCCAGGACCACGTGCGCAAGATGCAGCAGGCGATGCGCGCCTACGGCATCGACGTGCCCGACCGTCAGCTGGCGTGCGCCCCGGTGGACTCGCCGCAGGGCGCGGCCTACCTGCAGGCGATGGCGGCCGGCGCCAACTTCGGGCGTGCCAACCGCCAGCTGCTGGCCGAGGCCACCCGCGACGCGTTCGGGGAGGTCACCGGACGACGCGACCTGGAGCTGCTCTACGACGTGTCACACAACATGGCCAAGGTCGAGGAGCATCGCGTCGACACGCGCCCCGAGGCCCGTGGGAACGGCGCGGTGCGCCGACTGTGCGTGCACCGCAAGGGATCCACGCTGGCGCTGCCGCCCGACGACCCGCGGCTACCGCAGGACCTGCGGCCCTACGGTCAGCCGGTGCTGATCCCCGGCTCGATGGGGACCGGCTCGTACGTGCTGACCGGCGTGTCCGGCAACCCGGCGTTCGACTCGACCGCGCACGGAGCCGGACGCACCATGAGCCGCAAGCAGGCACGGTCCCGCCAGCGGGGCGACGACCTCCACCGCGAGCTGGAGTCGCGCGGGATCCTGGTACGCGAGGAATCCGAGCGGGACCTGCCCGAGGAGGCCCCCTACGCCTACAAGGACGTGGACGAGGTGGTCCGGGTCTGCGAGCAGGCCGGCCTGTCCCGCCGGGTGGCGCGCGTGCGGCCGCTGGGGGTGGTCAAGGGCTGAGCCGAGCACGGCCGCGGGCGCGGGCGCGAACGCGGCGGCGGCAGGGTGTCAGCGGCGCGACGTCCAGAAGACGTCGGTGCGGTAGGGGTGGACCACGTGCTCGCGGCCCCGGGTGTCGGGGTGGGTGGCGAGCACCTGCCGGATCGCGGCCAGCGCCTCGGCGTGGCGCTGCTCGTCGAGGGCAGCGATGAAGCTGGTCGACGCGTAACGCTCCACCACCTCGTCGGGGGTCAGCCGCTGCGGGTGCGGGAACGAGCGCTCCCGCAACGGGCCGAACCGGTCGGTGCGGTCGAAGGCCTCACGCCACTCCCCGTGGCGCCAGCGCGGCGCGTCCCCCGCGTAGCGGTCCACGACGCGCGCGATCTCGGCGACCCACGCGACCGACGACCCGTCGCGCGCGTTCCACACCAGCGCGAGACCCCCTCCCGGACGCAGCGCCCGGTGCCAGTCGCGCAGCGCCGCCTCGCCGTCGAACCAGTGGAACGCCTGGCCGGCGACGATCGCGTCGAGCGACGCGTCACGGAAGGGCAGACGCTCGGCGACCGCCGCGACCGCCGCGACCCTGTCGAGGTCGGCCAGGTGGGCACGCATGCCCTCGACCGGCTCGACGGCGACCAGCGCCGCGCCGGTCGGGCGCAGCTGGCGGGTGAGCTTGCCCGTCCCCGCCCCGACGTCCGCCACCCGTCGACCGGGTCCGACACCCAGCACCTCGACGATCCAGGCCACGGCCGCCTCCGGGTAGTCGGGACGGGCCCGCTCGTACGTGTCGGCCACCTCCCCGAACGCCTCCGCCAGCGGGTGGACGCGGCCCATCAGCGGCCCATCACACGTCCACGGTGACGCGGCAGCGCCACCCGTGGGGTCGCTGCTCGACCTCCAGGCGGTGGTAGGTGATCGCTTTGGGGACCGCGCCGGCCGGGCGGACCGCCGCGACCGGGGCCAGGACGAGCTCGCCGACGAGGCCCCCGTCCTCACCGTCGTGGAGGTCGGCGCGCACGGGCACGAGGCCGCGCACGTCGAGCAGGTAGATCACCTCGTCGAGCAGATCGACCAGGATGTCGTCGTCGGCACCCGGGGCGAGCGCGATCGCGTGCCGCCCCTCGGCGGGTACCTCGGTGGTCTCCGCGAAGGACGCCACCAGCGCGCGGACCGCCTGCGCGAAGCACGCCGCCCGGGTCGGTCCCCAGGCGGCGAAGGCAGTGTCCGCGGTGTGCGGCAGAACCTCGAACCCGGACCCGAGCGGGCCCTCCGCGCTCTGCGGGTCGGTCTCCCCGCCGGCGGGCGCCCGCGGTCTGCTGCCACCCCGCGCAGCGTCCCCGCGTCGGCCCGGCGGGGGACCCGGGGACGAGCCGGTGGCGAGCGCGGCCGCGACCAGCAGCGTGGCGACGGCTGCGATGGTGGTGACCACCCCGGAGGTCATGGCGCCGTCGGGCCCGGCCCCCACCCACGTCACGATCAGACCGCCACCAGCGACGGCGGTGAGCAGGCGTGGCCATCCAGCGTCACCGACCAGTGCGGGCAGCGCTGCTGCCGCTGCGAGCGCCACCAGGGCCAGCGCCACGGTCGGCTGGCTGGCGCGGGCCCCGAGCGAGCCGAGTCCCAGCCACAGGGCTGGGGTCCCCTCCGCGGTCCACGGCAGGAACGCCGCCACGACCAGCCCAGCTGCGGCCAGCAGCGCGAGCGTGCGCCCCACCCCGCCGGCCGTCGTGCGGGCGGTGGGCAACGGCGGTGGGGCGGTCAGTGTCACCGCCCAGGAGGCTACTGCCGCTACGCTGGCCGACCGCGGGGACGTCCGGTCACGGCGGCCGCGATCGCGGTCGGCGGCGCATCCCCACCCAGCCGTCCGCGCGTGCCCGCCCGGCAGCCCTGGAGCGGCGTGTGGCCCTGGTCGTGCAGAAGTACGGCGGGACGTCGGTCGGTGACGTGCCGCGCATCCAGCGCGTCGCCGGCCGCATCGCCGCCGCGAGGCACGTCGGGGACGACGTGGTGGTCGTCGTGTCCGCCATGGGCAGGACCACCGACGACCTCGTGTCGCTCGCGCGCGAGATCTGTCCGGTCCCGCCCGGCCGGGAACTGGACATGCTGCTCACCGCCGGCGAACGCATCTCGATGGCCCTGCTGGCCATGGCGCTGTCGGAGCGTGGCATCTCGGCCCGGTCGTTCACCGGCTCGCAGGCGGGCATCATCACCGACGCGCTGCACGGCAAGGCACGGATCGTCGACATCACCCCCGGCCGTGTGCGCGAGGGCCTCGCGGAGGGGGACGTGGTCATCGTCGCCGGTTTCCAGGGCGTGTCGCAGGACACCAAGGACGTCACCACGTTGGGGCGCGGCGGGTCCGACACCACGGCCGTCGCACTGGCTTCGGCGCTCGCCGCTGACCGGTGCGAGGTCTACACCGACGTCGACGGGGTCTACACCGCCGACCCGCGCATCGTGCCGCAGGCCCGCAAGCTGCACTACCTGTCCTTCGACGAGATGCTCGAGCTGGCCGCGCAGGGCGCCAGGGTGCTGCAGACCCGCTCGGTGGAGTTCGCCCGCAACTACGGTGTCCTGCTCCACGTGCGCTCGTCGTTCACCTACGACGAAGGCACCTGGGTCGGGGCGGAGGACGACAAGAGGATGGAAGACGCCTACATCTCCGGCATCGCGCACGACACGACCGAGGCGAAGGTGACCGTCCAAGGCGTGCCCGACCGGCCGGGCGTCGCGGCGCGCATGTTCGTCGCCTTGGCCGCCGAGGGGGTCAACGTCGACATGATCGTCCAGAACGTCTCGGTGAACGGCATCACCGACATCTCGTTCACCGTGCCGCGGGACGATGCACGCCACGCCGCCGACGTCATCCGCTCCATCCAAGGCGAGCTGGAAGCCCAGCACGTGCTGGTCGATGATGACGTGGCCAAGGTGGCGCTGATCGGTGCGGGGATGAAGACCCATCCGGGTGTGGCAGCGACGATGTTCCAGGCGCTATCAGAAGCAGGGGTGAACATCGAGATGATCTCGACCTCGACCATCCGCATCTCGGTGGTGGTCCGCGGCGAGCAGGTCGAGGATGCGGTGCGGGCGATCCACGACGCGTTCCATCTGGAGGTGGCCCCGGTGCGCGAGGACGGCGCCGCCTGACAGCCGACCCGGCGAGGAGGACGACGTGAGCGAACCCGACGCGGCCCCCCAGCGCAGCGCCCGTCCCCAGACGCCGCTCGAGTCGACCGCTGACGCAGGCCGGCAGGTGACCCGTCCGCTGCGTCTGGCGGTGGTCGGCGCGACCGGGGCGGTCGGCGAGGAGATGCGCCGCCTGCTGGTGGCCCGAGGCTTCCCGCTGGACGGCGACCCGGTGCTGGTGGCGAGCCAGCGCTCGGCCGGCCGCCGTGTGCGCTTCGCCGACCGCGAGCTGGAGGTGCAGGGGCTGGCTCCCAGCGTGTTCGACGGGGTCGACGCGGCCCTGTTCAGCGCCGGTAGGGACGTGTCACGCGAGTGGGCGCCGGTGGCCGCCGAGCGCGGCGCGACCGTGGTCGACAACTCCTCCGCCTGGCGTCAGGACCCCGACGTGCCCCTGGTCGTGGCCGAGGTGAACCCGCACGCGCTGCGCCAGCGTCCCCGGCGCATCGTCGCCAACCCCAACTGCACCACGATGGTGCTGCTGGTCGCGGTCAAGCCACTACACGACCTGTTCGGCCTGACCGCGATGGTGGCGACCTCCTACCAGTCGGTGAGCGGCGCCGGGGTCAGGGGGATGGCGGAGCTGCTGGAGCAGACACGCAAGCTGTGCGAGGACCCCGACACGCTGCGGTCCCACGGGGCGCAGGCGGCCGCGACGGTCGAACCCGCCCAGTTCAGCAAGACGGTCGCCTTCAACGTGCTGCCGCACGCTGGCACCTTCGCCGGCCAGCGCTACACCGACGAGGAGTGGAAGCTGGTCAACGAGAGCCGCAAGATCCTCGAACTGCCCGACCTGCGGGTGTCCCCGACCTGCGTGCGCGTCCCGGTGCTGGTCGGCCACGCCATCGCGGCGCGGCTGACCTTCCAGCGCGAGGCCGAGGTCGAGGCGGCGTTGCAGGCGCTGCGCTCGGCACCGGGACTGGTCGTCGAGGACGGCACCGGACGCGACGGCGAACCGCTCGCCTACCCCACGCCGCTCGAGAGCGCCGGGCGCGACGAGGTGTTCGTCGGCCGTGTCCGCGCCGACCTCTCCGACCCCCGCTCACTGAACCTGTTCGTGGCGGGCGACAACCTGCTGAAGGGCGCTGCCCTGAACACCGTGCAGCTCGCGGAGCTGCTCGCCACCCAGCTGTCGTAGCCGGGCCCGGCGAGAGCCGCTCCCGGCCATCACGCCGCCCGGTCATGCCGGGGCCCTGGACCGACACGTCGACGGCGTCCGGATCATGCCCCTCGAGGTCCATCCTCACCAGCTCGGTGACCTGCGCCCCCTGCGAACACCGCGACGTCGGCGCGGGCGCCGCCCGCGCGACCCGCCGACCGGCACCTCAGCCGGTTGGGGACTGCAGATCGACGATCGCGGCGCCGGTCGCGAGCACCGCCGCCACGCCGGCCGGGTCCAGGGGTGGCGAGAACAGCGCGCCCTGGGCGTGCTCGAAGCCCAACCCTCGCAGGACGGGCAGCTGGGCTGCGTCGTCGACACCCTCGGCGACCGTCTCGATGCCTCGCCCGCGGCAGAACTCGATCACCGCGCGCAGCAGCTCCAGGTGGGCGTCGCCCGCCTCGTTGGTGAACGACCGTTCGATCTTCAGCAGGTCTATCGGCAGACTCCGCAGGTAGGCGAGGCTGGAGTAGCCGCTGCCGAAGTGGTCGATGGCCAGCCGGACCCCCAGGTCCTTGAGCTGTCGTAGCCGGTCGATGCCACCGTCGCTGTCGGCAACCAGCGCTGCCTCGGGGAACTCGAGCAGTAACGCCTGTGGCGCGAGCCCGCTCGCTGACAGGGCCTGCGCGACGTCGTCCACGAACCCGTGCCCGAGCAGCTGCCGCGGCGACACGTCGATGCTGATGTGGGGCGGGTGGTGGTGCGGGAACCGTCGCTGCCACTCCTGCAGCTGACGGCACGCCTCGTGCAGCAGCGACCGGCCCAGCGACACGATCATGCCCGTCTCCTCGGCGACGGGCAGGAACTGGTCAGCGGTGAGCAGTCCCCGGTGGCGGTGGCGCCATCGAACCACGGCCTCGACTCCGCTCAGCCCGCGGTCCTCGATCGCCACGACCGGCTGGTAGAACAGCTCGAACTCGCGTGCCTCGATAGCGCGCGCGAGGTCACCCTCGCGTTCCAGCTGCTCGATCAACGACACGTGCATGGCGGTCTCGAAGACACGGTAGCGGTCCTTGCCGGCGTCCTTCGCCGCGTACATGGCGATGTCGGCGTCGCGTAGCAGATCCTCGGGGGTCTCGTCCCCCGCGCTGACGGCGATGCCGATGCTGGCGTGGGTCCTCACCTGCGTCCCACCGATGTCCACGGGCTGGCGGATGGCGGCCAGCAACCGCTCGGCGACGCGCGCCACCCCGCCCAGCACCTCCAGGTCCTCCAGCAAGACGGCGAACTCGTCGCCGCCCAGACGCGCGGCGGTGTCCTCGGCACGCACCGAAGAGCGGATGCGCTCCGCGACGGCGACCAGCAGAGCGTCACCCGCGGCGTGCCCCATGCTGTCGTTGACCGCCTTGAACCCGTCGAGGTCGAGCACGAGCAGCGCCAGCCGGCCGTGCCGGGCGGCCCGTCGCCCTGCCTGGGCGAGACGGTCGGCGAGCAGCGCCCGGTTGGCCAGCCCCGTGAGCGGGTCGTGGAACGCCTGGTGGGTGACCTGGAACTCGAGCGTGCGGCTGCTGCGGGTGCCACGCCACTCCAGGACCTCCCCGACGACGAACCCGCTGGCGAGGACAGCCGCCAGCACCCAGCTGACCTCGATCCCGAGAAAGACGACCGCCGCGACCTGCACGGTGATGCGCGCGGCGCGACCGGCGAACGAGGTGGTCCGTGCGGCCGCGTCGATGTCCTGCTCCGGCACGGCTCGGTCGTCCAGCACGCGGCGCCCCGATCTCCTCACGGGTGCGTGGACGCCAGCGTACGTCACCGCCCGGCGGGGTCCGGGCACGTGCAGCGACGAGCAGCGCACTTGGGGCAGCCGTGCGCGTACCGGGCGGACACCGTCTCGTCCAGGGGGACATCGGCGAGGTCGGCCAGCGACACCAGCCACGCCAGGACGTCGGCGAACTCCTCGCGGCGCTGCCCGGCATCGCCGCGGAACAGTGCCCGCGACAGCTCGCCGACCTCCTCGACGAACCACGCGTAGGTGCGCGGCAGCCCACGTCGGCGGTCACGCTCCCCGTACGTGTCGCGGACGAGTCGTTGCAGGTCGGCGATGTCCACGCGGCTCCTCGCTCGTGCCCAGCGTGCGACGCCGGAGGCTACGCCTGGCCCGGCCTGCGCGACCATCCCGGTGGCCCACGGGTGTCAGGGGGTCACCTGCATGCTGGCGTGCCAGTCCCAGCCCGAGTGAAGCACCAGGCCGTGCAGCCGGCTGCGACGCTCCGCCTGCTCGTCGGCGGCGCTGCGCAGCTCCTCCACCGGTCGGCAGGGCACGCCGGCCGCACGCAGCTCCTCGATGTCAGGCAGCGGCGGGGCCTCCTGGGTCCGGGCGAGGAACGTCTCGGGCATGGTCGACAGGAAGCCGTCGATCGCCTCGCGCGCCGGGTGGGTCACGCTCGCCGGTGGCCGGGCCGACGGGTCGACCGCGACGCACAAGAGCAGTAGGGCGTCGTCCAGCCGGGCGATGGCCGGGGCGATCGCCGCCTCGCGGTCGGACGTCTGGAAGTAGTGCAGCACCGGGTACGTCAGGTGGTGCTCGGCCAGCCGCGCCAGCTCGGGTGTGAGCGCCATCAGGTGGTCGGCCAGCGCGGGGAAGCGAGTCCCGTCCCACGCCATGGTCACGATCCGGGCGGGCCGCGACCCCAACGCGCTCAGGGCACGGGCCACCCGGCGACGTTCCGACGCCGCCGACGCCAGCGGCATCAGGTACGTGATGGCCAGCGTCACCAGGAACAGCCCCGCGCCTGCCGCCATGCCCGTGAGCACGTGCCACAGCGGCGTCGAGGCCTGAAGACCGCTGCCTCCGAGCGTGAACACCGTGTACATGGCGTAGGCGAGCCGCTCCCAGGCACCCACCGGATCGTTGCCCGGCGAGGTGACGACCGAAGTCTGGGAGGACGAGAACACCAGGAACCAGCCGGTCACCATCATCGCGATCCACGACGACATGACCGCCAGCGTGATCACCGGTCCGGCGAGGTAACGCAGGATTGGCCGCGGCAGCCACCGGTCGATCGCGATCGTCACGATCCATAGTCCCTGCCCCAGCCACCGCACGATGACGCCCCCACGGGTGCTGACACGCACGGTCGTCGCGACCGCGTCCGCTGCAGCCATCAGGATCAGTCCCGCCCCGACGACCATTGCGACAAGCCCCACCGTCCTGCTCCTCACCACGTCCCGGGCGGCACGGCTGCCGCGAGGTCAGTGTCGCGTGCGGTGCGCCGACCGGCGACGACGCCATGTGGCGGAACCGACCAGCAGCAGCGACGCGACGGCGAGCAGTGATCCGCCCCCTCCGGTGGCCGGGGTGGGTGCGGGCTGAGCCTGACCGCCGACCCTCGGAGGTTCACCTGGCGACCCCCCCCTCGGCGGCGACTGGTCAGGCGCGGCCTCGGGGCAGTCGCCGGTGGGGACGCGCCACGCGACCAGCTCCTGGAAGGGTGAGCGTGCGAGCCCGACATCGAACGTCGGATCGCGCGACAGGTCGTTGGCCAGGTGCGTGTCGTTGAAGATCGCGACCGTGGTGCACCGATCGGCGACCAGGCCCTGGTAGTCGCCGATGAAGTGTCCGGACGTCGAGATCGGCGGGTTGATGGACGGATCCCACATCTCGTGCGACAGGCGGGTTTCCTCCCAGGTTCGGCCCTGGTCGCCGGAGCGGGCCAGGAACGCGTCGATGAAGAAGTTCTCCGGGTCGGAACGGCGATCGAAGAAGCTGACGTCGAGGTCACCGTCAGGTCGGACGACGACGTACTGCTGGAACTGATCGGCGTTGGTGCCGTCCTGGTTCACCTCGACCGGCTCGCTCCACGTCAGTCCACTGTCGGCCGATCGGACCAGGAGGATGTCGGCCTGCTTGCCGTCGGCGTCGCCCTGCGGCTGCGGCGCGTCACGGTACGCCGCGTAGGTGAGGTACAGGCCGCCGTCGGGAGCCACGGCCATGATCGGCAGGGACAGGTTGCGGAAGCTCTGGCCTGGGAACGTGCGCGGGATCCCCTCGAAGCGCGCCGCCAGGGTCAGCTGGGGCCAGCTGCGCCCGCCGTCGACCGACCTCGCGACCCACAGCTCCGACTCCAGCCCGGCTGCCCCCGGCGCGTAGTGCAGCCAGGTGGCGTAGAACGTGTCCTCGTCGGTCGTGTCGGCGACGACGTGCACACCGATCACGAGCTGCTGGGAGGGCGGCGAGATGGCGACGGGCTCCTCGGGCCAGGTCCTGCCCGCGTCGGTCGAACGCTCGCACGCGATCTGCTGTTTGATGGCGGGTGACACGTTCTGCCCCCAGCACGCGACCATGGTCCCGGTGCGGCCGTCCCCGTCGGGGCCTGCGTTGTTGACCGCGAACGTGTTCTTGTCGTCGAGGAACAGGGCCTGCTCCAGGCCCGTCGCGTAGCTGTTGATCACGATCCGGTCGGACCAGGTGTCCCCGGTCCGCAGGTCGTCCGCAGCCACGCTCTCCCAGCGGTGCAGGGACATCCCCCAGCCCTGCCCCTCGCCCACCACGGGTAGGTCCACCGTCTCGAACACGGGTGCGTCGAGCACCATCGCGTAGACGTTGCCCTCGTCGTCGAACTGCAGCCAGACGTCGGAGGTGATGTACTCCTCGGCGGCGTCGCCCGCACCGCGCGGGTCGTGAGGATCCTCGGGGTCGTCGGGGTCGTCGACGTCCTCGGGCCCCGTCCCTCCGAGGTCGGGGTCCTCCTCGGGGTAGCAGGTGTTGTCCGGCCACGACCCGGGCGGTGCCTGGCGCGCGGGGCAGACCCCCAGCTGCCCCAGATCGCTCCAACCGACACCGCCGTCGAAGGACACGTACGTGCCGATCTTGAACTCGTACTCCTGCAGGGAGTCGCGGTCGCGGTTGTACATCTTGGATCCCGCGACGAGCGTCGCCGGGTCGGTCGGGCTCTGCGCCAGGTGCGGCTCCGAGCGCGACCGGAAGCCACGCGCAGGATCGCTGACCAGGTGTTCCTGGACGCCCGGCGGCTGGTCGACGTCCGGAGGCAGCTTGTTGCGTGTGACGAACCGGGCCGTGGCGGTGTACTGCGACTCGGCGACCGCCCAGTACACGACCTGGATCAGGTAGTAGCCGGACACCTCGGGGATGGTGGTGGATTCCTCCTCGCCGGCGACGTCAGCGGAAGAGGCGACCAGTTCCCCGCGCCGGCCCTGGTCGTCGCTCGCGTAGACGTACAGGTCGAAGTCGCTGGCGAGGTTGGGCCGGTAGTCCCCGAGGCTCACCTGGACCCCTCCGCCCCACGACTGCCAGAACGTCGTCTCGACGTCCACATGGAGCAGGGTCACGTCGCAGTAGTCCGACGGGCTCGTGCCACACGGCTGGCCGGACGCTGCGTCGTACCCGGTGTTCGCCCCGGTCGCGACCGCGCCGTCCCACGAGAAGGACCGGTCGGGGCGCACGGTCCCCCGGCGGTCCGGTCCGGTGGACGCGCCGGTGGCCGCGGGTGCGGCCGGGACGGCCGCCAGAAGGATCACGAGCGCCCCGACAGCGATCCGGTGTGGACCGCCCATGCCCCTTCTTCTGCCGAGAGGTAGGGAGCCTACTGCGTCGTGCAGTTCGACTGCGTCGTGCAGTTCGACTGCGTCGTGCAGTTCGTGTTGTCGCGGAGGTCAGTGTGGCGTGCGGTGCGCCGACCGGCGCGACACCGCGTGGCGGAACAGGGTCGGCATCGACCGGCCGGCTCCGGCTCAGCTCGCTTCCGGGCCGACGGTCAGGGCCCGCGCGGTTGAAGGGGGTGGCCCCCGAAGCCGTGGCGCATCAGCGCAACTGCCTTGGCCATGGGCGTCGTTGGGGCGCGGTGCCCGTCGCGGTACAGCATGAGCATCTGCTGGGACAGCGCCACGACCGGGGCGGGGATGTCCTGCCGGGACGCCCACTCCACCACCCACTTCACCTCGCCGGTGTCCTCCACGAACGAGGACAGCTCGTGCAGCGCCCCCGGGTCGTCGGCGAGTGCCTGACCCATCAGCTCGACCAGCCAGCTGCGGATGACCGAGCCGTGGTTCCAGTTGTCGAACAGCGCCGGCAGATCGAGGTCGCGGCCGGAGCGAACCAGGAGCTCGACGCCTTCGGCGATCGCCTGCAGCATTCCGAACTCGATCGCGTTGTGGACCAGCTTGACGAAGTGGCCGCTGCCGGACGGACCGGCGTGGATGACCGCCCGATCATCGACGGCGAGGTCGACCAGCAACGGGCGCACGACCTCGAACACCGCAGCGTCGCCTCCCACCATGAAGCAGGCGCCGTGGCGAGCCCCGGAGATGCCACCGCTGGTGCCGATGTCCAGGAAATGGACCCCAAGATCGGCCAACCTCCGGTGGTGGTCCTCGGCATCCGTCCACAGCGAGTTGCCCCCGTCGGCAACGATGTCGCCGGGGTCGAGCAGTCCGGCGAGCCCCTCCACGGTCCGGTGGACGGGTGGGCCGTGCGGGACGTAGAGCAGCACGACGCGCGGTGGCCGCAGCTGTCCCACGAGGTCGTCCAGGGAGGTCGCCGGCACGAGCCCGTCGGGCTCCAGGGCCCGCGCCTCGCTGACGTCGATGCTGTAGCCGACCACGTCGTGACCCGACGCCAGCGCCTGCCGTGACAGCGCGGCGCCCATCCGTCCCAGACCCACGATCCCGACGCGCATCAGACGGTCGTCGGGCGGCGCTGCAACGCCTGCAAGGTACAACCGCCCCGTCGCCTGCGACCCACCGTACCGACGACGACCGCGATCACGAGGTCGGCGTGCGCTCCGTCGACAGGGGACGCCCGTCCACTCCGTCGTCGGACGCAGGCCCATCGACCCGGTCGGATCGGGTCCTCGTCGGTGGACCCCGGTGAACCGCGCCGTCAGCGTCCCCCGCCGGGCCAGGTCAGCAACGGCATGTTGACCACGACGCCGGTCGGCTCCAGGATGGTCGACCCATCCGCCGCGGCGGCCTCGACCTCCCCGGCGGTGGTCAACACCCGAGCCCTATCCTGATCGGTCCAGGTGACGACGATGATCTCACGCAGCGGCGAGTAGGTCTCGTCGCCGGGAGCGCTGTCGAACACGTCGGGTTGGAAGCCGATCGGTCCGGCGGGCGTGTCCCGGGGAACGATGCCGTTCGTGAACACGTAGACGGTCCCCACCGTCTCGTCCGGGGCTTTGGCCAACGCCGGGACCACCGGCACCGGCGAGCCCATCATCGATCCCAGCAGACGGGCGATGATCGGGTCGGAGACCTCGGTGTGGATGAAGGCGATCGGCTCGCCGTCGTAGTAGCCGAACACCGGCGGGACCCGCGGTGCGTCGGCCGCAACCTGCCCCATCCCGCCCATCGGCCCACCCCGGCCCAACCCGTAGGTCCACCAGGCGCCGAACCCGAGCGTGACGGCGGCGATGACCGACCCGACGACGACCCAGGAACGCACCGACCTGCCGTCGACCTCCGCGTCGAGCCAGCGACCTCGCCGTTGCCCGCTCTCAGCGCCGGCCTTGGTCCGGTTCCCCACGGTCGTGGGAGTCACGCTGTCGTCTCCTACTGGTCGGCGTGACCGGTCGATGGGCCGCCACAGGGCGACGACCGGTGGGTCGCGCGGTGGTGCTCGCGTCGGTGCTCCTCGTCGCGCTGCTCCCACGACGACCAGCGGGTGTCGCGGCGCAGGCGGCGCAGCAGCTGGCCGCGGAAGGAGTTGCCCAGGACCGCCGTCACGGACGCCACCATGGCCACCATCGCCCACACGGGGTGCACGAGGCCGGTGGCGGCAGCGGGCACGCCGACGCCGTTGAACGCGAACGCCAGGAGCAGGTTCTGCCGTGTGCGGCGGTAGGAGCGCAGCCCGATCCTGTGCGCGTCCATCACCGCGCCCAGCCGCTGGCCCAAGATGACGACGTCGGCCGACTCGATGGCGATGTCGGTGCCGGCCCCGATCGCGAAGCCGACGTCGGCCTGGGTCAGCGCGGGCGCGTCGTTGATGCCGTCGCCGACCATCGCGACCCGGTGTCCGTCCTTCTGCAGCCGGCGGATCTCCTCGGCCTTGTCCTCGGGCAGGACCTCGGCCAGCACCCGTTCGATCCCGACCTCGCCGGCGACGGCGGCGGCGGTGCGCCGGTTGTCGCCGGTGATCATCACCGGGGTGATGCCACTGTCCCGCATGCGCCTGATCGCGTCGGCGGCGTCGGCCTTGAGCGCATCGCCGATGCCGATCAGGCCGAGGAGCTGACCGTCGCGGGCCACGCCGACCACCGTCAGTCCCTGCTCCTCCAGCTCCGTGACGCGGTCGCGGACGCCGGCGGTGGCGATCCCGTGCTCGCCGAGGAAGGCGGGCTTGCCCACCAGCAGCCGCGTGCCCTCGACCGTGGCTTCGACGCCCTTGCCGGTGTGGGAGCGGAACTCGTCGGGCAAGGTGACCGCCAGGCCCCGCTGCTCGGCCGTCTCCTCGATCGCCCGAGCCAGCGGGTGCTCGCTGGCCGACTCAGCGGAGGCGGCCGCCGACAGCACGGCCGCCTCGTCGCGCTCACCGAGGGCCACGACCGCCTGGACGTCCGGCTCGCCACGGGTGATGGTCCCGGTCTTGTCCAGCACCATGGAGCGGATCTCGCCCATGATCTGGAAGGCCTCGCCGGAGCGCATCAGGATGCCTTGCTGGGCCGCCTCGCCGCCGCCGCGGATCATCGCCAGCGGCGTGGACATGCCCAGCGCGCACGGGTAGCCCAGCACCAGCACCGCCAGAGCGGCGAGGGTGGCTCGGACCAGGTCCGGTCCGTGCCCGAGAAGCGCGGGGATGATGGTCCAGGCGACGAAACCGATCGCGGCGAAGAGCAGCACGCCCGGCACGAAGTACGTGAGGACGGTGTCGACCAGCTGCAGCACGCCGGGTTTGAGCGCCCGTGCCTCCTCGATGGAGCGCGCCACCTGTGAGAGGAACGACTCCTCGCCGACCCGGGTGACCTCGACCACCAGCGAGCCGGTCTGGTTGACCGACCCGCCGATCACCTCGTCGCCAGCCACCTTCTCGGCCGGAATGGGCTCGCCGGTGACCAGCGACTCGTCCACCGCGGACGCGCCATCGACCACCTGACCGTCGACCGGGAGGGACTCCCCCGGCCGGATGCGTACCCGGTCACCCACCCGTACCTCGTCGACCTGGACCTCGATCTGCTGGCCGTCGCGGATCACACGGGCGGTGTCGGGCCGTAGGTCCATCAGGCGCCGCACCGCCTGCGACGAGCGCGTGCGCACCACTTTGGAGGCGTAGTCGGACAGGAGGTGGTAGGTCGTCACGAACACCGAGACCGCGAAGAAGTCCGCTGCCGGGAACCTTGGGCTGACGAAGATCCCCAGCAACCCGCCCAGCAGACCAGCGAACGCGGCGAACTCCAGCAGGACGTGCTGGTTGAGGATGCCGCGGCGCAGTGACGCCCAGGCCATCCTCTTGACGAACCAGGCCGTGACGAACATCGTCTCCAGCGTCAGCGTCAGCGCGATCCACTCCATCAGGGGGATCGTCACGACCTTCAGCCAGACACCCAGCAGCATCGTCAGCAACGACAGCAGCGTGAGGGTGCCGGCCACGAGCAGCCGCTTGCGGGCCACCCGGAGTTCGTGCTCGTCCTCCTCGAACGACCGCACCTTCTGCGGGTCGCGGTAGGCGTACCCCACCAGCTCGAGGGTGCGACGCAGCTCGGCTTCGTCGAGCTTGGACGGGTCGTACCTGATCAGCCCCTCCTCGTGGGCCAGGGACACCCCGACCTCGTGCACGCCGTCGATCCGTTCGTAGGCCTTGCGGATGGTCGAGGTGCAGAACGAGCACGACATCCCACCGATCTTCATGCGGAAGGTCGCCTGCCGGCCGCTCGGGCCACGATCCTGCGTCTGCCCTCCGTCGACGGCCATGGTCGTGCTCTCGGTGTCCGCTGCTGTCAGGCCAGCTCGAAGCCGGCCTCGCGCACCCGCTGCCCCAACTGGTCCTCGGAGACGCGACCCTCGTCGTAGCGGACGGTTGCGGTCCCGGCTGGGTCGACCTCGGCCTTGATCACACCGTCGAGACGCTGCAGCGAGACGCGCAGCCGCTGCGCGCAGTGACTGCAGTCCATCCCGGCGATCTGCAGGGTCGTCTGGGTCGGCACGGTGCACCTCCGTCGGGTGGGACGTCGCGGACGACGGTGCGACGTCCCGTCCCCGATGCTTCCACCCCGATCGTGCCGCACGAGGGTACTCGGCGTCGCCGGCCGCGGGCGGCGCGGGCCGGTCCTGCTCGTCAGCCCGTGAGGTCACCGCGAGGCCGGTGTCTCCCCGGTCGCACAGGTTGCCGCGAACAGCAGGACCCCGCTGTGCGGCGCGGCGGGGTCCTGTCCCGGGTCGGGATGGCCGGATTCGAACCGGCGACCTCCACGTCCCGAACGTGGCGCGCTACCAAGCTGCGCTACATCCCGGGGAGCGGCACGAACAGCGCCGGCCGGAGGGTACAACAGCCGCCCCGACAGCGGCGACCTCACGCCGGGAGACTGAGTTCCAGCAGGCTCGCCTCCGGCCGGCAGGCGAACCGGAAGGGTGCGTACCGCGACTGTCCGAGACCGGCGCTGACGTGAAGCCACGCTCCGCGGTCGTCGGCGTGCCAGCGGGACGTGCCACGCGCCCGGTCGGTCGGCAGATCGCAGTTGGTGACCAGCGCCCCGACGCCGGGAAGGCGGACCTGGCCGCCGTGGGTGTGCCCCGCCACAAGCAGGTCGTAACCGGCGGCGGCGAGCAGGTCGAGTGCGTCCACGTAGGGGGCGTGCACCACTCCCAGGCGTAGCACGGACGTGGGGTCGCGCGCAGCGACCTGGTCGCGTGGAGGGAGAGGGCTTCGCAGGTGGGGATCGCGGAGCCCGGCGACCTCGACCGTGCCCGCGGCCGTCTGCACGGTGGTGCGAGCGTCCTCCAGCACGCACCAGCCGGCCGCGCGGAGCCCGGCGCACAGCCCGGCGGTGTCCAGCGGCGGTCCGTAGGTGCGGACGTCGGGGTGGGTGAGGTAGCGCAGCGGGTTCTTCGGACGCGGGGCGTAGAGGTCGTTGGAGCCGAGCACGGCCACTGCAGGTGTTCCACCGGTGGTCAGCGTCGCGAGCAGGCCCACGGTGGCGTCCTCGGCGCCCCGACCGCCCACCAGGTCACCGGCGGCGACGATCAGGTCGACCTCGGCGGTCGGCAGCTCGCGCACGAACGCCTCGAGGCGGGGGTCGGGCGGGTCGAGGTGAAGGTCGCTGACCACCAGAAGACGCAGCGCGCGCGGGGCGCCGGAACGCAGCAGGCCGGGCAGGCGCTCGCGGCGCAGGCGGAACCAGCCGCGCTCGACGACGGTGGCGTAGGCGACGCAGGCCGTGCCCAGGGTGGCGACCACGCCGGCCACGCGGGCGGACGGACCCACTACCCGCCGCCCCCGCCGCCGGAGCCGCCAGCGGCAGCACCGCCCCCGCCACCCCCACGTCCGCCGCTCCCGTCGTCGGTGCGACCACCGTCGATGGGCTCGCCGCTGGCGTAGCGCCCGACGGTGATCACCACCGGGCTGCCTCTCTCCAACGGGCTGCCGGCCGGAGGCCTCTGTGCCACCACGATGCCGTGGCGTGCCGGATCGGCCACGCCCTGGTCCACGGCCAGCACGCCGTAACCGGCGTCGGTCAGGGTGCGGATCGCCTGGTTGCGTTGCAGCCCCACCACGTCAGGGACCTCTGGCAGGGGCCGCTCGCCGGTCCCGTCGCTCACACCCAACGTCACGACACTGCCGACCCACGCCTCGCTGCCACCTCCCGGGCTCTGCTGGACCACCTGGCCCGCGGGGCGCCAGTCGGTGACGACCGCGGCCCGGCTCTTGAAGCCCTTGCCTTCGAGCGTGGCGACCGCGGCCCTCTGGTGCATGCCGACGACGCGCGGGACCCTCGCGGTGGGGATGGGTGGCGCCGTGGCGAAGCCCTCGACCGGCACCGGTTCCAGTGCGGCCTGCATGTAGTCGGCCCACATCCGCGCGGGGATGGTGCCGCCCGTCACCTTGGCGTAGGTCGTTCCGCCGGCCTCAACGCCGAACATGGACCCGCACTGCGACGTCATGCCCTGCACGCATTTGGGGAACTCGTACCCCACCCAGACCGCGGTCGCGTACTGCGGCACGTACCCCATGAACCAGGCGTTGGTCCAATCGTCGGTGGTCCCGGTCTTGCCGGCCACCGGGCGGCCCAGTTGGTCGCGCACGAAGGGCGCGGTCCCTCCCGCCGTCGGCGGGCCCTGGATGATGTCGGTCACGCGGTCGGCGATGCCCCGGTCGATGACCTGCTCGCATCGAGAAGTGTGCTGGTAGACGAGGTTGCCGTCGCGGTCCGTGACCTTGGTCACGACGAAAGGCTCGCACCGTTCGCCTCGGTTGGCGAGGGTCGCGTACGCCGCGGCCATCTCCAGCGGGTACACACCAACGGTGCCGAGGCCGATCGAGCAGGATCTCGCGCCGTAGTCGGAGCGGTTGGGGATGCGCGCGAGACCGAGCTTGCCGGCGGTGTCGAAGATGGCCTCCACGCCGACGTCCCGGGCCAACTTGACGTGGTAGACGTTGTTGGAGCGCTTGACGGCCTCGTACATGTCCATGATGCCGCCGCCACCGCCGGCGTAGTTGTTGACCTTGTACGGCTCCCCCGGCCGGGCCTCACACCCCTCGATCAACTGCCCGGAGGACGTCTCGGTCGCGTAACCCGGCGTGAAGCCCTCCAGCAGGGCCGCCGTGATGATGACGGGCTTGAACGCCGATCCCGGCTCGCGTCCGAACGACGATCCCCCTCCCGGCACCGCGGGGATGACCTTGGTCAGCTCGCAGGGGGTCCTGCCCTCGGGGCAGTTGCCGAACTGCTTGGGACCAACCGTCATCACCGGCACAGCGCCGGTCCGCGGGTCGACGGTCACCACGGAGGCGAGCGGGTCGTGCAGCGGGTCGGTGAGGTAGCGCGCGATCGTGGCGTCGGCCATGTCCTGACGTGCCCGGTCCAGCGTGGTGTGGATCACCAGCCCACCCTCGAATACATTGCGCTGACGTTCGGCCTTGTCCTCGCCGAGGGCTGCCTGCAGCTCCGGCTGCAGATCGTTGGAGGGGTCGTACAGGACACTCTTGACCCACTCGACGAAGAACGGTCGGGTCGGCGTGCCGTCCGTCGGAGGTGCCAGCTGCAGCGGCTCCTGCCGTGCACGCTTGGTCTCGGGCGCGGTCACGAAGCCCTGCGCCTCCATCTGGCGGAGCACGATGTCGCGGCGTCCGAGCGCCGCCTCCAGGTCCGTCCTCGGGTTGTTGCGTTCCGGCGCCCGGATCAGCCCGGCGAGCAGGGCGGACTCGCTCAGGCTGAGCTGGCTCACGTGCTTGGCGAAGTAGTGGCGGGCAGCCGTGCCGATCCCGTACACGCCGTTGCCGAAGTAGACCGTGTTGAGGTAGCGCTCGAGGATCTCCTCCTTGGACAGGCGCTGCTCGAGCTCCACCGCCCAGACCGCCTCCTTGAGCTTGCGTTCGATGGTCTGCTCGGTGCTGATGCCGATGCCAGGCACGTTGCGCACGTACTGCTGGGTGATGGTCGAGCCGCCCTGCTCGATGTCGCCCGACTCGAGGTTGGCGAACGCGGCCCGGAGGATCGCCTGGTGGTTGACGCCATGGTGACGGAAGAAGGCGCCGTCCTCCGTGGCCACGACCGCCTCCTGGGTGACCTGCGGCACGTCGCGCAGCGCCACCAGCACGCGCGACTGCTCGGCGTGCAGCTCGGCCAGTTCGACCCCGTCCGCCGCGACGACGACCGAGTTGACCGGTGGGCGGCGCAGCTCCTCCGGCAGTGGCGGCACGTCGAGCACGGACTGGTTGACACCTCTCACCACACGGTCGAGCGCGATCGCGCTCGGCAGGAACAGCGCGGAGACCAGCACCGCGGAGGCGGCGACGACCGCCAGTAGGAGCACCAACCTGCCGACCAGCGCCTCGCGCGCGCTGGCGGGGTCGTGGACGGCCACGGGCTCTCCGGTGCGCAGAGGTGGACCGAGCGAGCGGGCGACACGGACATCCCACCCAGGGCGGGTGGTCCACGCGCAGTGTACGGGCGGCGGACGGCCCGGCGTCCGCGGTGGCCATGCAGGGCAACGGTACTGCCCGCCACGGGACCTGGGTCCCGTCCGTTCTGGTGCGTGCGGCTCGACGGAGTCGTGTCCGGGGACCGTCCCCCTGCGAGGTCCAGGCCCGTACCGTTCCTACACGACAGCTGGAGACGGCGGGAGGTCGGACGTGCCGGACGAGTGGATGGCGAAGGCACGCTGCCGCGGGCGCGACCCCGAGGTGTTCTTCGTGCGGGGCGCCTCCCAGAGCCGCCGAGCGGTGCGCATCTGTGAGCGCTGCCCCGTCCGCCCGGAGTGTCTCGACTACGCGCTGGAGCTACGCATCGACTTCGGCATCTGGGGTGGGATGACCGAGCGGCAACGTCGCCGGCTCCTGCGGCTGGCCGACGCAGCGGGTCACCCGACGCACGCCGCCACCGGCTGACCGTCCGGACGGCGCCAGCACCACCATCCCCCACCGGCCGACCCGACCCGTCACCGCTGATCCAAGCGAGCGGCCGAGGACCGTCGGCCTGAGGTACCCCGAGGCGTGGGGGGCGGGCGCGTGGGTGGCGTCCTGCACCTCCGGCGGGGCCTCGTCGAAGGTGCGCCCCCCGAACCGCGACGCGATCACGCGACCGACGT
Source organism: Nitriliruptorales bacterium (assembly GCA_036260415.1). Taxonomy (GTDB): domain Bacteria; phylum Actinomycetota; class Nitriliruptoria; order Nitriliruptorales; family JAHWKO01; genus DASZZX01. The sequence continues at coordinate 41,391 of DASZZX010000186.1, forward strand.
GCGCACGGAGGGCCGGCAGCTCCACGAAGATCCCTGTGCGAGACGGTGGGCCCGGCGGCTCGGCGGGGGGGTCGGCCATCCGCTGGGACGCCAGCGCGATGCCGGGCTGGCGTGCCGACCGGCCGTCGCCTGGTCGCGTGACCCCGGTCCGCCCCGCCTGCTGGTCGCCGCCCTCGCGTGGACCGCCCGCACCCTGCCCCTCGTCGCCCGGCGCGACCCGGTCCCCATCCCCGGGCCGGGGACCGGGCGACGACGGCTGCGCCGGATCGGACCGCTGCGCCGGTCCCTGGGGCCCGTCGCGATCGGACACGTCAGCCTCCGGGGTCGGCTGGTCCGCTGCCCACGAGCGCGTCCGCCACCTGGCCGAGGGTAGCCAGGTCGTGCACATCCGAACGCAGCAGCGGCACCTCCACCAGCGCGGGCGGGGTCAGCCCGTACAGGGCAGCAGCCACGTCCCGCCGCTCGCGCACGGCCAGGTTCTGCGTGTCGGCCAGTAGCCGCAGTGCGCCGGCGACCGCCCGCCCCTCCAGCTCGTCGGCCTGGGCCGCGGCGGCGGCGCGCAGCGTCTCCTCGTCCGGGCAGGGAGAGCAGTCGCGGTGGATGCGGTTGATCACCACGCCCGCGGTGTGCAACCCCTCCTTCTGCAGGCGTTCGAGGAAGAAGTGTGCCTCGCGCAGCGGCGGCGGCTGTGGGGACGCCACCACCACGAAGCGGGACGTGGCCTGCTCGAGCAGGGAACGCACCTCCTCGGCCCGCTGCTTGAAGCCCTCGTACATGCCCTCGAAGTTGCGGAAGAAGTCCGCCAGGTCCTGCAGGAGCTCCATCCCGGTGACGCGCCCCGCGATCTGCATGAACTTCTGGGTGCCGAAGCCGAGCAGGCGGCCGATCCCCTTCCCAGCAGCCACACCGGGGGCCAGCAGCACCTTCAGCAGCCGGCCCTCGAGGAAGTCGGTCATGCGCCGGGGTGCGTCGAGGAAGTCCAGGGCGTTGCGCGTGGGCGGCGTGTCCACGACGAGCAGGTCCCACTCGCCCTCGTCCTCGAGGGCGTGGAGCTTCTCCATCGCCATGTACTCCTGCGTCCCCGACATGGTGGACGACAGCGTGGAGTAGATCCGGTTGCGCTTGATGGCCTCCGCGCGCTGGCGGTTGGGAGCGTGCCGCTCGACCACCTCGTCGAACGTGCGCTGCATGTCCAGCATCATGGCCCACAGCTGTCCGTCGGGCTGCCCGGCGAGCTCGACGCGCTGTGGAGCGCTGCCGAGCGCCTCGATCCCCATCGACTGCGCCAGGCGCCGCGCCGGGTCGATGGTCAGAACGAGCGTCCGACGCCCCGCCCGGGCGCCGGCCAGCCCGAGAGCCGCCGCCGTGGTCGTCTTGCCGACCCCTCCCGCGCCGGTGCACACCAGGATGTGGGCTCGCGCGACGTCGTCGCCGAGGTGCCGTCCGCGTGCCTGCCTGAGGACGCGCTCGCTCACGACCCGTGATCCTCGCCGCGCGCGACGTCCCCGTCGTCGCGTCGCCCCAATGCGGTGGCCGTCCGCGCAGCCTTGGGGCCGCTCTCGCCCACCGCCACCGCGAGGTGATCGGCGAGGACCTCCAGGTCCCCCGGATCGAACGTGGCCCCCGACAGCAACGGCAGCTCCAGCACCGGCAGGCCGAGTTCCTCGAAGAGGCGGTCGCGCATCCGCTGCTGCAGCGCGAGCCGTTCGACGTGCGCGTCGGCGAGTTCGAGCACGGATCTGGCGAGCTCGTGGGGCAGGGCGGCGCCAGCGCGACCGGCACGGGCACGGAGCCCCTCCACGCCCAGGCCCGCGAGCGCCTTCTCCTCGTCATCGTCGAGACGCGGGACGATCACCTGATTGGCCACCACCGGCCCCACGGTGATGCCCGCGTCGTCCAGCGCCCGGATCGTCTCGACGGTCTCGGTGACCGGCATCTCCTCCAGCAGCGTCACGACGAAGGCGCGGGTGCGGCGCGGGTCCTCCAGCATCTGGGTGACGTTGGCGGCCTGACGGCCGATCGGGCCCACCCGGACGAACTCTGTGACCCCCTCCGGCGCCTGCAGGAACGGGACGATGCGACCGGCGGGTGGCGCGTCCAGCACGATCAGCTCGTAGACCGGACGGGCGTCGCTGCGACGGCGCTTCTCGATCTCGTAGAGCTTGCCGACGAGCAGCAGGTCACGCAGGCCCGGCGCCGCCGCGGTGACGAAGTCGAGCGCGTTGGTGCGAGACATCACCCACGACACCCGCTTCAACCCGTAGTACACCTCGAGGTACTCGTACATCGACTCCTCGGGGTCCACCGCCAACCCGTACAGGCCCGGGCGGAACTCTCGCTCGCGGTAGTCCCAGGCCTGGGTCCGGAAAGCCCGGCTGAGGCCCTGGCGACCCTCCACCTCGACCAGCAGCGTGCGGCGCCCCGACGCGGCCCCGGCCAGCGCGAGCGCCGCCGCGACGGTGGTCTTGCCGACCCCGCCCTTGCCGGTGACGATCACGACCCGGCTGCCGAGCAGTCCGTCGAAGCCGTCGGGCAGCGGCGGATGCACGGAGGGGGCGGTCGCGGTCGGCACGGCGGCCAGCGTAGGCCAGCCGGGTCCGACCCCCCGTCCCCAAGGACGGCCCGCAGCGCCGTAGCGGCCTCGGCGCCCAGCCCTGCCGATCGCTGCGACGGGCGCGCGCGCGTTCGTGGTCATAGCGGCCCCCGAGTACCGTTGCGCGCGATGCCCCACCGCCTCCTGCCGGCCTCCCGCCGCCTCGTCGCCCTGGTCGCGCTCGCGCTGGCCGCCACGGTGCTCGCGCTGCCCGCCCACGCGGCGCAGACCACGGACGACGGGCGGGTGGTGGACATCCTCGAGCTCTCCGGCCCGATCGACCCGCCGACTCTGGCAGCGATCGGCGAGCTGATCGAGGACGCCAACGTCCGCGCTGCCGAGCTGGTGGTCCTCACGATCGACGCGCCGGGCGCCGTCGCCGTGGACGTCGCCGATGTCGTCCGCCCGCTGGTCGAATCGCAGGTGCCGGTCGCGGTATGGGTCGGTCCGGGCGAGGCGCAGGCCGGTGGGGCGGCGTCCTTCCTGGTCGCCGCTGCCCACGTGCGGGCGATGTCCAGCCGAGCGACGCTGGGTCCCGCCTGCCCGGCCAGCACGGCCTCGCCGTGTGACCCGGCGACCGACGCCCTCGCGCGGCGCCTCCTCGGCGGGGTCGAGGCAGGCGCGCCGGACGAGGCTGGCTGGCCGCGGGACGAGCCGGTCGGCGCCCGGCTGGCCGCCGAACGAGGGCCCGTCCACTTGGTGGTCGACGGTCGCGAGCCGCTGCTCATCGAGCTGGACGGCCGTCAGGTGGAGACCGCTGACGGCGTGCGCACGCTGCGTCTGCGCAGCGACGAGGTGACCGTGCGCCTCCACGAGCTCGGGCCGCTGCGGCGCACGCTGCATGCGACGCTCACCCCCTCGCTGGCGTACCTCCTGGTCGTCGCATCGCTGCTCCTGCTGCTGTTCGAGCTGTTCCAGCCCGGCTTCGGCGTCGCGGGGGTGGCCGGTCTCCTGCTGCTGCCCCTCACCGTCTACGGACTGATCGTCCTTCCGGTCGCCTGGTGGGCTCTGGCCCTGCTGGTCGTGGGGCTCTTGCTGCTCGCCCTGGACCTGGCACTCGCCGGACTGGGTTGGCCGACGCTGGTGGGCACCGCCGTCACCGCCGTGGGCTCGTGGTTCCTGTTCGGTGTCGACACGCCGCTGGCCCTGTCGCCCTGGCTCGTGGGGGTCGTGGTCGCCACCTGCGTGCTGTTCTTCGTCGTGGTCATGACCGTGGTGCTGCGCGCCCAGGCGGGACCCGACGTCGACGCTGCCCCTGACCTGGTGGGCCAGATCGGGGTGGTGCGCTCGACCATGAACCCCGAGGGCCACGTCTTCGTCGACGGGGCGCTGTGGCGCGGACGGTGGACCGGAGCCGAGACCGGCCGGATCCGTGCCGGCACCACGGTCCGGGTCCGCGGCGTCGAGGGAGCGGTGCTCCTAGTGGACGACGCCGACGCCCCGGTCCGCAGCCGCTGACCCCGATGCTTGCTGAAGGCAGCGGACTTTGCCCGTTTTGCGAGCACAGTCTGCTCTTCACAAGCTCGCCGCCGCGTTCTACGGTCCGCCCCGACCGTCGCCACGCCATCAGGCAGCCACGAGGGCGACCGTGGTGGTCGTGGCACAGGCACCAGGGGGCGCCGACGTGGAGTGGGAGACCAGCGCCGCGTGCCGTGACGTGGACCCGGGGTTGTTCTTCGGTCCCAACCGGTACGAGCCCGAGCGGGAACGAGCGCACCGAGAAGCCGCCGCCAAGGCCATCTGCGCCACCTGCCCGGTGATCACCCCGTGCCGCAACCGGGCACTCGCCGAACGTGAGATGTTCGGGGTGTGGGGCGGGATGGGAGAGCTTGAGCGCCGATCCCTGCTCGCGCGGACCGCCGGTCGTTCGACCAGGCCCCGGGCTGGCTGACGTGGGTCGTGCGGAGGACCGCCTCCGCGAGCTCGGGATCGCATTGCCCGAGCCGCCCGCCCCGGCGGCTGCCTACCTGCCGTGGCGCGACGGCGGGAAGCTGGTGTTCACCGCAGGGCAGCTGCCGCTGGTCGAGGGCACGCTCGCACGGACCGGCAAGCTCGGGGCCGACCTCGACACGTCCGACGGCGCCGACCTGGCGCGCACCGCGGCGATCAACCTCCTCGCGGTCCTGCGCGCCGCGACCGGTGACCTCGACCGTGTGCGCGCGGTGAAGCTCACCGTGTTCGTGGCGGGCGTCCCCGACTTCACCGAGCAGCATCTCGTTGCCAACGGCGCCAGCGACCTGTTGGCGGAGGTGCTGGGCGACGATGGGGTCCACGCCCGCTCCGCGGTCGGCGTGCCGTCGCTGCCGCTGGACAGTCCCGTCGAGGTGGAGGCCGTCTGCGAGGTCCGCGCCGGGTAGGTGGACGGGCGCACGGGTCCGGTCGGGACCCCGCCTGCGGGCCACCGGGCCACGCCGTCGCGTGCGCTCGCCGTCGCCCTCGACGGGAGGTCAGCCGTGGCTGGCGCCGTGGTCGACCGGTCGGCGCAGGGCACGTGTCTGACCGTCGAACTCGGTGACGCCGATCGCGTCGAGGTGCTCGAGCAGCGGGATGGCGTACTTGCGGGTGGTAGCCAGTGCCTCGCGCGCCTCGGCCGTGGTGAACCGCGGCCCCAGCGCCGACAGACGCCGCACCGCCTCCGCCACCACGCCCCGGCCGAAGGCGACCCCGCCCGCCACGACGACGTCGCCGGACGTCACCAGGGCGTTGACCTCCTGGTGATCGAGGCCGGCACGCCGGGCCGCCTCGTCCAGCGGCGGTGGGGCGAACAGCTGCGCCGCCAGCTCCGCCATGAGGGCAGCGCGCCGCTGCTGGCGGGCCTCGTCGACGGCGGGGGCGTGCTCGGGGAGGGCGAACCGCGCACCGTCGCGCCGGAGCAGCCCACGCTCGGCGAGGGCCCCGACCAGCAGTGGGGCGAACCGGGGCGGGCAACCGACACGGCGGGCGGCCGCGGCGAGCTCCCCACGGTCGGCACCCCGGCTGGTGGGGTCGGCCTGGTGGTGGCGGCGCGCGGCCGCGGGCTGGTGGACCACCGACACGGTCGACGCGTGGATCAGGGGACTGGTCGACCACGAGATCGGTCCGAAGGGCGCCTGGCACCTCCACGTCGGCAGCGCTGATGTCCGCTGCGAGATCCACCCTCTG
>DASZZX010000187.1:0-2583 GCA_036260415.1 Nitriliruptorales bacterium
CTTGCCGCGCTGCGCATCGAGGGCAGACGCCCGTCGTTGTCCTGCGCGTACTGGAGCAGGGCCACCGTCAGCCGCCGGACGTTGACGCAGTGGCGTGGTGGGGCGTATGGTGGTGCGAAGTGGAGGGCTGTCGAGGGTCAGGCAGACGCCGGGCGGTCAACCGGGTCGAGCCTGTGGACCCGGTCGAGCCTGTGCACCCGGTCGAGCCTGTGGACCGGGTCGAGCCTGTGGACCGGGTCGGGCCTGTGGGCCGAGCCGAGCCTGCGGACCAGGCCGCGGCGGAGGGCCGCGACCGTGCCGTGGACCTCCGGCGCGGCGCGGCGCCGGCGTGGGACTCCGGACCGTTGCCGGGCCGGGGACCCGGTGCCGGCCGGCGGACCGGACCCTGGCCGGGGGCCGGGCAGGGTCACCGCGCTCGACGGCTAGGGCAGCAACCCCCCACGGGGGCGGAGCCGAGCGGAGGGCGGGTGTGTTCCTGGGCGAGCACCAGCACACGCTGGACGCCAAGGGCCGGATCATCCTGCCGTCGCGCTTCCGCGAGCGGCTCGCGGGCGGCCTTGTGTTGGTGCCCGGCCAGGACCACTGCATCGACATCTACCCCGTGGCGACCTTCGAACGGCGGGTGGAGCAGCTACGGGCACTGCCGCGCGAAGACCAACGCGCCCGCGCCTACCTGCGGATCTTCCTCGCCGGAGCACACCAGGACACGCCCGACACGCAGGGTCGTGTGACGCTGCCACCACGCCTCCGCAGCTACGCGGGCCTGGAGCGGGACCTCACGGTCGTGGGCGCCGACGAGAAGGTCGAGGTCTGGGACCGGGACGCCTGGGAGGCCTACCGCGAAGGCGCCGAGCGGGCGTTCGCCGATCTCGACAGTCCCTTCGCGTTCCCTCCGACCGTGTGACGATGGAGACCCGCCGTGCACCACGCGCCGCCGTTCGCCGCTCATGGCGAGGCCGTGCCCCGGCAAGCATCGCCGACCCGCCGCTGGCGTCCACCGGCGCCACGACCGGCCCGCTGACGGTGGCGCCCTCGCGGTCGGCGCCCCACGTCCCGGTCATGGTCGACCGGGTGGCCTCCCTGCTCGCGGACGCGCCCGATGGAACGGTCGTGGACTGCACGGTGGGGGGCGGCGGGCACGCGGCCGCCGTGCTCAGGGCGCGTGCGGCCCGCGGACGCCCGACCAGCCGGCTGGTGGCCATCGACCGGGACCCGGATGCGCTCGTCGAGGCGGAGGCCCGCCTGGCAGATGCCCCCGCCCCGGTCGACCTGGTGCACGCCCGGTACGACGCGCTCGACCGCATCCTCGACGAGCGCGGGATCGGCCGCGTCGCGGGCGTGCTGTTCGACCTGGGGATCTCGTCGATGCACGTCGACCGCCCGGAGCGCGGGTTCAGCTACCGCCACGAGGGTCCCCTCGACATGCGCATGGACCCCACCGGCGGGCCCACCGCCGCCGACCTCGTGAACACGCTCGAACGCGGTGCGCTCGCCCACCTGATCCGCCGCTACGGCGAGGAGCGCTTCGCCCACCGGGTCGCCGCGGCCATCGTCCGCCACCGGCCCTTGCGCACCACCACCGAGCTGGCGGAGGTGGTGCGCGCCGCCGTCCCCGCCGCGACCCGCCGCCACGGTCCCCACCCGGCGACACGGACGTTCCAGGCGCTGCGCATCGCGGTCAACGACGAACTCGTCGCGCTGGAGGCCGCCCTGCCCGTCGCTGTCGACCGCCTGCTGCCCGGGGGCATCGTCGTGGCGCTCGCCTACCAGTCGCTCGAGGACCGCCTCGTCAAGCGGGCGTTCGCCGACGCCGCCGCCGCGTGCGTGTGCCCCCCTGGGTTGCCGGTGTGCGCCTGCGGTCGCAGCCCGGTGGTCGAGGTCCTCACCCGCCGTCCGGAGCGTCCCGACCCACGCGAGGTGGCGGACAACCCCCGCGCGCGCTCGGCCCGGCTACGGGCTGCACGTCGCCTGCCCGACCGGTCAGGGAGGTCCCACCCGTGAGCGCAGTCCCCGCCAAGCCCCGTCCCGCACCGCCCCCACGCGGGCCGCAGCTGCGGGTGGTGTCGCGTCCACTCACACGGCACACGTTGGCGTACTGCCTGCTCCTGCTGGCGCTGGGTGGGCTGGCGGTATTCGCCACGGTCACGCTGAATGCCCTCGCGGCGGCCGACGCGGTCCGCACCGCCCGGCTCGAACAGGAGGTCGCCGAGGCAGAGCGCCGCTACGGCGACCTGGTGGCCGAGGTGGCGGCGCTGGAGGACCCGGCGCGGATCGAGCAGGTGGCGATCGACCAGCTGGGCATGGTGCCCGCGGACGGGGCGCGCTACCTGGTGCTCGACCGGCCCCTGCCCACCGACGACGGCAGCGCCCCCGAGGTGACCGCGGGGGGCCGGACCGACCCGCTCAAACCGGTGCTGTCGGCGCAGCGGTAGCACGGGTGGCACGGGGGGCGGAGGGACGACGGGGCGCGGCGCAGCGCGGGCTGGCCGGCGCGATGCGGGTCCGGGAGGCGGTTCGGAGCACGGCGCAACGCGAGCGGGCCGGGGCGACGCCGACCGGGGCGCGGGAGCCGGTTCGCCGCAC
>DASZZX010000188.1:0-4066 GCA_036260415.1 Nitriliruptorales bacterium
CCGACGTCGCCTCCGGGCGGGGTGGCGGCGCTTGGGGCGGGCGGCGGACCGCGCCCCCCGCGGGGCGCCGGCGGCGGACCGTGCCCCGCTGTCGCGTCGGGCGGTGGGTGCGGCTCGCGAGCCCGCCGCTTGGCTACGAACAGCTCCTCCGTCGACGCGGTGCGCTCCGCGACCCGGCGCGACCGGCGCCAGCGCCGGTGGCGCAGGAAGGCGCGGGCGCGGTACCAGTCCTCCCGCTCCAGCCGCAAGCGCCTCAGCCCCACGTCGGCGGGCAGCAGCAGCAGCGCGAGCAGCGCCAGCCACGACCACAGCGGGCGGGAGTCGGCCCCGGCCGGCAGGCCGACAGGCTCGAAGGCACTGGATGGCTGCGGGTCCAACCGGCCGTGCCCGGCGGCGACGATGCGGTCCAACAGGCCGGCATCCGCCTCGCCGGAGGCGTACTCGGGCGAGTACGAGCGGGTCGCGGTCACCGCATCGGCGAAGAGCACCTCGCCCCGCCCACCACCGGCCCGCAGCCGGACCGAGGCCGCGTACACGCCCTCCGCCCCGCCCGGCACCGAGCCCTCGAAATCCTGCAGGCCGGTGCGCTCCAGCGGGACCTCGGTGCGTCGGCCGTCGGGGGCGGTGACCGTCGCGAGCGCCTCCACGTCCGCGGGCAGTGCCTCGGCCGCTTCGAGGCGGACCCCGATCCGGTCGGTGGCGGCGGTCGCCGACAGCGAGAAGCGCGCGTCCGGCTCGGCGGGGAAGGTCGACTTCACCACGTCGGACCAGAAGCGCGCGAACCGTTCCCACGTCACCCACTGGGCCGACCAGCGCGGCGACGCGTCGGAGGTCCACGCCACGGCGGTCCCGAGCCCTGCCCGCCAGGTGGCCAGCAACGGGTCGCGCTCGTCGCCGATCGACAGCAGCGTGGTGGCGGTCGGCTTGGCGGTCGTGGCGAGGTACCCGAGCAGCGGCGGCGACCGGTCGAGTTGCTCGGTGACCGGGGCCAGCCCGGTCACCACCGGGACGAATCGTCCCTCGTTCACGATCGGGCGGGCGACGAACTGCACCTCGTTGACGATGATGTCGGGGATGGAGAACAGGTCGCGGCCGGGGTAGTAGCGGCCGCCACCCGCCGCCGCCATCTCCCGCAGCACCTCGCCGCTGCCCTCCCCGGTGCCCACCACCGACACGGTGATGCCCTGCGCCGCCGCCTCGCGTGCCACCTCGACCAGGGCGCGGTCCTCGGTGAACCCGTCGGAGAACAGCACGATGTGCCGCAGCCGGGCGTCCACGTCGACCAGACCCGCGATGGCCTCACGGATGGCCTGCGGCACCGACGTTCCGCCCTCGGGATGCAGCCGTGCCAGCCCCCGGTCGACGACCGCGTCCGACGGGAGCTTCTGCAGCGGGATGACCCACTCGCTCTCGGTGTTGAACGCCAGCACACCGACCGTGTCCTCGGCCTCCAGGGCGGCGACCGCACGCGCGATCGCCTCCTTGGAGATGTCGGTCTTGTTGACCCCACCTTCGGCCGGCTGCATGCCACCGAGCGGTCCGCCGCCGCCGAAGCCGCCGTCCTGGCAGTGACAGGCGGCCATCGACCCGGACACGTCCACGACCAGCGCCTCGGCCACCGACGGGCGCCGCTCGGGGTCCTTGACGCGCGCGTAGACGGGCAGCAGCTCCTCCAGCGGGGTGCCGTCGTAGTCACCCATCCCGTACGACGAGTCGCCGCCGACCGCGACCAGGCCGCGGCCGGCGTCGCGCACGTACGCGTCGAGCGTGCGCTGGCCCGCAGCAGCCAGACGGTCGGCCGGGACGTCGACCAACACCACCGCCTGGTGATCGAGCAGGCGGTCGAGCGGGGGCACGCCGGCGCCCGCGTCGGCGCGATCGGTCGGGATCCCCGAGGAGTCCAGGGCTGCCTCCAGCTGCTGCCCCAGGCCGGGCTCGTCCTCCAGCACGAGCACCTTCGCCCGACCTTCCACCTGCACCGCCGCACGGCCGATGTCGTTCTGGGCGATCGTGGAGGCCCCGCTGGACAGCCGTGCCTCGTACCGCACCGTCCTGGGACCGTCCGATCCGCCCTGTAGGCCACCGCGGGGACCGGCGCGGTCGGCGGTCTGCGGAACGGTCACGTCGGTGGTGCCCGGCCGGGCGGTGACGGTCGCGCGGTGCACCTGCTCACCATCGGCTGTGACCACCACCACGACGTCGGCCGCACGGTCGCCGGTGTTGTGCAGGGTGGCGACGACGTCGAAGGTCTCGCCCTCGCGCACCCGTCCGGGTGCGGCGACCTCCTCCACCAGCACGTCGGCGGCCAGCCCGCCCGCCAGCCGCACCACGTCGACGTGCACCCCGGCCGAAGCCAGCTCCTCGGCCGCACGGACCGCGTCGCCACGGGTCTGGCGCCCGTCGGTCAGCAGCACCGCGCGCCGCCGGTGCTGGCTACCTAGCGCGCCCTGAGCCAGCCGGAGGGCCTGCGCGAGGTCGGACGCCGACGGGTCGATCAGCGTGGCCGGCCGGCTGCGCGGCGGGTCGCGGCGCAGGGTGTACTCCAGCCGCGCGTCCGCCCCGAACAGGGCCAGCGCAGCCCGGTCCCCGTCGGGCATCGCCGCGATGGCGCGGTCCACCCAGTCGAGCGCGTCCTCGAACGCCGACCCGACCGAGTCGGAGGCGTCCACGAGCAACGCCACGTCCACTCCTCCACCGATCGCCTGCCAGCGAGGGCCGGCCAGGGCGAGCGCCAGCAGCCCCACCGCGGCGGCGCGCAGGCCCGTGGCGACCCGGTGCTGTCGTTGCCGGACGCGCGCCACCGCCCGGAGCCCGAGCACGACCACCACCGGGACGAGCAGCAGCCCCAGCAGCCACGCCGGGTCGTCGAAGGTCAGCCTCACCGTGCCCCCACGTTGTGGTCGTCGCCGCGGGGCACGGGCCGGGCTGCGACGACCTCGCGGTCACGCCTCGGGAGGCGGCGCCGCGGCCGTCCCCGGTGGGGTGCCTCGCCGCGCAACCGGCGCGGTCGGCGCGCCCGGCGCGGCCGCAGCACCATCGCCCACACCCACTCCGCAGCGGCCAGCAGGAGCACCAGCGCCAGCAGTTCGCGGCCGAAGCCGCGCCGCCCTTCGGACACGCCGGCGGCGCGGCGCGCCTCGGCCGACGCACGCTCGTCCGCCGGACCTGGGCGGGCGCGGGCGAGGTCCCCTTCGGACGGGGCGGGGTTGACGGCCACGGCCGTGGCCTCCCCCGCCTCACGCCCCGCCTGTCCTCCGGCCGGGTCGGTCGTGACCCGCCACACCCCCACCTCGTCGACCAGCAGTCGCGGCGCGGCCGGGTCCAGCCGCTGGGCAGCCCCGCTCGGCGATCGCACCGTGGCCGCGGTCGCGCCGGTCGGCAGCGCCACCGTCACGGTGGTTCCGGCCGTGGCCGGCTGGGGTGCGGGCGCCCCTGCCAGCCACGACACGGTGTTGGCGACCAGCACCGGCCACGCCGCCTGCAGCGGCAGGTTGCTCCCGAGCAGGTCGAAGGCCAGGTACACGGCCGGGGTGCCGTCGAGCCGTCCGGCGAGGAGCAGCGGCACCTGGGAGCCGCCGGCGAGGGTCTGCAGCGTCGGGGCGGTGACGCGTTGCGCGCTGGCGATCGCGACCTCGGCGAGCTCGACCGACGCGAGCAGCTCGTGCTCGGCGGACTGGAACGTGATCGCCGGCAGCTCGGATCGTTCGGCGGTCACGTCCACCCCGGGGGGTGGCACGCTCGGGGCCACGTACAACGTGGGACGGGAGGGTGGGCCGGGCGCCGCCACCCGATCCACCACGATGAGGTCGACGTCGCCCAGCTGGTCGGCCGCAGGCACCTCGTCCGCGGTGGTCACCTCCACCCCCTGGATCGCCGCGAGGGCGGCCTCGAGGAACACGTTGCCGGGCCCTGCGAGCAGCACCTGCACCTCGCGCGGAGCCGCGAGCAGCGTGTACGCGTGGTCGTCCACGCCCAGGGCGTCAGCGTTGGGGGCGCCGGTCACCGCCCGGCCGCGTGGTGCCACGCTCGCCTGCAGCACGTCGCCAGCCGAGCCCGGCACCCGCAG
>DASZZX010000189.1:0-1531 GCA_036260415.1 Nitriliruptorales bacterium
TGAGGATGTCGATGCTGACTGTGGCCTTGTAGCTGGTTCGGTCGACGATGCCTTTGGCGTTGTATCTCGAGATGGCGCGTTTGACGACGCGTGGCCGGGTGCGGATGCGCCGGTCGGGCATGAGGTCGGCCAGGACCCGACGGCCGATGGTGCCGACGAGGTCGACAGCCGTGCTGATGACGCCCGCGGCCTGAACGAGCAGGTCGCGGGCGGTGTTCAGGGCGATGGAGAAGCTGGCCCGGTCGGGGTCGGCACCTGGGTGGGTGGCGGTGGCATCCGCCATGGCCAGTCGCAGGACCTGGTAGGTGACCAGCAGCGCGAAGACTTCCTGGGCGACGCCAGCAGGGGTCCGGGCACGAAGGACCCGGCCGCCGAGAATGGTGGACTTGATCTCCAGGTAGGAGGTCTCGACCTCCCATCGCTCGTGGTAAAGCCTGATCAGCTCGGCTGCGGGGTGGGCGTGGGGGCCGGTGAGAGTCGTGACCAGGCGGTAGACGCCGGTGCGGCGCCCCTGAGAGGTACTGACGGTGATTTCGCAGTCGATGACCCGAACCGCGACGGCTCCTAGCCTGGACAGGTAGGAGCCGTCGGGGAAGCGTTCCAGGACCGGCAGTTTGCGGTTCTCTTTGACGCGGACGAGGACGTGAGCGCCCGCCCGCGTGATCGCCTCAACCAGGGCCTGGACGGCGAAATTTCGGTCCAGCAGGACGATCATGCCCTCCCGCAGGCAGCGGACCAGGCGCGGGGCGTAGGACGTTTCTCCGTTCGTGGTCGGCCCGAACACCGCGTCCAGGATGGTGCGAGTGCCGCAGGACACCAGGACCAGCAGACGGAGCGAGGGGTATCCCGCCCCGCCGTTGTTGCTGCGGTGCTTGGTGAACTCGGCTTGGTTCGCCGGGCTGTCGGGCACGGCCATCAGCGTGCCGTCGATCGCGCAGACGAGCAGGCCCCGCCACCGCGTTCCCACGGCGCCGATCCCGGCGGCCGGTCCACGCAGCAGGTCGAACAAGCCACGCAGCGGCCGGGCCCCGACCCGCCTGCGGGCCTGCGCCAGTGCGCCGGCCGTCGGAGTCGCTGTCGCCAGTCCTTCCAGGCCGGCTGTCAGCCGCTGCCATACCTGCTTCCAGCCGATCCCGGGAAACAGGGACCCGGCCAGTACCAGGTACACCACCACACGCGAAGGCAAGTCCCGTATTCGCTGCTGGGTCCTGCCGGCCTCGGCCAGGACCTCGTCGACCATCTCGAATGGGACGAGCTGCGTCAGCTCGCCCAGATGACCGGGCGCGAACGGCCCCGCAGCAACCACTACCTCGCGGCAAATGACAGACTTGGCGTCCAACGGAGCTCCTGCCGAACAGTGATCTTGGCCGACACGGTTCTAACAGGAGCTCCGTCTGTGCTGCAGACCGCTTGACACATCAGCCCAACGCCTAACTACACGGCATTGGCACTAGAACGGGAACCCGCTCCTGCCGTGCTGCACCGAGATCCACTTCAGCGTGGTGAAGGAGTCCAGCATCGTGTCACCGTT
>DASZZX010000190.1:0-7051 GCA_036260415.1 Nitriliruptorales bacterium
CGTGCACCCGCCACCTCGTGTCGGCGCACGGCCGCGGGCAGCGGGACGGTGCGCTTGACGCCCGCCACCTTCACATGGAGCTCGTGACCGCGGCGGTGCAGTTGGAGGTCGTCCTTGCTGGCGAACGGCAGCGCGATCGACAGCCGGTAGTCGTCACCGTCGCGGCGGAGGTGGACGGGACGGCTGTGGTGCAGCACGGCGGCGACGTCCATGTCGCCGTAGATGCTGGCAGCCAGCCTGTGCAGGGCTGTCAGGCCCTGCAGCTCGTCGTCGAACAGCCGTGCCGTCAGCACCGGGGTCGGGGCGAAGGAGTGGCGCACGGTGGTGAGATGCTCGGCGTGGCGAGCCTTCCAGCGGGCCAGGTAGGGGTCGCTCACTGCGTCGGGCAGGAGCCGGTTGACGACGACGGCGTCGAGCGCGTACCCGAACAGCGACAGCGAGGTCGCGGTGCGCAGCGCCTCGCTGATGACCACGCGCTCGGGGTTGATGACCAGGCGCACGCTCGTCACGCCGGGATCCTGCAGCAGGGCGTGCACGGCCCCGAGGTCGCGATGCAGCCGCTGCACCGCGCCGAAGACGCGGTCCTCGGGGATCGGCAGGGTGCTGACGCGCGTCGCCACCGGCCGGACGGCGCGGGCGATGTGGCGGCCGGGCACGACCACGCGCTCGACGTACCACCGCACGGCGTCGGGCAGCGCCAGGAACCGCAGCGTCTCGGCAGTGGGAGCGCAGTCGACCACGATCAGGTCGTGGTCCCGAGCTTCGATGCGGCTGCGCAAGTCGACCAGGCTGAACAGCTCGTCGAGGCCCGGCAGCAGGGCGAGCTCCTCCGCTTGGACCTCCGCCAGGCCGCCCCAGGCCAGCAGCTCGACCAGGTAGTCACGGACCTCGCGCCAGTGCTCCTCCAGGCGCAGCTGCGGGTCGATCTGCTGCGCCGCCAGGTTCGGGGCGACCGGGGTCGGGGCGTCGCCCAGGGGCAGGTCGAAGACGTCCGCGAGCGAATGCGCCGGGTCGGTGGAGGTAACGAGCACCCGCGCCCCGTCGGACGCGGCACGCGCGGCGGTGGCAGCCGCCACCGTGGTCTTGCCGACACCCCCCTTGCCGGTGAACAGCAGGACGCGCGCCACGGGGGCCCCTTCGCGCCGGGAGAGCCGCAGCGCACGAGGCTAGCAGTGCGCCTGCCGGGGACGGGCCGGGCCGGCTGCGCTCGCCACGGCGGCGCGGGCGGCCTGCCCGGGTCCGACGTACCCGTCTGGACGGGCGGGGCGACGGACGTCAACCCGCCCCGGCGCGCAGCGCCGTGGGGATGAAGCTCACAACCAGCATCCCGATCACCGCGACGACGATCCAGAACAGCACTCGGGGGGTCAGCAGCTCACCGTGACCGTGGCGCGCGAGCACGTACGCGTCGTACACGCTGGTGAGCAGGATGGCGAGCGCCCCCAGCAGCAACGGCACGGCCGGCAGGATCGACTGGCCGGCAGCGCTGGCGGCACGGGTCAGCGCGTACCCGCCCGCGATCCAGGCCAGGTAGGTGGCGGCGCGCACCACGCCGCTGACGCGGCGCCCCAGCCACAAGTGCCCCGCCCCGGGCAGCAGCGCGCTCGCCACCGCCATCCCGGCCGGATCGGCGTCGCGCACGTCCGCAGTCTCGCGAACCCCGCCCCCCACGGTGTCCCCGAAGGGGGTGGCGCAGATGCGGCAGTGCGTGGCCCCCACGGGACTCCAGGACTCGCACGCGCCGCAGCGCCACTCGAGCTCGTCGCCCACACGACGGAACCGGCCACCGGTGGCAACCTGCTCCTGCGGCCGGCCGGACGGCGTGGGGGCCGCCGTGGTGGCCGGTGTGGGGGCCGGCGCCGGTGCGGGTGTCTGGGGCGGCGATCCCGCCGGACGCTCAGAGGCCGCTGCTGCAGGCTCCCCGTGGAGCGGGGCGTAGCACTGCGTGCACCACGCCGCCGTGTCGGGGTTGCGGGCTAGGCACCCGCGGCACCTCAGGACCTCCACGTCATCACGGCCTCCCGCCTCCCACCGCCCCACCTCATGGTGCGAGCCCGATGGCCGCGCGCACCTGCGACTGGCAGGCGTCCTTCAGACCCCACAGCCCGTGACGGACGGCGACGCGGTAACGGCGGGCGGCCGCTGCGTGGCGTCGCCCCGCCACGTCGGCGCGGGCGAGGTGGTGCACGACCGTGCCGCCGAAGCCCTCCTCCAGCCACCACTCGGCCGTGCCGGCGAAGTCGCCTGTGAGGTCGAGCAGCAGTCCCTTGCCGGCACGGAAGCGGTACGGCCGCAGCGTGAGCCGCAGAGCACGCCCACGCCAGCCGCATCGCACGTGCACGTCGAGGACCGACGCGCCCGGTTCCCGTGGGTAGCCCAGGAGGGGGTGCTCGCGGCCCTCGGCCTCGGCGTCCCACGTCGCACCGGCCGGCGCCGCGCGCATCACCCGCAGACCCGGCCACCACGCCGCGTACCCCGCGAGGTCCACCAGGCGCCGGTAGACCAGCTCGACCGGCGCCCGCACGAAGCCTGCGTCGTCGAGGGACAGGTCCATGCCGGGAGGGTACGCCACCGGATCCGGGCACGGCCGACCGGACAGAGGCGGCCAGCCGAGCTGGGGACGATCACCCGCGACAGTGCAAGGTGGCACCCAACGGGGTCCAGCCAGGGGGTCTACGTGCCGAACCCCGCCTCGCTGCGTGGCGTCGCCCGCCATCCCCGTGTGCCACGTCTGCTCGCGGGGACCATGGCGCTGCTGTTGGTCGTCCAGCTCGCGGTGATCACGCTGCACCGGTTGCCGTCCGACCGGCCGGTCACGGTCGCCATCGAGGACGCGTCACCGACCGACCCCGCGTCGTCGCCGCGATCACCGACCGGCGAGCGGGGCCCGCAACCCGTACCCCCAGCGCCACCCGCCCTGCCGGATCCCGCCGCCGCGGCGCCCGCACCTGCCGCTGGCGGCGCCGGCGGGCCCGCCACGGGGCCGCCCGCGCCCGCCGACAGTCCCGTGGTCGTGATCGACGCGGGGGAGGCGGCCAACGCCGGTGGTCCCCCGCCACCTCCGCCACCGCCCCCGCCGGCACAGCCAGCGGCTCACGCCCCCGCCGCCGCCCCCGCACAGGGCCGGTTCGCGCAGGCCTTCCCCGCTCAGGAGCAGGCGGTGCAGGACGCGGCCGACCCTGCCACCACGCGGTGGGCCGTCCTGATCGGCGTCAACGAGTACGCCGGGAGCACGCGCGACAACGTCGGATCCCGTCAGGATGCCGAGGAGCTGTACGCCCACCTGCGGGGCCTCGGCTGGCGGGACGACCACATGGTGCTGCTGGTGGACGGGGCGGCGACGTACCAACGGATCGCGGACGCGATCGGGTGGCTCGCCCGCAAGACCGACGGCGCGTCGGTCGCGGCGGTCCACTTCAGCGGCCACACCAAGCAGTGGTTCGGCGCCGACGTGGACGGCGACGGGGAGGTGCCCGACGAGGCGCTGTGGCCCACCGACAACCGGCACATGACCGACCGTGAGCTGACCGACCGGCTGGCGGCGGTCGCGGCGGGCCGGCTGTGGATCGACGTCGGCGCCTGCGAGGCCGCCGGCTACGCCGATCCGGGGCTGCGCCGCGCAGGCCGGCTGTTGACGTTCTCCTCCGCCGAGCCGGAGAAGTCCTACGAGGACCCGTCGGTCGGCAACTCGGTGTGGGGGTACTACCTGGTCGACCAGGCGCTGCGGCGTGGAGTCGCCGACGCCAACGGGGACGGCGACGTCACCGTGCAGGAGGCGTTCCACTCCGCCGC
This sequence comes from Nitriliruptorales bacterium, assembly GCA_036260415.1. Classification (GTDB taxonomy): domain Bacteria; phylum Actinomycetota; class Nitriliruptoria; order Nitriliruptorales; family JAHWKO01; genus DASZZX01. The sequence goes on from DASZZX010000190.1 coordinate 3,793, forward strand.
CCCACGCGCCGCCCAGCGCACGGCCGGGGCCTCCCACGGTCCGCAGCACCCGCAGATGTTCGATGACGTCGGCGAGCCGTTCACGCTGCGGATCCCGCCACCTCCGCCACCCCCACCTGACCCCGCGCCGTCGCCCGCCCCGAGCGACGAGGACGACGGCTGTGGCCTGCTCATCTGCCCGCCGAGGCCTCCGACTCGCTCGCGGTGACTCGCGCGACGAACGCCACAATGCGGTCGGCCAGGAGGTCGGCCTCGTGGTCCAGCTGGGCCACGTGGTAGCAGCGGTCCAGCCGCAGCTCGCCGACATCGCTGGTCCCGACCAGCTTCACGATGGCCCGAGAGTTGCGCGGGGGCACGGTGTGGTCCTGTGGCGACCAGGCGACCAGCACGGGCACGGTGATCTCCGGCAGAGAGCGGCGGATGCGTGGCAGCTCCCGTTGCACGGAGTAGCCGGCCTTGGCCGGGACCATCATGTAGGCGCGCTCGTCGGCGCCGGGGCGCGCGATGTCGTTGGGGGGGAGTCCGGCCAGTTGTCGGGGCGCCGCCGGGATCAGGTGCTGCAGGACGACGTTCGCGCGTGCCAGAGGGTCGGTGCGGTCCAGGACTTGCGCGTTGATCACCGCGACCCCTGCGAGGGGCTTCGCTCGACCCGTCCGGCAGCGGCGGGCGGCGATGTCCAGCGAGATCGTGCCGCCCAGGGAGTGGCCCACCAGCACGACCGCTCGGCAGCGCGCGGCCAGGTCGTCGAAGGTGGCCTCCACCTTGCTCCGCCAGTGGGTGTAGCGGGTGCGCGCCAGGTCCCGCCAGTGGGTGCCGTGCCCGGGCAGGCGCGGGACCTCGACCGCGTAGCCGTGCGCGGCGATGGCTTCGCCCAGCGGGCGCGTGGACACGGGGTTGGTGGTGAACCCGTGCACCACGATGACGCCGACGTCGCTGTCCGGGCCGGATGACGACCACTCCTCCGCACCGTGAATCAGAGGGAAGCGTCGCGTCGAGGTGGCTCTCATGTTAGTCGCTCCTACGGAGTGCCGAACGGGGACCTGCTGGTCGCGCAGCGTAGCGGTGAGCAGGACCGCCGGACCCGCACACCGCGGTACCGTGCGCCGCCATGAACAGACCCGACACCGACGCCGCCGTCGCGCCCGTGGGCGCGGATCGGCCGATCCGTGCGTCCGCGGTGCCCCGGCGGGTGGGACGGGATCTGCCGACCAGGGCAGCCCTCCAGGTCGCGCGGGGCTTCTTCATGGGCAGCGCCGACCTGGTGCCGGGGGTGTCCGGCGGGACGATCGCGCTCGTCTTCGGCATCTACGACGAGCTCGTCGCGGTCATCCGCGAGGCGGCGGCCGCCGCGACCCGGCTCCTGGTGCTCGATCTGCGTGGCGGTCTGGGCGCGCTGGCGGGGGTCCACTGGTGGTTCGTGACGCCGCTCCTGGCGGGCATCGTGCTCGCGATCGTGACGCTGGCAGGCCCGTTGAGCATCCTGCTCGCGCGGCAGCCGGTGCTGATGTCCGCGCTGTTCTTCGGGCTGATCACGGGATCGGTCGCGGTCGCCGCCCGTGAGGTGCGCCGCCGCGACCCGGTGCGCCTGGGGCTGCTGGTGGCGGTGGCCGTGGCCACGTTCGTGCTGCTCGGTCTGCGTGGCGGCAGCGTGCGCGACCCCGGCCTGGTGGTGCTGTTCGGTGCCGGTGCGTTGGCCGTCTGCGCGATGATCCTGCCCGGGATCTCGGGGTCGTTCATCCTGCTCACGGTCGGGCTGTACCACCACCTCCTCGAGGCTGTGCACCAGCGGGCCGCGGTGGAGCTCGCGGTGTTCACTGCCGGAGCCGCCATCGGGCTCGGCCTGTTCTCGTCGGGCCTGCACTGGCTGATCGAGCATCACCGCGACACGGTGATGGCCGCTCTGGTCGGCCTCATGGTGGGGTCCCTGCGTGTCCTCTGGATGTGGCCGTCCGACGGCGGCGGCGTGGGGGACGTGCGGCTGGGGCCGCCCGTCACCGCCGATGTCCCCAGCGTCCTCGTGGCGGGGGTGGCCGGGGCCGTCGCGGTGGTCGCCCTCGCCCGGCTCGGGCTGCGCAGGGAGGCCGCCCGGCCCCGGTAGCCGCACGACCGCCGGCCACACCGGTCGAGCCTCGAGGTAGGCCAGCGAGCCCACCCGGCGGCGCTCGACCGCGAGGGGGCGGTCGCGCGACCGGGGTGCAGCCCGACGGGGCGGGCCGCTGCTGGTGTGTCCAGCGGTGCGCGACCGCTCAGGAGACGACCTCGGAGAGCAGGTCGCGGAAGCGTCGTGCGACGGCGTCCCAGGACCAGCGGTGCTGGACCCACGCGCGCCCCGCGGCCCCCATCGCCGCCCGACCGGCCGGGTCGGCGAGCAGGCCACTCACCGCGGCGGCGACCGCGTGCACGTCGCGCCCGTCCACCGTCACGCCGGTGCGACCCTCTCGCAGGGTCTCCGGCGCCCCGCCGGAGCGGCCGGCCACCACCGCGACCCCGGACGCCTGCGCTTCGAGGAAGGCGATACCGAGGCCCTCGACGTCGAGGCCGAGGAGGCGGGTCCGGCAGGGCATCGCGAACAGGTCCAGGGCGGCGTACGCAGCCGGCAGCTCGTCCCAGCTCACCTTGCCCACCATCAGGGCGTGCCGCGCGCCGCCGGCCATGCGTCGCAGCCGACGCTCCTGCGGGCCGGACCCGACCAGCACCAGCCGCGCGTGAGGGTGGCGGCGCGCCACCTGTGGCCAGGCTCGCAGCAGCACGTCCTGACCCTTGCGGGACACCAGCCGGGCGACGCAGCCGACCAGTGAGGCGCTGGCGGGGACACCCCAGCGCCGGCGCAGGGTCCTCCCGTCCACGTCCGGGCGGAACACCGCCGTGTCGACGCCGGGCGGGAGCCGGACCGTCGGGACTCCGGCGAGGTAGGGGCGTAGACGATCCTCGGCGAACCGACTGACGGTGGTGACCGCGCTGAGCCCGCGGGCGGCGTGCCGCACGACCGCTCCGAGACCCACTGCCGCCATGCCGGCCTCGTGCCCGTGCGTGATCCCGACGACGGGCAGGCCGGGGTCGCGGCGCAACGCGGGTGCCAACTCGCCCAGAGGCCACGTGGCTCCCAGCACCACCACGTCCGGCCGGTGTGCCGCCGCCAGTCGCCGCACCAGGCGCAGCGTGCCCGGGGTGGGCAGCACCGTGGCGGCGGGCGCCCGCACGACCTTGAAGGGGGCAGCGCGGTCGAACCGGTCGGCCGCGTCGTGTCGCGGCGCGACCA
>DASZZX010000191.1:0-3810 GCA_036260415.1 Nitriliruptorales bacterium
CCCCGCCCGGCGCGGGCGCCCCGACGGCACGCCGACCAGGCCGCGGTTCCCCGCCCGGCGCAGGCGCCCCGAGGGCACGCCGACCAGGCCGCGGCTCCCCGCCCGGCGCAGGCGCACGCCGACCAGGCCACGCCGACCTGCTCGACGCGTCACCGCGCTGATGGTGGTCTACCTGCTGGTGTTCCTCGCCGTGGGCCAGCGCTTGGTGTCGGTGCAGGTGATCCACGCGGCGGAGTACGCCGCGCTCGGGGAGCAGCAGCGCGCGCGCACCATCACTCTCCCGGCCCGGCGCGGACGGCTGTACGACCGCGAAGGGGAGGTCCTGGCCACGTCGGTCGATGCCGCCACGATCTACGCCGACCCGCGGGCCTTCCGCGCGCAGGAGCGGCCGGACGGCCTGATCGTCCCCCCCGCCGGTGATGCTGCCGAGGTGGCAGCCGCCCTCGCGCCCCACCTCGGGCGCGAACCCGGCCACCTCGAGCAGCGGCTGCGCAAGGACGCGCACTTCGTCTACCTCGCCCGACAGGTCGATCACGAGGTCGGCCGGCGCGTCGCCGCCCTGGCCTTGCCGGGCATCGGCGTGCTGACCGAGCCGGCCCGCCTCGCACCAGGGGGCGCCCTGGCGGCCCAGGTGCTGGGCTACACCGGCATAGACGGCGAGGGCCTCGCCGGCCTGGAGCTGGTCCACGACCGGCTCCTGTCAGGGCGGCCCGGCGCGCTGGCACTGGAGCGGGCACCGGGCGGTCTGACCATCGCATCGGGTCCGCGCGAGCTGTCGCCCCCCACCCCGGGTACCGACCTCGTGCTGACGATCGACCGTGAGATCCAGCACGTCGCCGAGCGGGTGGCGCTCGCCGCGGTCGAGGACCACGACGCCGCCGCGGCCAGCGTGGTGGTTCTGGAGGTCGGCACCGGCGAGGTCCTGGCGATGGCCAACGCGCCGGGGTTCGACGCCAACGCAGCGGGGGAGGCGGACCCCGCGCAGCGCCGCAACCGCGCGGTCACCGACGTGTTCGAACCCGGCTCGGTCCAGAAGGCCGTCACAGTGGCGGCCGCCCTCGAGGAAGGGGTCGCGCAGCCGGACACCGGGTTCGTCGTCGCCGATCGCCTGGCGTGGGGCCGCAAGACCTTCTCCGACGACCACCGCCACCCGCCGGAGGACATGACCGTCCGCGACATCATCGAGCAGTCCTCGAACGTGGGCACGATCATGCTCGCCGACCGGCTGGGTGCCCCACGGCTGAGCCGCCACCTCGAGGCATTCGGCTACGGCGAGCCGCTGGGGCTGGGGTTCCCCGGCGAGTCGGGCGGGGCGGTGCTGCCCGTCGAGCAGTGGTCCGCCACCAGCCTGCCGACCATCGCCATCGGCCAGGGGGTCGCGCTCACGCTCCTACAGGGAGCGCACGTCTACGCCACCATCGCCGACGACGGGCGCGCCACCCAGCCGCGGCTGCTGCGCGGCACGGTGGGTGAGGACGGCCGCCTCCGCCCGCTGGCCGAGCCTGGGCGACACCGTGTGATCAGCGCCACGACCGCCCGCAGGCTGCGGGAGATGCTCGTCCAGGTCGTCGACGGCGAGCGCGGGACCGGCAGCCGCGCGACGGTCCCCGGCTACCGCGTCGCCGGCAAGACCGGCACGGCGAGGAAGCCGCGCACCGATGCGCGCGGCTACTCCGGCGAGTACGTCGCGTCGTTCATCGGGTTCGCACCGGCTGACGACCCCCGGATCGTGGTGGCGGTGATGGTCGACGAGCCCACCCCGATCTACGGCGGCCTGGTCGCGGCGCCGGCGTTCTCCGAGGTGATGCGCTTCGCGCTGTCGCACCGGCGCGTCGCTCCCAACGCGCCCGAGGAAGCCGAGGCCGGACCGGCCGACCCGCTGCCGACGCCCGATCCGACCGCGTCCCCCTCGGGGGGCGACGTCCGCGGCCAACAGCCGACGTACCGTGGGGTCGCCGATCCGCCCGCCGCCCCGAGCCCTCCTCCGAGCGAACATCGCGTGGTGGGCGGCGGTCCGTGACCGCCACGAACCACGCTCCGGGAGGCACCGCTCTACCGGGTCGGATCGTGCGTGCTGGTGGTCGCCGGTGACCGCGGTGGCGCACGCTCCGGGAGGCACCGCTCTACCGGGTCGGATCGTGCGTGCTGGTGGTCGCCGGTGACCGCGACCACGCACGATCCGCGGAGGTGCTGGTCGCGGCGGCACCTACCACGCCCCGCCGCGGCCTCCACGGCCGTCAGAGGGCCCCCGGCTATCCTCGGGTCGAACGCCCCGACCCCCGTCCGTGCCTCGAGGCCCGTCGCCGTGAGCATCACACTCGCCCAGGCGGCCGAGGTGCTCGCGTCCTGCGGCGCAGGGCCGGCCGAGCGCCGCAGTCACGCCGCGCTGGTCGACGCGACGCACGACAGCCGACAGGTCGAGCCGGGATGGCTGTACTGCGCCGTCCCGGGCGCCACCGTCGACGGGCACCGTTTCGCCGCCCACGCCGCCGCGGCGGGCGCCGCGGCGCTGCTGGTCGAACGCTGGCTGGACGTGGACGTGCCCCAGCTCCTGGTGCCCTCGGTTCGGCGGGCGATGGGACCGCTCGCCGCCGCGATCCACGGCCGCCCCTCCGACCGCCTCGCCGTCGTGGGGATCACCGGGACCAACGGCAAGACCACCACCGCGTACCTGCTCGAGTCCGCCTTCGGGTCCGGCGCGGTCGGCACCGGCGTGATCGGCACCATCGAGACGCGCGTGCACGGCGAGCCGCAGCCGGGAGTGCGGACCACCCCGGAGGCGACCGACCTCCAGCGCCTCCTCGCGACGATGTACGCGCGCGGCGTGGACGCCGTCGCGATGGAGGTCTCCTCCCACGGCCTCCACCAGCACCGCGTGGACGGCACGCGCTTCGTGGTGGCGGTCTTCACCAACCTCACGCAGGACCACCTCGACTACCACGGCTCGCTGGAGAACTACTTCGCCGCGAAGGCGCGGCTGTTCACCCCCGGCTTCACCGCCCGCGGCCTGGTGTGCGTCGACGACCGGTGGGGACGTCGGCTCACGCGGGTGGCGACCGTGCCGGTCGAGACGTTCGGCACCTCCCGCAGCGCCGACATCCGTGTGACCGACGTCACCACCGGCGTGCGCGGCACCCGCTGCCGGGTCATCGGCGACGGCCCCAACGTCACGCTCGCCACCCGACTGATCGGTGTGCACAACGCGGTCAACGCGGCCGCGGCGTACCTCGCCGCTACCCGTGCTGGGATCGACCCCGACGCGGCGGTCGCGGGCATCGCCGCCAGCGACGGCGTCCCCGGACGGCTGGAGCCGGTGGATCGAGGCCAGCCGTTCGCGGTGCTGATCGACTACGCGCACACCCCCGAGGCGCTGTCGCGCGTGGTGCAGGAGGGCCGACGGCTCACGTCGCCGAACGGTCGGGTCCACGTCGTCGTCGGCTGCGGCGGCGACCGCGACCGCGGCAAGCGGCCACTGATGGGACGCATCGCCGCCGAGGCGGGCCACGCCGTGCTCACGTCTGACAACCCGCGCTCCGAGGACCCCGACGCGATCCTGGTCGAGGTGGCGAAGGGAGCCCACGAGGTCCCCGAGGCGGAGGTGCTGGTCGAGCCGGACCGGCGGACGGCCATCGCGTCCGCCGTCGCCGCCGCCGGACCCGGAGACGTCGTCCTGATCGCCGGCAAGGGTCACGAGACCCACCAGGAGCTCGCCGACCGCCGCGTGGCGTTCGACGACCGGGTCGTCGCCGCCGAGGCGCTGGCCGCGCGGGGCTGGAGCTGCGGGGAGGCGGCGTCGCGGTGATCCTGCTG
>DASZZX010000192.1:0-14063 GCA_036260415.1 Nitriliruptorales bacterium
GTTGCCGCCATCACATGAGCGGGACCGGTCCGCGGAAGCGCACGGGCACGGCCCCGCGTCTGCTTCCACAGAAGCACCACGATCAGCCCGATAAGGGGTTCTTCAGGACGAAGTAGCTAGCCGGCCCCAAACGCTGACGGCCGTCGGCAGGCCGTGGAACCATCGGCACGGGTGCACGTCGAACGACCGGAGGTCGGCGGGTGTGCGCCGTTGCCCTTCAGGGTCCAGAGGGGTTGGCACGATGTCTACGTGTCACGGCCCAGGCAATCATCATGGCCACGCCCATGCCAAGGAGAAGTCCGCTGCCACCGGCGGCGGCAAGGCTCAACTCCGATGGTGTCGTGGTGTCGTCGTCCGGTGCTTCGTGGTACGCGCTTGCGGCATACACGTCCTCGGCTTGGAGGTCGTCGTCACCGTTGCGGGTGTCCTGCCAGGCGAAATGGACCCCTTCGTCGGTGGAGGCGATCCCTACGCTCATGTGACTGTGCACGTTGTTCGACCACACGCCGATCTCACGGTTTATGATCCGGTCGCTGATACGCACATTGGGTGCCCACGTCTGACCGCCGTCGTCCGACCACGTGTAGTAGACGTCCTGGTAGCCGTCGTGGTTGAACGGCGCGGTGAAACCGTCCGGGAAGCGCTCCGGGTAGGGGCTGTTGCGGAAGTCGTACCACGCGACGTCCACTCGCCCGTTTGGTGCGATCGAGATCCCGGGGTCGTAGTGGTTGATGTGGCGTTCGTCGTCCGCCTCGTCGTTGAGCACCATCCGGTCGCTCCAGGTCTCACCGCCATCGGTGGACCGACGCAGGAAGATATCGACGTCTTCCTCGGCTGGTTCGAACAGCGGGTCATGGTTCGCGTACCACACCGCGTACAGCGTGCCCTCGTCCTGGTCGGCGGCGAGCACGAACTTGCGCCCACCGAAGAACCCGGCGTTGCCCTCGTCGACCTCTACGGGATCGGACCAGGTTTCGCCCCCATCGGTCGACCGGCGGTGGTAGACGGTGCGGGCTACGCGGAACGGGTCGGTGCCCTCGGGGATAGCGCCCAGACCGATGGGGAAGATCACGTGCAGGGTGCCGTCAGGTGTGACGGCTGGCCGTGCCTGATACGCGCCCCGCTCGTCGCTGACATCGACCGGATCCCCGAAGCTGCGTCCCCCGTCGTGGGAAGCGGCCACCAACGCCTTGGTCGGCTTCTCGTCGTCTTCACCTCCCCGGCCCATCCACGACACGTAAACGTTCGACGGATCCGATTGGTCGACCGCCACCATCGGACGGTCGTTGTTGTGCAGGCCGCGATCCTCGGTGACCGGCTCCGGCGCCTGGAACACGAAGTTCGTCTCGAACGTGCGTCCGCCATCCTCCGAGCGGGCGAGGAAGATGTGGATCGGCAGCATCTCGTCCTGGGCGTGGGCTGGGTCGCTGGCGTAGAACGCCACGTACAGCACGCCCTCCTGATCGAAGGCCAGGGTCGCATAGGGCCCGTTGATCGGCTTGCGTGAGCACTCCGTCCATGGTTCCTGGTGGAGGTCACCCCCACGGAACCAGCTCCGTCCCCCATCGCTGGAGATGTGGACGTTGCAGCCGAAACCGGAGCGGACCTCCGACTCCACCACGACCAGCTCGTCGTTGGTCGGATTGACAGCCAACTGAGGCGACGAATGCGCCCGCGAAGGATCCGGGTTGCTCGTCACCTGCACGGCACCTGTCACGCCCGGACCGTCGCCGTCCCCGGGCGGCTCCCCAGCCATTGCGGGAACGGTCAGAAACACGCCCGTCGTGGCCATGATCACAAGCACGATCCACCGGTAAGCGTTCAACCCATCCTCGTCCTCATCGTTCGCAACCAGGACACATCACCGTCGGGCCGGCCGCGCTGACGTTCGCGGCCTGCCGCCGAACCTTCCGCGGTCGCCGTTGCTGAGACCTCGACGGCGAGGAACCGCAGCTGCGCACCATCCTGGAGGCAGCAAACGCAGCGGTTCCGTGGACTGCGGCGGCACAGCGAACCGTCTCGGCCCAGCGGCGCTCGCCCATCCCGCCAGGACCATCATCGACGAACACGAAAGGCTCCAACAGCAGCCAGCTGGCAAGCGCTTCCTCGCGATCGACAGCTGGATGGTCGCTCACCAGTTCCCCCAGACCCCGCTGCGGCTCGTGGCGCTGACGTTCCAGCGTCACAGCGACCGCGCTGCACATACGAGCGACCAGATGCGACGGGACCCAGTCCCCGGCCGCAACGCCGCTGAGATACGCCGCACCCCCCACCGGGATCGCCCGCAGCGGAACCCCCGCTCGACGCGCGACCAGAGGAGCCCGTTCAGCCAGATCCGCGATGGCATCGACCGTGCCCTCGCCCAATGCGACCACCGCCTGCGCATAATCGAGCTCAACACGTTCCGGTTGGCCCACCCCCAACCGGGCCAAACCCTCGCAGCACTCAGCAACCAACCAGCCCAGTCCGACCCCGTCCGGCGGACCCGCCAGCCGACACCCCTCCACATCGGCAGCCGCGAACAGGTCCGAATCCTCGCGCACCAACACGGCCACCGAGCTCCGCTGATGGACCACCGACACGAAACGGACCGGCAGCGCACCATCCTGGGTCAACGCCTGCAAGTAGTACAGCGACGCCGTCAACAAGAAATCGCCGGCCCCGCTGGCCAGCTGCCGGACCCGCTCCGCCCCCGGCGCGGACTCAACCAGCTCGACCCTCAACCCATAATCCGCGAACAGACCGTCCGCCACCGCCCCGTAGAAAGGCAGATGAAAACCCGGCAGTCACGCCCCAGACCACAGCATCAACCGCACACCATCCGGCATGTCGAAACCCCCGCCATCCCGTCTTCTAGCTCCGCACCCGAGACTAGGAGAGGCTTCCGGCGACCAGTAAGTGCAACCGACACACAGCTCACCCGTCGCTCACCGCTCCGGTACGCGGCAGCAGTCGGGGGACGGTCCCGGTTCGACCACGAAGCCTCCCTCACAGTCGAACGTGGCGCGGCCCGACTGCAAGGTCTACGAACGAACGACCTGACGGCACGTACGCATGTTCGACTCGCACCAACCAACGCTCCGTTGCGTCCTGTCAGCGTCGACGGCGCGCGGTCGCCCCAGCCAGGCCGAGCAGCGCGCGGCTGGCGATGAACATCTCGGCGACGTCGAGAACGCCGCCAACAGCGACGTCGCCCCGAAGGCACCCGCCCCGATGCAGCAGCCGCCGACGGCCGATGCGTGATCGCCCTCGGCGCGCTGTGCTCACGCTTGCCCGCTGGGTCGCGAGCCGGTCGGGGCGAACGCGCTCCGCGCCTCGAGGGTCAGGACAGCTAGGCGACCGGGCGCCTCCGCCGCTCGCGCAGCTCGTGAACGAACGCCGCGCCGGCCAACGCGAACAACGTGAGCCCCACCAACGCGGCGGGGAGGAGAATCCACGCTGACGGTCCCACCTGGGTGTGCTCGGCGGTGGCGGCGGGGGCTCCGGCCGGTCGGGATGGGACCTGCGCTGCAGTGTCGAGCAGAACGGCAAGCGGCTGCCGGGCTGGCGCATCCTGCTCGCGGACGGCCTCACCGGGCGCCGGCTGCTCGACCGCCGCCGGCTCGGCTGGTGGGGCCGGGATCGCGGTGCGGTCCGCCTCCTGATCGCTCCCGGTCGCCTCCGCGGCGACGCCCGGCGCCGGCTGCTGGACCGGGCGCTCGGCCGGCTGCTGGACTGGTTCCTCGGCCGGCTGCTGGACCGGTTCCTCGGCCGGCTGCTGGACGGGGCCTTGGGCCGGCTGCTGGACCGGATCCCGGGCCGGCTGAGGTGCCGGCTGCTGCTCGGGGGCCGGCTGTTGCTCGGCGGCGGGTTCAGGGTCGGGCGCGGGCTGCTCCGGGGGCGGTGCCTCCTCGGGCGCCGGTGCCGGCTCCGGCTGCGTCGCGGTCACCTCGAACGCTGCGTTGGCCGTGTAGAAGTTGCCGTCCGGCTGCTGCTGGGTGGCGGTCACGTACCCCCAGCCTGCCCGCGCGTCGGACGGCACCTGGCTGTGGTGCACGAACGCGCCGCTGGCGTCCACGTTGACGGTCGCCAGCAGTTGCCCCTGAGCCCCGCCCCACCGGATGCTCACCGGCGACCCCTGGGGGTTGAAGCCGGTGCCGTCGACGTCGAACGCCTCACCAGCCTCGCCGCGGGCCGGGCTGACTTCGATGCGCGCGTTGGGCGTGCAGGCGAACGCCGGCAACGCCAGCACCATCGCGAGGAGCATGGTCGCCACACCACCGAGCAGGGCGTTGCGGGAACGGTGGGACCGAGTGCCGACCATGACCGATCCTTGGACCCCGCTCGAACGTTTGGCGAAGCCTACGCTCGGCCGCGCCGAGAGCACAAGCGCTGTCGGTGCCGTGACGCGCTACCTGGCTGCGCTCGCGCTGTCCGGCTCGGTCCCTGGCGCGGAGGCTGATGACGGGGCCACGGCTGTGGCGAACTCCGACAGTTCGTGCTGGTGCAGGGTCTCCCGCTCGACCAGACGTGTCGCGAGGTCGTCGAGCACGTGCCGATGCTCGACCAGGATGGCGGTCGCACGCGCGAACGCACGGTCGACGAGCATCTTGATCTCGCGGTCGATCAGCGCAGCCACCTCACCGGAGTAGTCGGGCTCCAACCGGCCGTCCTCGTCCAGGAAGGATGACGACAGCGGCTGGCCGAGCGCGCGTCGTCCGAGCGTCTCGCTCATGCCGAACTCGCACACCATCCGACGGGCGAGCGCGGTCGCCCGCCGCAGGTCGTCCTTCGAGCTGCTGGTTGCCTGCCCGAGCATCAGCTCCTCGGCGGCCCGGCCGGCCAGGATCACGGTCAACTGCTCCTGGAGCTCCTGCTCGACCACGACGAAGCGCTCTTCGCCGGGCACGATCCGGGTGAACCCCAGCGACCGTCCGCGTCCCACGATCGACACCTTCGTGACTGGCCCGCCGTCGGGCAGCGCCCAGGCGACCACCGCGTGCCCCGATTCGTGGCACGCGACTGCGCGTCTCTCCCGCGGCGTCAGCAGCCGGACACGGCCCTCGCTGCCGGCGAGGACGCGGTCGATCGCCTCCTCGAGGTCGGCCGGTGTGATCGTGTCCCCGCGCCGGCGTGCGGCCAGCAGCGCGGCCTCGTTGAGGACGCTGGCGAGGTCGGCGCCGGTGAACCCAGGGGTCGCGGCGGCGACGGCGGCGAGATCCACCGAAGGTGCCAGCTGCTTGCCACGCGCGTGGACCTCGAGGATCGCCGTCCGCCCGTCCCGGTCGGGGCGGTCGAACGTGATCTGGCGGTCGAACCGGCCGCGGCGCAGGAGCGCAGGGTCGAGGATGTCCGGACGGTTGGTCGCCCCGATCAGCACCACACCGGTGTCGCGCTGGAAACCGTCCAGCTCGACCAGCAGTTGGTTGAGCGTCTGGTCACGCTCGTCCTGCCCGGCGGTCGCCCCGGCGATGCGGGTGCGCCCCACCGCGTCGAGTTCGTCGATGAAGAGGATCGCCGGGGCCCGATCCCTCACCTGCCGGAAGAGGTCGCGGACGCGGGCCGCACCCACACCGACGTACATCTCGACGAAGTCGGTGCCCGAGATCGAGAAGAACGGCACCCCCGCCTCGCCGGCGACCGCCCGAGCCAACAGCGTCTTGCCGGTGCCTGGCGGGCCGATCAGGAGGATGCCGCGGGGAGGCTCGGCCCCGAGGGAGCGGAAGCGGTCCGGATCCATCAGGTAGTCGCGGACCTCCCGCACCTCATCCACGGCCTCGACGACGCCCGCCACGTCGGCGAACGTGACCGGGTGCTCGGTGGCACCCCGCCGGGCAGCCGCACGGAGGAACGGGCTGCCACCGGAGCGCATCAGCAGGAAGAACAGCACGAAAGCGGTGACGATCAGCAGGGCCGGCAGGAGGTAGCTCGCCGGCTCCAGCAGCGTCTTCAGGTCCTGCTGGTCGACGTCGAGTGGCGTGTCCAATGTGAGCGCCTGGTCGACGAAGCGGTCCAGATACTGGGTGGAAGGGGGGAGAGCAACCCAATGGGGCCTCCCCTCACGGTTGAAGAAGACGCGGTTGTCGACGCTGAGCAGCGTCGCGGACTGGATCTGCCCGTCGCCGGCCCAGCGGAAGAAACGGCCCAGGCTCGCCTCGTCGCCGTAGGTCCGCGGCAGCGTGAAGTACATCAGCAGCCCGTACAGGACCAGCAGCGCGGGAATGCAGAGCGCGACCCAGAACACGGCGCGCCGGCCGACCCGCTTGCGCCCCGGCTGCTGGTTGGCCACCGCCGCCTCTCCCGCGCGACGGCCTGCCGGCCTGCGCGGACCGCATGATGGCGCCGGTGCTGGGCGGCGGCAATCCCCGACCGAGAACTATATGCGCGACACACCTATTGTAGCCGGCTTGTTACGCAGCGTAGGTTCGGCGCGAATACGGGGATCGGGGCGATAGTGACAGCTCGGGGGGTTCACCGGTCGAGGTGGGGCGGGACCCGGCCGATGCCGATCCTCGTCGCCCTCGCGGCGACCCTGACGCTCCTCCCGACCGCCGACACCCCCGCCGCCGGGCAGGCAGCGGATCCCGGCGACATCGAGTCGGTCCAGCTGAGCCTGCTCGCCCACCACGACCTGGCCGCACCCGGTCTCGACGGGCAGGTGAAGCCGCGCGGACAGAACGGCGACGTGACCGTGCTGGGCGACACGGTGTTCGTGGGTGGCGGGGCACTGTTCCACGGCGCTCAGAACACGTCGGGGCGGATCTGCACCGACTGGGGCGGCGTCAAGGTGGTCGACATCAGCGACCCGACCGCTCCCGTGCTGCAGACCACGATCACCATCGAGGACGTCAGCGGCGTGGGCCCACCCTGGCCTGCGACGAACCCTCGCCGCGGCCAGCGCTTCGACAACGTGTCGGTCAGTGCCGGCGCGCTGGACTCGCTGTCGGTCTCGACGGCCGCCTTCCGTGGGGATTTGCTGGCGATCGCGACGCAGCGCTGCGAGACGTCGTTCTTCTTCGGGGCGCGGCTGGAGTTCTGGGACGTCACCGACCGTGCGAACCCGACGAAGCTCGGTGAGTTCGACCCCGCGACCATCGCCAACCCCACTCCCGGGGGGAGTCCCGCCACCGGCCAATGGGGCATCTTCGAGGACGTGCGGCTCTTCCCACGCGGCGATCGTCTCTACGCGGTCGCCACCACGCCGTTCAGCATCGGCAACGCCCACGACGCCTCGCCCTTCGGCGACTTCCGACTCGTCGACATCACCGACCCGCGGGAGCCTCAACAGGTCGGCACCTTCCCGCCGGTGTCGGTCGGTGAGGGCTCGGTGAACGGGTGCCGGACCTTCCTCGCCGGCAGGGCGGCGGCCCCGACGCCCGACCACGAGCACGCGATCGTGTCGTTCTACGACGGCGCCAGCGTGTTCACGTCCCCGACTGATCCCAGGTCCGCCGCGTTGTTCGAGCTTGACCTCGACGATCTCCCGACGGTCGTGCCGGGGAGCAACCCGCTCCGGTTCAACCCGACCCCGCAGCACTGGGGGTACACCCCCGACCCCACCGTCGAGGGCAACGTCGCCGATGTCGAGCCGTTCACCGCAGCGGACGGGCGGCTGCTCGTCGCCGCATCCGAGGACGACATCGACCCCGCCCTGACGTACCTGTCCATCAGCGCCCCGACCGCCGCGGTCGGCGAGTGGCGCGGCTGTCAGAGCCCGATCGGCCAGCACGTGTACGAGCTGCCCGGCCAGCAGCTTGCCGCCCCCCTGGTCTACGTCGGCCGCGGCTGTCCGGCCTCGCCGCTGACCGGCACGTCCAACCTGGCCGAGGACGAGTTCCTGACGGATCCCGCCGGCAAGATCGCGCTGCTGGACCCCGGCCCCAGTCCGTTCGACGGCTGCAGCACGGTCGAGCGCGCCGACCGCGCCATCGCCGCCGGTGCGGTCGCGGTCCTCATCAACGCCGGGTCGAACCCGCCACTGAACTCTGCCAACAACGGCCCGCCCGGCGGCATCCCCTCCCAGCCGGTCGTAGCGGTTCCGCTGGACGCCTACCGCGCGGTCCAGTACGTGCCCAACCCGGTGCTGGCGGCACCCAGCGCGTTCAACCCCGACCCGTTCCCGGCCACCTGGGAACGCTCGTCGACCACCAACGTCGACGTTGCCGCCGTCCCCGCCGACACACGGGTGGACAAGGGGCGCTTCCGCAGCGTGGCCGACACCGACGACCGCGACGCTCGAGGTGAGGTCGGCCCGGAGAACAGGTTCGCGGTTGCTCCAGGTCAGGACTACGCGACCGGCGCGTTCCTCGAGGTCGCATCCCTGGTCGCGGGCGCGTTCAGGGCCGCGGTGGTCTGGTACAGCGCCGCTGGTGCCGCTATCGGCGAGAGCGAGATCGCCTCGCTCGCAGCGGCGACCCCGCGTCAGCGCTACGAGGCGGTGGTGACCGCTCCGGCCGACGCGGTCACGGCGACGGTGAAGTTCGAGTGGAACGATGGTGTCGACGAGGGGACCACCGCCGACGTCGACGAGGGCACCGCGTACGCCGACGCGTTCGAGTTCGGCCCGACAGGGATCCAGGCCACCGTCCGCGACGAGCAGGGCGCCTGGGGCGCGCAGCGCATCATCGACTTCTCGCAGGACCCGCCGAGGGAGATCGGCAGCTACCGCAGCCCCATGTCCGGGCGGTGGCCACCTCCCGACGACGGGATCTACCAGCCGGAGCTGTACCGACAGTTCGGCACGGACCTGGCGTTCACCACCTGGATGTCCGACGGCCTGCGCGTGCTGGACGTCAGCGACCCCACCGCACCGCGTGAGGTCGCCGCGTACGTCCCGCCGGCGGTCGCCGACCCCGCGCCCCGTGCGGGCGCCGGCTCGACCGCCACACCGCCGCTGCGCACCAGTCCGAGCCCGCAGCTGCGGCGCAGGCAGGTCTGGCCCAACCAGCCGCTCGTCACCGGGGTGGACGTTCGCGCCACCGGCGACGACACGGGCGTCGTCGCGCTGAGCGACATCAACGGCGGGCTGTATGTGCTCGGTTTCCGCGTGTCCCGGGCCGGCGAGCCTGCCCCACCCCCGCCGGGGACATCCGGCGCGGTCCGCCGCCTGTCGGGCGCGGGCCGCATCGAGACCGCCGCCGCCGTCTCGCAGGCGAGTTTCGTCGCGGGCTCGGCCGACGCGGTCGTGCTCGCACGCGCGGACGTCTACGCCGACGCGCTGGCCGGCACCCCCCTCGCCGTGGCGCGCAACGCCCCCCTGCTGCTCACGCCCTCCGACCAGCTGCACCCAGCCACCCAGGAGGAGCTGACACGCGTCCTGCCACGAGGGTCACCCGTCCACCTGCTGGGCGGCCCGACCGCTCTGACCGACGCCGTGAGGACCGCGGTCGAGGCGCTCGGCTACCGGACCGAGCGGATCGCCGGACCGACCCGCGTCGAGACCGCCGTGGAGGTGGCGCAGTCACTCGGGCAGCCCGATCCGCTGCTCGTCACCACCGGCTACGACTTCCCAGACGCGCTCGCCGCCGGCGCCGCCGCGGCCCACACGGAAGGGGCGGTGCTGCTCACTATCGGCGACCAGCGTCACCCGACGACCGACGCGTACCTCGACGCCCGCCCCGCAGCACGCCGTTACGCGGTCGGCGGGCCAGCGGCTCGACCCTACCCGGACGCCACCGCCGTCGTCGGACCTACCCGCGAAGAGACAGCGGTCGAGGTCGCCGGGACGTTCTTCTCGGCACCGACCGTGGTCGGCGTGGCGCGCCGCGACGTCTTCGCGGACGCGTTGGCCGGCGGGGCGCACATCGCCCGGCTCGGAGGACCGATCCTGCTGACACCCAGCACCGTGCTGCACGAGTCCCCTCAGGGTTACCTCTGCGCTCACGCCGAGCAGATCGACGGCGCCTACGTGTACGGCGGTCGTGCGGCGATCAGCGCCGAGGTGGTGGACGCCATCGCAGCGCGCATCGCCGGCAGGGGCTGCTGAACCGCCCGCACAGGAGGGACGCAACGGTGGGACAGGGCACTGCCGCATCGCGACGCGCGCGAACGCTGCACCTCGCGCTGATCCTGGGCCTGGCAGCGCTCACGGCACCGCTGTCGGCCGGGCGCGGCACGGCGCAGTCCGCCACGGACACCGGCGGGATCCGGTCGCTGCGGCTGGTGGGGCACAGCGACCTCGGCGGCGACGGTCTCAACGGCGAGGTCACGGCGGTGGGTGACGCCGTCGTGGTCGCCGCGGGGATCCTGCCCGCCGGTGGCATCCACACCCACCTGTACAACCCCTACCCGTGCCCGGCGGTGACCGTGAAGGTCGTCGACATCTCCGATCCCACCGCACCCACGGTCGCATCGACCATCGCCGTGCCGAAGGGGGTCGTGGCCGCGGACGTGGCAGCCATGGCGGTCGACACCCCCGCCTTCACCGGGGACCTGCTGGCGGTCGCGATGGCGGTCTGCAGCGGACCGGGCTCCTTCGTGGACCGCGGTGTCGCCTACTACGACATCAGCGACCCGACCGACCCGCGGTTCCTGGGGCGGTACTTCGCCGACGCGGAGGCCGTGCCGCCGGATGCGCCACCGTGCGGACCTGGAGCAGGGACCGCCTGCGCCTCCTCGCAGCACGCGGTGTGGCTGGTGCAGCGACCCGACGGTCGTGTCCTGTCGCTGTCGACCGAGCCGTTCGCGTCCGCGTCCGGCTTCGAGTCCGGCGACCTGCGCATCGTCGACGTGACCGATCCGAGGACTCCGACCCAGGTGGGCTCCTACCCGCTGTTCGACCAGATCCCTCCCGGATTCGGAGACAACTTCACGGGCTTCTCGCACAACGGCTGCCGCCCGTTCGACGCGGGCCACTCGGCGGAGGGCACCCCCGACGGCGACACGGCGCTACTCGCGTACATGGACCAGGGCCTCCTCACCGCCGATATCGCCGACCCGTCGACCCCCAGCGGTCTGGGTCGGTGGGGCTACGACCGCGACGCCCGGGCGGTGGAGGGAAACGCCGCGTACGTCACGTTCGGCACCGCCGGAGACAGGCCGCTGGCGCTGCTCTCGGAGGAGGACTGGATCGGCCCGGACACGCGGCTGCGGATCGACTCGCCGCCGGAGCTGTCCGGAGAGCGGTTCGCCTGCGAAGCGATGTTCACGCTGTTCGACCCCGAGGACACGGCCCAGATCTACCGGCAGCCCGGAAGCTCGGTGCCGGAGAGCTCCGGCGAGCTCGTCTACGTCGGTCGCGCGTGCCCGGAACGCGAATCGTTCAGCGGTGATCCGGTTGCGGCGGACCCGCTCATGGCGGACCCTCAGAGCCGCACCGTCCTGGTGGACCGTGGCGCCATCCAGACCGGGCTGCCCCCCACCTTCTGCTCTTTCGCCAGCCGCGTCCAGCGCCTGCAGGAGGCCGGCGCTCTCGGCGTCGTCATAGCGCAGACGAGCAGCCTTACCCCCGAGGCGTTCTCGGCGGACGGCGACCCCTCCGGGCTGGTGGTACCCGCGATCATGATCGACAAGCCGGACGCCGACCAGCTGCGTTCCACGCTGTGCCCCACCCCCGAGGACGGCGACTGCTCCGGCGGCCAGCCGGTGACCGGAGCGATGATCGACCGACCAGGCGAGTGGGGGGCCCTGCGGATCCTCGACATCGCCGATCCGACCAGCCCGCAGGAGATCGCCACGTACCGGCCGCCGACCGCGAGCGTGTTCCCACCACCCGACCTCGGGGTGTACTCGGTCCACCACGCCGTCACCAGCCAGGATCTGGCGTTCCTCGCCAGCAACTCGGACGGCCTCAGGGTGCTCGACCTGTCGGCGGAACCGCCCGGCGAGGTCGCGTCGTTCGTGCCGCCGGACATCCCCGACCCGACCGGCGTGCTGCCCGCCAAGGCGTACGTCGTCGGGGTGGCGACGGCCGGCAACGTCGTGCTCGTCAGCGACATCAACTCCGGCCTGTATGTGCTGAGCTTCGACGACCTCGTCCGGCGTCTCGGGGGGGCCACCAGGATCGAGACCGCTGTCGCGATCTCGCAGGACAGCTACCCGGCGGGCGGCTCCGCCGAGGCGGCCGTCCTCGCCCGAGCCGACGACCCCGACGGCTACGCCGACGCGCTGGCCGGCACACCGCTCGCCGTCGCCAACGACGCACCCCTGCTCATCACCTACCCGCCCGCCCTTCACACACGCACAGAGGCCGAGCTGCGACGTGTGCTGCCACCCGGCAAGACCGTGTACCTGTTGGGAGGCGACGTGGCGCTGGCCCCGGCCGTGGAGCAGCGCATCCAGGAGCTGGGCTACCGCACCCGGCGGATCTTCGGTCCCACCCGCGTCGAGACGGCGATCGCGATCGCGCAGGAGCTGGGCGACCCCGACACCCTCATGGTCACCACCGGCTACGACTTCGCGGACGCCCTGCCCGCCGGCGCGGCCTCGGCCCACGTTGAAGCCGCGGTGCTGCTGACCGTGAGCGAACAGCGCCACCCGGCGACCGACGCCTACCTCGCGGCGCGCAGCGGCGCGACCCTGTTCGCGGTGGGCGGTCCGGCCGCGCGCCCGTACGCGCAGGCGACACCCGTCTTCGGACCCAGCCGGGAGGAGACCGCGGTCGAGGTGGCGCGCAGGTTCTTCGCCGATCCCACGGTGGTGGGCGTGGCCCGCCGTGACCGCTTCCCCGACTCGCTGACCGGTGGCGTGCACGTCGCACGCCGCGGCGGACCGGTGCTGCTGACCTTCAGGGACGTGCTGCACGCCGCGCCTGCAGCCTACCTGTGCGACACCGCGGCGAGCGTGCGCACCGCGTCGCTCTACGGTGGGACGGTCGCGCTCAGTGAGACGGTCCGCGCCGACGTGGCAGCGAGGATCTCCGGGCTGGACTGCTGACCGGGAGCCGCACGAAACACCGTGCACGGAGAGTGCCCGCACCTCTGGTCGGGCCCTCACGGCACCGCGTAGCGTTCGGCGACCAGCTCCCGGTGGCCCTCGTAGTCGCGCACCGGCCCGAGGTGGTCGACGTCCAAGCGTGCGGTGAAGTCTCCCGACCGGTAGCGGTAGGCACGCTCGTCGAGCCGCTCCTCGCGCTGGCGGAGCGGTCGCAGCTCGAGCGACGGGCCTGCAGCCACGCGGCGGTGAGTCGTCCCTCCTCGCCGACCGCGAGGTCCAGACGGTCGACCGCCAGCGTGTTGGTGGAGGGCGTGAACCCCAGGTCGCCATCGACGCACCCGTCCGGCTCGGGCACGGCCACCGATCGCGCACCAGCTGCCACCCTGCCTGGCCAGGACCAGCCCGTCCGCATCGACCACGCGAACCGCCACCTCACGCGCGGACCAGCGAGCGTCGGGAGCACCGCCTAGCGCACCTCCACGGGTACGCCGCCCGCGGCCAGCAGCGCGGTCCGGGCCAGCCGGAACCCGCTGTCCACCCGTTCGAGTACGCACCGTTCCAGCGCACCCGACACCCGGTCACGCCATGGCACCGTGGCCGGCCGCCTCTCCACCGTCCCTCCCGTCGCCGGCCGGTAGCGTGTCACGTCACGACCTGTAGGGGCGCTCAACGCGCTCCTGCGCACTGTCATGGCACATACGCCGCTGGGTACGTCGTCGCCGTTGATGGTGCAGCGACACGGCGCGCAGGCAACAGATCGGCGTGGAGGACGAGGGCGAGGAGTTCAGCCTGCCGCTGTCCGCTCGTGGATGAGACTCGGCGGGTCGACGGACCTGGCCTCGACATCGCCCGACAGGCCGGTCCGCAGAGCCGGGGGCGAGCTCCGCACCGGGCGCGCGCGGGCGGAGCCGCCACGTCGTGCTCGTGAGCCCGGCCGCCACGGGGTGTCACCGGGACCCGCAGATGGAGGGCACCGTGATGGTCGCCGCCGCGCGTTCAGCGTCAGCCTGCCCTGGAAGGTCAACCGAGCGTTCCCATGCTGGGCCACGAGGATGCCTCCTTGGTGCGTGATCGGCTTGGACACCAATCATTGCACTCGGAGGCCTTGTCGCCTTGCAAGCACGCGTGTCAACAACCTCGCGGGTCAGGACACCTGAACGCGCGCCCGGCGCCCACACCGGGGCGCTCTCAGCGCATGCTCCGTCCGATCC
>DASZZX010000193.1:0-4124 GCA_036260415.1 Nitriliruptorales bacterium
GACGACAGTCGGTTAACGCAAGAACCCAACGCCGGCCCTCGACCTGTCGTCTCTCCAGCCGTCTCGGATGTGATGGGCCCTGCGACAGCGGGTTGGTCAGGGGTGCGCCTGTCCGACCGATGCAACTCGTGAGAACCCTGCGTGCAGCCGATGCACGTGGACCCTGCCCTGCTCGCCCAGGTCACGGGCTTTCTGCTCCAACTGCGTGAGCATGTGGTCGCTCGGTTCGGCGGTAGCCCTCGATGCCTTCCATATCGATCAATCAGCGAAGGTACGAACGCCGAAGCGCCGACGTCCATGTGGTACACCGAGGCCGCGTCCGATGCACCGCCACCACCGTCATCCGGGCAGCTTCCTCGTCGAGGTACCGCTCCCGCTGTGCCGCTGCGATGCTCGCCCGGCGCCGAACGGCTCTCTTGCCTCGCACCCGACGACCTTGGCCAACATCGCGCTTGGCATGCGTGCTGTCAATGCGCTGCAGTCCCGGCCCGTACTGTCGCCTTCCGTCGACCTCCGCGATACCCATCATCGTGGTTGTGCGGGCGTCGCTCTCTGAACCCACCCGCACATGCTGTTCGAACCCGCCCAACGCTGAGCCCGGCTGTGCGCTCGCGCACGGTGCCCGGGGCCGGGGACCGCAATCGCCGGCGTCGTCCACGAAGGAGGCCCGGATGACGTCGGAGTCATTTGTTCGTCGCATCTCGTCACGATGAGCCCGGGCCGGGACCGGACCAGGGCGGTCCGTCATCACGCCGGCGTGGCGTCAATCACCGCAGACAGCACCTCAGACAGGCGGGGGCGGCACAGGCGAGGGCGGCCGTCGCATGCCAGCCAGCGATCGGTGACTCCAAACGACCCGTCACGCTCCCCGAGTGCCGTCAGCAGCCATCCGGCGCCTCGCCACATGCCGCCCAGCGCACGCACGGCGTTCCCCCACTGGCGTTGCCGCTTGGCGAGGGCAGCCTGGCCGTCGTCGGTGATCGCGTAGTACCTGCGGCGGCGCCCACCCGGCGGCGTCCGCCACTCCGTCGTCACGTACCCGAGCCGTCGGAGGCGATGCAGCAGCGGGTAGAGCATCCCGTCGGTCCACTCCAGCTCGTCCCCGGACAGCTCGCGCACGCGCTTGACGATGGCGTAGCCGTAGCTCTCACCCTCGGACAGGAACGTGAGCACGAGCGGCGTTGCCGGGGCCGCGGCCAGCTCCCTGTCGATGTCCATGGCCGTCCTCGTATCACCTGCCGTCATGACCTGAGCTCGCAAGTACGCGTAGAGCTACGCGCCTTGCGGTCAGCGGAAGAAGAAGAGTGGGGGGAGGATGACCACGACCGCGGCGGCCCAGACGGCGAAGGCGGGCAGGTAGGTGGTCTGCCAACGCTCGAGCCGGTGGTAGGTGCTGCGTCCGGTCAGGAACCGGGTGGACAGCCAGGCGGCCCCGGCGAGGTTGACGAGGAGCAAAAGGTTGAGGCCGAGTGCCGCCGTGCGGTTCGGGGTGAACCCGAGTTCGCCGATCCGGGCGATCATCGCGCCGAGCACCATCAGGTCGAGCACGAGCGCGCTGACGACAGCGACCAGTTGGATCCGGTCCATCCACCCCGGCCCCTGCGACGGCTCCCGGGCGGACATCCCGTACAGGACGAGCCCGAGGACCACCACCATCAGGGCGTCGAACACGCCGAGGAGCTCGCGATCGAACACGCCTCCCAATCCGGTGAACGCGTAGACGAAGGCGGCGATGATCAACATCACCGCGAACAGCGGCGTGAAGACCATGGTGAGCACCGGCGCCATGTTCTCCACGACCCGTTGCTTCGACTCGACGAGCCATGCGGCCACGACCACCGCACCGGCCGCTCCCAGGGGCGCCACCACCTCGATGACCCGCTCGGCGTCGATCCCGGCGGGTTCGAGGATGCCCGCGGTCAACCCCATGAGCACACCACCCCCGAGCGCGATCAACACGTAGTAGATGACCCACTCGCCCGTGAAGCGGACGAAGTCCATGCGCCGCTCGGGGGACCGCACGACACCGCTCATGTACGGGTAGGCGACCACGAACCACAGCACGACGGGCAGGTGCAGAGCGGCGAGCAGCTCGGTGGATGCCCCCTCACCCCACGGGTAGAGGTTGATCACGACGGCAGCGATCGCGACCGGGACAGCTGTCGCCAGCCACTGGCGCGATGTCAGTCGCCGTCGGCGGGCGAAGTAGCCGGCGAGGAACGGCAGCACGAGCAGGCTCGTGTTGCGGAACAGCCAGGAGGCCTCCTCGCCCGGGAACCCCGCAGCCAGGCGTGCGACCTGGACCGTGACGGCCACCGCGACAGCGAACACCAGCACCTCGACCCAACTGCTGTCGGGGTGTGCCTGCTCATCCCCGCCCGAGAGGACGAGCTGCTTCCAGAGCCTGCCGCTGTGCTCGCGCGCGAACTCTCGCGACACATCGTCGAGTCTCCCCATCCGCTTCACCGCGACGAGGAAGGCCTCGTCAGCGGCGAGACCGGCCGCGTCCAGATCAGCGATCTGATCTCGCAGGTGGGTCTCCAACTCCTCCACGTCACGACCATCGACCGCCGGGCTCTGCTCGACGAATGCGCGCCACTCCGCGATCTCCGATTCCAGCTGGTCCACGGTCAGGCCCTCCCGAAGGCCAAGGGCAGCAGTTCGCGGCCTCCCCAGGCGTCACCCAGAGCCCGCGCCACGGTCACCCACTGCCGTTTGTGCTCCGCGAGTGCCGCGTGCCCCTCATCGGTGATCACGTAGTACCTGCGACGCCGGCCCTCGGGCGGCGTTCGCCACTCCGTGGTGACGTACCCGAGCCGGTGCAGACGATGCAGCAGCGGGTAGAGCATCCCGTCGGTCCACTCGAGCTCACCGTCCGACAGCTCCCGGACGCGCTTGAGGATGGCGTACCCGTAGCTTTCGCCCTCGGCCAGGATCGCCAGCACCATCGGCGTCGCCGACGCCGCCACCAGGTCCTTGTCGATGTGCACAGCCGCCCTCCTGGAGCTCGGCCCACATGCATAGAAGCACAAGGTGCATAGAACCTCAAGGGCATCGAGCTGGAAGGGTTCTCGCCCCATGCGGGAGTCGGTTGCCCGGTGCCTGGCTCACGCGAACCTCGGCGACGCATGGGTCTGGGCGTTCGGAACCACGACAGCGGGGGAGCGTGAGGGCATGTCGAGGAGCAGGCGCGCGGGGCGCGACCGCCGGGCCCCTGCGGATCGTGCGTCCTCGCGACCGGATGCGGGCGATACGACGCACGATCCCCGGGCGCGAACCTCAGGTCACCGGTCACTAGGTCGTGGAAGACCGCCCCGTCGTTGACCGGCGTGACGTTCGCCGGCTCACCGTGCCGTGGCCGAGATCACCCGCCGATCGAAGCGGAGAACCGTCGCTGTCATCTCGACCCCTGACGCGCCGGCCACCGGGTCTCCGGCCGTCCCCGACCGCGACGTCCACCCCATGTGATCGCCCGTCGTCCAGCCGCGGTCGCCCATCATCCCGTCGCGCCATCCCCAACCATGTGATCGTCAGCGGCCCACCCGACGAAGAAACGTTCCCAGGAGCATTGGCACCCCCAGCACGACGACGAGCGGCACCAAGGGCGACCGCAGGCCGGTTCGGTCGGCCAGCATCGTCGCGCGGGCAGCGTGTTCCTCCGTCGTCAGTTGGCCGGCCGCCAACCGTTCGTCGTCCGTCTGGCTGTCGCAGCAGATGGATCCTCGCGCGCACTCAGGCGGGCCAGCCGACGCCCCGTCGCTGCCACGTGGTTTGACGGGTGCCCGCCCCGCTGCCAGCATCCGAACGTACGTTCATAGAGGACCGTGGTGGTTCCCTTCGCGCATATCGCGGTGCGGTCCAGCTACTCGCTGCGGGACGGAGCGATCCGCCCCCGCGAGCTCGCCGCGGCTGCCGCCCTCCACGGCATGAGCCACGTCGCGCTGACCGACCGCGACGGGCTGTACGGGGCGGTGCGCTTCGCCCAGGCCTGCGCCACCACCGGCGTCACCCCGGTGTTCGGCGCCGACCTCGCCCTCGACCCTGACCACCGCCGTGCCGGCTGGGGCATCAGCCGCGCGGGGCGCGACCGCCGGGCCCCGGCGGATCGTGCGTCCTCGCGACCG
>DASZZX010000194.1:0-10931 GCA_036260415.1 Nitriliruptorales bacterium
GTGCCACCGTCGGGCAGCAGCACCACGGGGAGGTCGGACGGTCCCACCCCGGCGTACGTGAGCAGCCGCTGCGCCTCCTCGTCGCTGGCCGCGTCCAGCGCGATGTACGGCACCTGGTTGCGCGCGAGGAACGCCTTCAGATCGTGGGACCGTGGGGACCAGCGGTGCTCGATGACGCGCACACCCTCGAACGGTGGGCGGTACCCGGCCACCCAGTCGTCGAGGAGGTCGTCGAGGATCGGGTAGAGCTTCTCCTCCGGAGGATCCCAGGGCTTGAGGATGTAGTAGTCGAGGTTGGCGCGGTTGATCGCCTGGATCGCGGCCTCGGTGTCGGCGTAGGCGGTGAGCAGGGTGCGCCTGGCCCGCGGGAACAGCGCCTCCGCCCGCTCGAGGAACTCCACGCCGGTCATCTCGGGCATGCGCTGGTCGACGACGAACAGCGCCACCTCGTCGTCGCGCAGCTTCAGCTGCTCGAGCACCTCCAGAGCCTCCGCGCCGGAGGAGGCCGCGACGACGCGGTAGTCGTCGGAGTAGTGGCGGCTGAGGTCGCCCTCGACGGCGCGCAGGACCTGCGGGTCGTCATCGACCGCGATGATCGCGGGCTTGGCCACGTCTCCTCCTCCGGGTCGTGTGGAGCGACGTTAGCTGGGGGCGCCGGAGACGTGAAGCGGTGCGAGGACCCGCCGGGCGGAGGTCGCGAAGGGGTCGCCGACGGGCTGCCGAGGCCGGCTCACCGTGGGGTGTGTGGACGGGAGGAACGGGGCCGGCGGGGTCGGGGCGCGTGTGGCCCCGCCCACGCCCGGGTCACCAGGTCGGCGGATCGGCGACGCTCACATCCGTCCAGCATGGCGACCGCGTAGAGACGCTCGAGCGCCGCGAGGAAGGTGGGCGATGGGCCGAGTACGACGCAGCCGACCGTCAAGGCGGCGAGCGCGATGCTGCGCACCGCTCGCAACGACAGCCGCTCCAACCGCCGCTCCGGTCGTCGGTCACCGACCGCCACCAGCGGGAGGCCGTGACGGCCAGGACGTTCCTGCCGGCGAGAGTATCCCTGTCGGTCCGCCCCGAGTAGCGTGGACGCACGCGAGCGCGCTGCTGCGCAGGCGTCTGCACGCACGTTGACCTGCTGGGACGTGGGACGGCGACGGTCGGGGGCTTGCATGGCGGTCTACCTGGAGGCAGAGGGTCAGCGCTGGTACGTGGAGGCGAGCCGCGACGAGGCGGCGACGCTGGTGCGCGAGACGCTGGAGCGACGCCAGACCGCCGTGTTCCGGCTCGACGATGTGCACCACAACGGCGGCCAGCTGTTCCTCAGCGGCCGCTCACTGGGCGTGGTGGTCGTAGGCGAGGAGGACGCCCTCGAGTGAGTCACGCGCGATGACGGGACGGTCAGGCGCGACGCCCGTCCACGACGGTCGCGACGGGCGCGGCGGGGCGGCGTCCCGCGAACCGCCTCAGCGGGGCGGCACCGCGACCCGCATCAGGTCACGTGCGACGACGACGTCGTCGAAGATCGCCCGCGCCTCATCGAGGAACGCCCGCTCGTCGGGGTAACGCTGCGAGAAGTGGGTGAGCACTAGCCGGCGTGCCCCCGACGCGGCGGCGACACGGGCGGCGTCGGCCGCGGTGAGGTGGCGGTAGGCGCGGGCGAGGTCACGGTCACGGGACAGGAAGGTCGCCTCGCAGACGAGCAGGTCCACTCCCTCGGCCAGTTCGAAGGCCGCGTCGCACAGCGCCGTGTCCATGACGAAGGCGAAGCGCTGCCCGCGTCGGGTGACGCTGACGTCCTCGAGGCGGACGGTGCGTCCCGCGACCTCGATGACCCCCTCGCGCTGGAGACGGCCGACGTCGGGGCCACGGACACCTGCAGCGTCGAGCCGGTCGGGCAGGAGCCGGCGCCCAGCCGGTTCCTCCAGCCGCCAGCCGAGGGTGTCCACCGGGTGGTCCAGGCGGCGGGCGACGAGCCGGAACGCCGGGCCGTCCACCACCGTTCCCGGCTCGGCCGGGTGCTCACGCACCACGGCGGTCCCGTGGAAGACCGCGGCGTTCAGCAGCCGCTGCACGTGCTCGTGACCGCTCGCCGGGAAGTGCAGGTCCACCGGGTGCTGCACCCGGTCCGCCGACAGCCGCTGCACCACGCCGGGCAGCCCGAGACAGTGGTCGCCGTGCAGGTGGGTCAGGCAGATGCGCGTGATGCTGGACGCGGCCAGACCTGCCAGGGTGAGCTGGCGCTGCGTGCCCTCCCCGGGGTCGAACAGGATGCCCTCACCGTCCCACCGCAGCAGGTAGCCGTTGTGGTTGCGCTCCCGGGTGGGTACCTGACTGGCCGTCCCCAGCACCGCCAGTTCACGTAGCGACACGCCTCCGCCTGTCCGCGGCCTGGGCAGAGCGAAGCAGACCCGGCAGCCGTTGAGGTCCGTCGTCAGCACCCGCCGTTCGGACGAGCGGGGCGGGCAGACGGCTGCGACCATGGCCGCAGCGACGACGGGAGTGCACCGTGACGGGCCCCGAGGACGTGGTGGAGGAGATCAAGGGCCGGGGCAAGGAGGCGGTCGGCGCGATCACCGACCGGGACGACCTGCGACGCGAGGGTATCGCCCAGCAGGAGAAGGTCGCCAAGCAGGAGGAGGCGCGGCAGCGGGAGGCCGAGGCGCACAAGGCACGCGCCGAGGCACGCGCCGCCGAGGCCCGCCAGGAGCGGGCCCGCGTGGAGCACCAGGCCGAGGACCGCCCGGAGCAGGAGGGCGGTGAGGACGCCGCCGCGGCTGGCCGCGAGCAGGGCGGGTAGGGACTCACCGGGCCCACGGAGCGATCGTCATCCCCGACCTCGAGGACATCGTCGCCCGTGTCGCCGCCCACTCCCCGAAGGTGGGTGCCGCCGAGCGCTCGCGCCGGCCAGCGGCGACCGCCCTGATCTTGAATCTGCGCGGACCCGGTCCCGCCATCCTGTTCGTCGAACGGACGATCCGGCGTGGTGACCGCTGGTCGGGTCAGATGGCGCTCCCCAGTGGCCGGCGCGAGGCCGGTGACGCGGACCTCGCCGCCACCGCGAGACGCGAGGCTCGTCAGGAGGTTGGTCTCCAGCTGCCCACCCCGGTCGGGCGCCTCGGACGACACCGCCGCGCGCGGGTCAGGGTGACGGTCGCGACGTTCGTGTTCACCCTCGACCGCTCCCCGGCCGTGGTCCCGCACCCGGCCGAGGTGCACGCCGCCGTGTGGGTGCCGGTGGCGCACCTGGCGTCACGCGCTGCTGCCACCAGCAACTGGTACCGGGGGATGGGACCGTTCCCGGCGATCCGCTACGGCGACTCCACCATCTGGGGTCTCACGCACCGCATCGTGACCGGGTTCCTGCGGCTGCTCGACCGATAGAGCTCGGTCGACGCACGTGCCCCGGCGACCGCGGCGGTCCTGCTCAGGCGCTGGCGACGTCGGACAGCCACACCGGCAGCCGACGATTCCCCCAGCCTCCGGCGGGACCGTCGAACACACCGGCGGTCGCCGCCCCGCAAACGCGGCACCGCCCGTCGTCGGTGACGCGGTAGTCGAGCAGGCGGTACCAGTCGCGCACGATCAGCGTCTCCTCGCACGTCTGGCAGCGGGTGGTGCCGCCGTCGACGTCGTGGACGTTGCCGGTGTAGGCGAAACCCACGCCGTTGGCGAGCGCGATCGTCCGCGCACGGGCGAGTGTCGCGGGGGGCGTCGGGGGCACGTCGCGCATCTTGTAGTCGGGATGGAAGGCGGTGAAGTGCATCGGGACGTCGGGGCCGAGGTGGTCGACCACCCACCGGGTCATGCGGTCGATCTCGTGGTCGCTGTCGTTATGACCCGGGATCAGCAGCGTGGTCAGCTCGAACCACACGTCGGTGTCGTGCCGCAGGTACTGCAACGTGTCCAGCACGGGGCCGAGCGCGGCGCTGCACGTGCGGTGGTAGAAGTCCTCGGTGAACGCCTTCAGGTCGACGTTGGCGGCGTCGACGTGGGCGAAGAACTCCCGACGCGGCTCCGGACAGACGTACCCGGCGGTCACCGCAACCGTGCGGATCCCGATGTCGCGGCATGCGTCCGCGACGTCGATCGCGTACTCGTGGAAGATGACCGGGTCGTTGTAGGTGAACGCGACGCTGCGGCAGCCCAGCCGCGCGGCCGTGCGGGCGATGGTCTCCGGCGTTGCCTCGTCGGCGAGGGTGTCCAGCTCGCGGGACTTGGAGATGTCCCAGTTCTGACAGAAGCGGCAGGCCAGGTTGCACCCGGCTGTCCCGAACGACAGCACGGAGGAACCCGGCAGGAAGTGGTTGAGCGGCTTCTTCTCGATCGGGTCGACGCAGAAGCCGCTGGATCGTCCGTAGGTGGTCAGCACGATCGCGTCGTCCTGGCGGGCACGCACGAAGCACAGACCCCGCTGTCCCTCGTGCAGCCTGCAGGCGCGCGGACACAGATCGCACTGCACGCGCCCGTCGTCGAGCGCGTGCCAGTAGCGGGTCGGCACGGCCGCGGACGTCATCGTCACCTCCGAGCAGCGTCACGCTCCGTGTCGGAGGGTACGCGCTGCTAGAGGAGGCGACCGGCCTGGAACGGTTGGGTTCCGTTCACCAAGTCGACCGCGTCCAGTCCGGTGTGGTCCCGCATGTAGTCCAGCTCCAAGTGGAGGTCGCTGACGCCGTTGCTGCCGACCAGCGGCGCGAGCTGGACCGTCTGCAGGGTCCCCACCGCGCGACCTCCGCCATCCAGGACCCCGCTGCCGGAGTCGCCGAAGACGCCCGGCGGCACGCTGTAGACCTGGTGGTTCCAGCCGCCGGCGGAGTCCCCGAGGCTGTAGCCGCGCTGGGGGCTGAGCAGCGACAGCCCGAGTCGCAGGCTCGAGTTGCCGTAGCTGTACATCGGCTCCCCGACGAGGGTGCCGTCAGTGTCGAGGCCCTTCGGGCCGCCCCAGAACGGCACGGTCGGGTTGACCTTCCCGTGGTCGGCTGGGTGGAGCTTCACCAGCGCGAAGTCGTTGTGGTGGCAGGCGTTGGGATCGGTCTCGCCCACCTGCTGCATCGTCAGCCACGAGCTGTAGACGAGCGCACCCGCCTGCGACGCGCCGCTCAGCGTCACCGAGGTGCCCAACGGCAGGGAACCGCTGTCACAGCCGTTGGCGCCTCCCCCGGTGCCGGCGCAGTGTGCCGCCTGACCCAGGTAGACGTTGGTCCCGTCGGTGAACACGAAGTTGGCGGTGCACTGCGCCCCCTCCGTGAAGGTCATCACGCCGGGTCGGATGGTCGCGCTGGTCACCGGCGCCCAGGTGGGGGCCGCATCGGCGGGCGGCGGTGTGGTGACGATCAGGGCGGTGGTGAGGACGGCGGCGGCCAGGAAGGCGATCGAGGGGCGTACCAGGGTGGCGGCACGAGGGGTCGACGACATGCAAGTGCTCCTGCAGGTGAGGGGTCGCTGCGGGTCCACGTTAGCTCGACGGCGCGTGAGGTCGACAGGGTCGTGCGGTCAGGTCCTTGGCCGGGGCGCGGGGAGGTGGTACACGGGGCAGGCACCTGCCAGGAGCGTGCCCGTATGAGCCAGACCACACTGACGCTCACCGACCGACCGCCCACGGCGGGGCGCAACCTCTCGCAGGTGGTGGGACCGGGCTGGGCGGAGCAGCTGGAGCCCGTGCGCGACCGGCTCGCGGCGCTGGGCGACTTCCTCCGCCAGGAGCAGGCGGCGGGACGGCGCTTCCTGCCCGCGGGTCGCCGTGTCCTCGCCGCGTTGCGTCAGCCGTTCGAGGCGGTGCGCGTCCTGCTCGTCGGTCAGGATCCCTACCCGACCCCGGGTCACGCGGTCGGTCTGTGCTTCAGCGTCGCGCCCGACGTGCAGCCGCTGCCCAGGAGCCTGCAGAACATCTTCTGCGAGTACCAACACGACCTCGGTCACCCGCTGCCCGCCACCGGCGACCTCTCCCCGTGGACCCACCAGGGGGTCATGCTGCTCAACCGGGTGCTGACAGTCCGTGCCGGCGCGCCGGGCTCCCACCGTGGTCGGGGCTGGGAGCAGATCACCGAGCACGCCATCCGTGCGCTGGTGGCGCGGGACCAGCCGCTGGTCGCGATCCTGTGGGGCAGGGACGCGCGTGCCCTGAAGTCCGTGCTGGGGAGGACGCCGGTGGTGGAGAGCCCGCACCCCAGCCCGCTGTCGGCGGGCAACGGGTTCTTCGGTTCGCGCCCGTTCAGCCGCACCAACGCGCTGCTCGCCGAGCTCGGAGCCCCGCCGGTGGACTGGCGGCTGCCGTAGGCGAAGCGCTCGCATCGACTGCTCAAGCACGACCGTGCTCGCGCCGACCATCGGGGAGGGCGCGGCGGGGGAGCGGTAGCCATGGACGAGGCCCGATCGAGGAGCCGGGCCCCGGCGAGCGACTCGACGCATGTCCTGCTCGTCGACCTGCTCGGCGTGGCCGTGGCCGCGCAACGTCCGATCGTGCTGCGACGCCTCCACCTGCGCGGCCTGTCGTTGGACGCCTTGAGGACGCTCCTGCCCGAGCGCGCGGACCTGATCGCGAGCCTGCGCCGCGACCTTGCAGCGACCGGGGACTGCGACGGGCGGGCCGCCCCGGTGGCCACGCGGACGTCGGTGTAACCGTCATGCGCCTCGGTGGCGCCGAGGACGTCGGTGTGACCGCTATCCGCCCCGGTGGTGACGAGGACGTCGGCGCGACCTGATGGCGTGCGGTCGTGAGGTCGCATCCGGGATCGATCGCGCCCGACCTCCCGTCGTACGGTGAGGTCGAGGCGACGACCGCAGAGGAGGTGCCGAATGGCAACACAGACCACGCTGCAGGTCGCCTGGATGGACTGCGAACACTGCGCTGAGCGCCTCGGGGTGTCGCTCGAGCGGCTCGAGGGAGTGATCGAGGCTCAGGTGGACCATGCCGGGAGCGCCAGCATCCGCTTCGACGAGAGCCGGGTCGAGGAGACGGAGTTGGCCGAGCGCGTGCGCGTCGCCGGTTTCGACGTCGTCTGAGGCCAGCAGCTCGCCCACCGCCGGCAGGGCCCGCGGCGGTCACGGGACGACCGGCCGCATCACGAGCCGGTCGCCGTCGTGCTCCACGGGCATCGCGAGGTCGAAGCGGTCGAGTTGCACGGCCGCGTCGACGTCGGCCTGCGGTAGCCACGGCCGGTCGTCACGCCCGAAGTCCTGCGCCGCCTCGGACGCTGGTACCCGCCGCAGGTACGGCTCCGGGTCGGGACGCTCGCCACCCAGCAGTGCCGCCAGGTAGTCGGCGCACGCACGGTCCTCGTCGCCGTCACGACCGCTGTGCGCCCCGGTGATCACGAACGTCACGAGCTGCGGGGACCGGGCCGTCACCCAGCGGGCGGTCGCGGACGCGCACACGAACGAGGCGGCGACCAGCCCGTCGGCCCCTCGCGCGCGCACCACCCCCTGGGTGCCGGCGCTCGTGCGCATCACCAGCACTCGACCCGTGAGCTGGTGGCCCTCCAGCCCGGTCGGCGAGTTGTGCAGGTCGAAGCCGGGCAGCGGCCGACCACCCTCCTCGCCCATCGTGAGCGCCCCCGGCAGCCGTCGGCCGAGCTCCCGCGCCTCGTCGATGCCCGCCACCAGCACGATCTCACGCGCACCGGCGCTGAAGGCGTGAGCGGCGGTGGTGAACGCACGCAGGACGTCCACGACCACGACCGTCCCGGCCGCGGTCTCGGCCCGGTCGATCGTCACCGTCTCGATGCGCACGTCGTCCGCCTTCCGTCGTGGACAGCGCTCGGTCGCTGTCGCAGCATGCCGCCATCCAAGTGGCCCGGAGGTCCACCGTGCAGGTCCCCGCGTGGCGCGCTCTGCTGATGGCCACCGCCGAGCGCGCGAGCGATTTCCTCGAGCGGTTGCCTGAGCGCCCGGTCGGTGCCGGCGCCGGCGTCGACCAACTGCGAGCGGCGCTGGGGGGTCCGCTGCCCGCAGGTCCGCAGGAGCCCGCGACGGTGGTGGCCAACCTCGTCGACACGGCCGAGGCAGGTCTGGTGGCGACCCCCAGCGGTCGCTTCTTCGGGTTCGTGATCGGGGGGGCGCTGCCCGCCGCGGTGGCGGCCGACTGGCTGACGTCCGCCTGGGACCAGAACGCCGGGCTGCACGTGGCCAGCCCGGCCGGGTCGGTCGTCGAGGAGGTCGCGGCCGGTTGGCTCACCCAGCTGCTCGGCCTGCCGCCCGGGACGTCCTGTGGCTTCGTGACCGGTGGTCAGATGGCGAACCTCACCTGCCTGGCCGCAGCCCGCCACCACGTGCTGGCCGGCGCCGGCTGGGACGTGGAGGTGGACGGCCTGGTCGGGGCGCCGCCGCTGCGGGTGCTGGTGGGCGAGGAGCGGCACGACACCATCGACCGCGCCTTGCGCTTCCTGGGCGTCGGCACGGGCCGGATCGTGCCCGTCGCGGCGGACGGGCAGGGGCGCATGCGGCCCGACGCGCTCGCGGTCGCGCTCGCCGCCGGCGACGGGCCCACGATCGTGTGCACCCAGCTCGGCAACGTCAACACCGGTGCGCTCGACCCGGTCGGTGAGCTCACCGGCGTGGCGCACGATCGTGACGCGTGGGTGCACGTCGACGGTGCGTTCGGTCTGTGGGCAGCGGCCAGCCCCCGGCTGCGCAGCACCGTCGCAGGTGTGGAGCGTGCCGACTCCTGGGCCGCCGACGCTCACAAGTGGCTCAACGTGCCCTACGACTCCGGACTCGCGTTCACGGCCCACCCGGCGTCCCACCGTGCCGCCATGGGCGTCCACGCCAGCTACCTCGTCCACGCCGAGGGCGACGAGCGCGACCAGATGGACTGGAATCCGGAGTTCTCACGCAGAGCGCGCGGCTTCAGCGTGTACGCGGCCCTGCGCTCGCTGGGCCGCGACGGCGTCGCGGCGATGGTCGACCGGTGCTGCGGTCACGCGCGGCGGTTCGCCGAGCTGCTGTCCGACGGGTCGGGTGTCGAGATCCTCAACGAGGTGGTGCTCAACCAGGTGCTGGTGAGGTTCCGGTCTCCGGACGGTGACCACGACGGTCTCACCCGGGCCGTTGTCGGGGCGGTGCAGCGCGAGGGCACTTGCTGGATGAGCGCCACGACGTGGCATGGACAGGCCGCGATGCGCATCTCGGTGTCGAACTGGTCGACCGACGACGACGACGTCGAGCATTCCGTCGCGGCGATCAGACGGTGCGTCGCCCTGGTCACCGGCACCTGACGCACGTCGGCCGCACACCGGGCGGAGATGCGCGGTCGGGACGGCCAGCGTCGGCGACGTGCGCGGCTGAGTCGCCTTCGGCGCCCACCGCGACGACGGCGTCGACGTCCTCGCCAAGCTCGGCCCCCGTGGGCAGCGGTCGGACCTCGGTCCCCAGGATGTTGGCGATCCAGGCGGCGACGGGGGGGTCGTCCCGGCCGGAGTACACGATGGCGTGCCGGTTGACCGGTACGGGCGCCATGCCGCCGGGCTGGGGATGGAAGCCTGCGAAGAACAGCACGCTCTCGACCTGGGCGGCGTTCGCTCCCCGCCCCGTCCACAGCAGCACGTCCGCGGCACGTCGCTGCTCGGGATGGCCGCGCTCGCCGATCGGGCTTCCGCTCGCGAGACGTTGGAAGAGGGCTGCTACCCCCGGCTCGTACGGCACCACGACGCTGCGCCCGTGGTGGGAGCCGGCGTAGGCGGGGACCGTGGCGGTCTCGACGTCGCCGGTGCCGAAGCCACGGAACGCCTGCGCCAACCCGCGCAGCTCCGCGACGCCGAGCCACTCGTCCGTGGTGAGGCTGTGGGTCACGCGCTCCACGATGTCGAGCAGCCGCGGCACGTCGGCGAGGGTCCGCGCCGACACGACCTCGTCAGCCAGCGCGTGCAGGAACCGCTGCTGGCGGTCGATGCGGTGGAAGTCCCCGCGGGCGCCCTCACGGGACCGGACGTACGCCAGCGACTCGACCGGGTCGAGATGCTGGCACCCGGCGGGCAGGTCGGCGCCCGACTTGGGGTCGTGAAGCGGCTGGTCGAGGCACACCTCCACGCCGCCGACCGTGTCGACCACCGTGAGGAACGCCGGGATCGAGACCTCGATGTAGTGATCGATCTGGAGGCCGCTGAGGCTCTCCACGGTGCGGACGAGGAGATCCGGTCCGCCGACCGCGACGGCGCTGTTGATCCGCGATGGTCCGGTGCCCGGAAGGTCTACCAGCAGGTCGCGGGGGAACGACACCATCGCGGCGTGGGCGTCGGCCGGGCGTAGCTGCACCAGCAGGATGGTGTCGGTCCGCGGCGGTCCCTGTGGTCCCCCGGTCACGAGGCGCTCCTGCTGCTCGGGGGTCAGTCCCTCGCGGCTGTCACTGCCCGCCACGAGGAAATTGCGCGTCCCGGGGACCGCAGCGGCAGCCTCGCCACGACCCTCCTCGACCGCCTCGATCGCGCGCCGCTCGATGCCCGCGGCGATGCGTCGTTCCGCCGAGCGCAGCACGACGACGGCCAGTGCGGTCGCGAGCACCAGCCCGGCGACGGTCCCCAGCAGTACCAGCCGCAGCCGGCCGTGACGGCGCGTCGGCCGGCGGACCTCCCCGGCGTCGGCCGGCGGCTCGGCTCCGTCGGAGCCGTCGATCTCGTGCGACCCTCGCCCGCCCACACAGTCGGTGCGGGGATCGAGGGTCGCGGAGTGGTCGCGCATGGGGGGCTGGCGACCAGGCAACAGCATGTCGACCCAGGCCCGGTTCCCGAACAGCCGGGGCGTGGCGGGGCCGCGGAACCGGCTCAGCGCACCGGCAGGCAGCAGTCGGGGGCGCACACGTCGTGGCCCGGTCCCAGCTCACCCAGCGCATGACGAGCGGGTGTGGCGTGGATGCGCTCGACGATCAACTCCCGGATCATGCGCACGTAGCCCGGGTCGGTGCCGACGGTGTGGGCGCGGACCAGATGCAGACCGAGCTCGGCGGCGCGCGC
>DASZZX010000195.1:0-5172 GCA_036260415.1 Nitriliruptorales bacterium
AACCACGCCACCTCGTCGACCGCGACGTCGCGGCCCGCCTCCGCCAGCTGCAGGACACGTACGCCGTCCGTGTACCACGCGAAGTACACGCGGCCGTCCGGCCCGACGATGGGGTTGTGGGCGCTGAACACGTCGCCCTCCCCCGGCTCGGGGTCCTCGACGTGCGGGGCGGCGAAGGTGGCCACCTGCCGCCACTTGGCGGGATCGGGGTCGGTCACGTCCACCACCCGCATGAACCCCCACGGGTTGGTGCGCGGATCCAGCCGGAGCGTGGCGCTGACCCGCTCGCCGGCGACGACCCGCTCGACGATCGGTGCACCCTCGCTGAACTTGATCGAGCCGGCGGGGATGTCCGCCTGCACGGCCGTGGCGTTGGGCAGCTCCTCGCCGGGCTCCACGCTGATCAGCCCGACGGCGCCCGCCTGCTGGGCGCTCTGGGCCATCTGCACGAACGTCGAGGCGGGGCAGACGTCCCCCGGGTGGCTGCCGCCGCCTTGCCCGTCGTCGACGATGGCGATCTTTCCGGCTGCCTCGACCATGCTGTAGTTCAACGGTGAGCAGCCCGTCCCCGCGTAGACCAGATCGGCGGTGACCGCCGGCTCGGGTTCGGCTGTCCCGGCCCACTGGGCGTACTCCCGGTCGCCGGCGAGGTCGGTCGGCTGGTTCACGGTCAGGATCGAGTCCGCGGCGGCACCGCCGACGAAATCCTCGTCACCAACGATCACCAGCTGCCGCCTACCGAGGCGGAAGGGCACCGCGGCGTGGGTGTTGCCCTCGTTGTCGGTGCCGCCCGGCTGGACATGGCCGATCAGGGTGGGGTTCGCGACGTCGGAGATGTCCAGGAGGATCAGCCCGGCGTCCCAGAAGGACAGGTACGCGGTCCGGCCGTCGTCGGAGACCCAGACGTCGTGGAGGTAGCAGGAGCCGATGTGCTCGCCGCGGCGGACGCACAGGTCGGCGACGGCGCCGCCACCCTGGCCCTCCGCGTCGGCCAGCTCCCATGAGGAGACCAGCTGTGGGGCGTTGGGATCGGAGACGTCCACGAACTGGACCTCTCCGCGGAGGTCGCCCTCGACGAGCTGCTGCTGCACGAGGGGCGCCTCGTTGAAGACGGCGGCCACGAACGCCCCGCCAAGGTCCGGCCGCGCGAACGGGAACAGGTTGTGGGTGCCGATCCCACCGTTGTTGTAGGCGCTGAGCATCCGGGGCGCGGTCGGCTCGCTGACGTCGTAGAGCTGGAAGCCCGTCTGGGGCCGGGGCACGTCATCGACCGCGTCGACCTGGGCGAGCAGCCCCTCCACGCCGCACGGCTCCAGGCTGTGGACGAGCAGGTGGCCGGTGAACGCGCCGGTGTCGACGGCCAGCACCTTGACGTCGTTGTTCTGGGCGCCGGGCACGGTGCCGAGCGTGGCGACCAGGCGCGGTTGCTGCGGGTCCGTCGCGTCGACGACCTTGACACCCGACCGCTGCGGTCGCGTCGGGTCGTCGTCCTGCGAGGGACAGGCCTCGCTGCTCCCCCACGTGCCGGATGCCGCGAACAGACGGTCGTCGGCGCTGGTCCACGCCCACACGTCGGTGTTGAAGCCGGCGTTCAGCAGCGGGTGGAAGCCGACCTCCACCAGCCCGCCCCCGGCGCGGTCCTCGGTGTGGTTCGCCACCGCCGCTGGCGGGAGTGCGACGAGCAGCGCGGTCGCCAGCACCAGCGTGGCGAACGCGACGAGCCGGACGGGACGCGTCACCGTGGACCTCCGGGTCGCTGCAACGGGTCGCCTGTCGTGGCGAGCGGGCGCTCAGTCGAGCACGTCGGCGTGCGCGCGTCCATCTACCGGTGGACCGACCGCGGCGGCCGGTCGACCCGCGGTGGGGCGACCTGGCCGGAGGCCCCAGCGAGCGGCGCCCCGCGGTGGCCCAGCGGTCACACCGCGCCGAGGTCGTCGCGGCTCGGGGCGTCGTTGCCGGCCAGCGCGTCACGGTCGAGCAGCGCCCCGTAGGTCACCACCTCCCCGCCGAAACGCTCGCGCAGGGCGTCGGCGGTGCGTTCGGCGTCCTCCCAGCGCGGGTCGGCGTCCAGGGCCAGCTGCCGCGCGGCCGCTCCGCCGGCCAGGTTGGACACGGCGACACCCAGCAGTCGGATGCGTGCCCGTTCCAGCCGCAGCGACGCGTACAGCTGCTGGGTCAGCGTGGAGAGGTCGTGGCTGCGGTCGGTCGGCAGGTCCAGGGTGGTGGAGCGGGTGATGGTCTCGAACGACGCGAACCGCACCTTCAGGGTGACGGTCCGCCCGGCGAGGTCGGCGGCGCGCAGGCGGCGGCCCACCTTCTGGCACAGGCGCAGCAGCTCGCGACCGATCTCGCGGGGGTCGTCGAGGTCGCGGTCGAAGGTCTCCTCGGCCGACACGCTCTTGGCCGGCTCGTGTGGTGTGACGGGGCGGTCGTCGACGCCGCGCGCGAGGCGGTGCAGCCGCTGCCCGAGCGCCCCTCCGAGGATCCGCTCCAGCGTCAGCGCGTCCGTGTCGGCGACCTGACCGACGGTGCGGAACCCGTAACGCTCGAGCCGCTCGACCGTGCTGGGCCCCGCGCCCCACAGGTCCGACAGCGGCAGCGGGCGCAGGAACGAGCCGACCTGGTCCCGCCGCAGGTGCAGCAGGCCGTCCGGCTTCGCCTTGGCCGAGCAGAGCTTGGCCAGGAACTTGTTGGGCGCGACCCCGACCGAGCAGGGCAGGTCCAGCTGGGCACGCACGTCGCCGCGGATGCGCGCCCCGATCACGGCCGGCGCCCCGAACAGCCGTCCGGCGCCACCGACGTCGAGGAACGCCTCGTCCAGCGACAGGGGCTCGATCAGGGGCGTGTAGGCGGTGAGGATGGTCCGGACCTGGCGGGAGACGGCGGTGTAGCGGGCGAAGTCGGGGCGTACCACGACCAGCTCGGGGCAGAGCCGTCGGGCACGCACCACCGGCATCGCCGAGCGCACCCCGTACGGGCGCGCCTCGTACGACGCGGCGGCGACCACACCGCGGTTGCCGGTCCCCCCCACCGCCACCGGCCGTCCGCGCAGGGA
Source organism: Nitriliruptorales bacterium (assembly GCA_036260415.1). Lineage (GTDB taxonomy): Bacteria > Actinomycetota > Nitriliruptoria > Nitriliruptorales > JAHWKO01 > DASZZX01. Next base: position 3,056 of record DASZZX010000195.1, read on the forward strand.
CGGGTCGTCACGCTGCTCGACGGCGGCGTAGAAGGCGTCCATGTCGACGTGCAGGAAGGGCTCGGGGGGACGCTCGTCACCCACGTCGCCCACCCCCTGGCCTCGACGCCACGAGCCGATCCGCGGGAACCGGACCACCGGCCCTGAACACACGTTCGGACGGGGCTAGCCTACCGTCCTGGTATGGCCGACCGCCTGCACACCAGCCCCGACCGCGTCACCGCGCGTGACGCGGGGCCGGCCTCGCTCGCCGCTCCCCGGCAGGGCGAACGCTGACCGCGCGCCGGACTGCGGTGGCGTTGCTGGTCGTGGGTCTGTTGGCCGCCGCCGTCGGCGGTTACGCGTGGTGGCAGCGCTCGCAGGCGCGCGCGCGTGAACGTGCCCGCGCGGCCGCCGCCGAGGCGGCCGGGGCGTACCTGGCCGCGTGGGAGGCGCGTGACGTCGACCGCATGCGGTCGCTGAGCGTGGATCCGCCCGACGGCTTCGACGACCTGCACCGCGCCACCGTCGAGGCGCTGGGGGTGCAGGCTGTGGAGGTGGACGCCGGGACGGCGACACTGGTCGATCCCGGGTCGATCGCGGCCGGCGCGACCGTGCCGTACTCGGCCACGCTGCACCTGGCGGGTCTGGGACAGTGGTCGTACGACGCCACCGTGCCGCTGGTCCCGGTGGGCGAGGGCGAGGACCGACGCTGGCGGGTGGACTGGTCTCCGGCGGTGCTCCACCCCGCACTGGACGACGGCGAGCGCCTGGACCGGGTGCGCGAGTGGCCGTCGCGCGCCCCGATCCTCGGCCACGACGGCCGAGCGCTCGACCCGGCAGGGATCGGCCTCGAACTCGTGGTCGGCCGCACCGGTGAGGTCACCGCGGAGCTGCTCCAGCGGCTGGGCGAGCCGTACCGGCCCGGCGACATGGTCGGGCTGGGTGGCCTGCAGCTGGCGTTCGAGCGTCGGCTCGCCGGCTCACCGTCGGGCGACGTCCGGGTCGTGGACGCGCAGGGGCAGGTGGTGGAGGTGCTGCACCGCTTCCCCGGCGAGCAGCCCGCTCCGCTGCGCACGACCCTCGACCCCGACGCCCAGCGCGCGGCGGCCGGGGCGCTGGCGACCGCCTCGTCACCGTCGGCGATGGTCGTGGTGGACGCGTCCACCAGTGAGATCCGCGCGGTCGTGAACCGGCCCGACAGCGGCTTCAACCGCGCGTTCTCCGGCCGCTACCCGCCGGGCTCGGCGTTCAAGGTCGTGACCACGACGGCCGTCCTGCGCGCCGGGGTCACACCGGAGACCGTCGTCAGCTGCCCGGAGCGGGCGGTCGTGCACGGACGCCCGTTCCGCAACTTCGAAGGTGAGGCGTTCGGCGACATCCCCTTCCGCGAGGCGTTCTACCGCTCGTGCAACACCGCCTTCGTGCAGCTGGCGGCGGACCTGGAGGACGGTGCGCTGGACGCGGCCGCGGCCGACTACGGGTTCGACAGCGGCTGGTCGCTGCCCGTGGGCGAACCCGTCGCGCGCTTCCCCGAGCCCCGCGACCTCGCCGAGCGCGCGGCCGCGGCGATCGGGCAGGCACGCGTCGAGGCGAGCCCGGTGCACCTGGCCTCGGTCGCGGCCGCGGTGGGGCAGGGAAGATGGCGATCGCCCACGCTCCTGGCCGATGCGGACCCCACGGTCGCGCCGGACGGCCTGGACCTCGTGGCCGACACCATCGCCGCGCTGATGCGTGAGGTGCCGCGCCGTGGCACGGCGGAGGGCGCCGGGCTGCCGGAGGGGGTGGCGGGCAAGACCGGCACCGCGGAGTACGGCACGGGGGCCCCACTGCCCACCCACGCGCTGTTCATCGGTTTTCGTTCCGACGGGGCCGGCCCGCAACGTGATGTCGCGTTCGCGGTGGTGGTCGAGGGCGGGTCGTCCGGCGGGGCGGTGGCCGCCCCGGTGGCGGCGAGGTTCCTCGCCGCCCTGCCGTAGAGCAGCGCCCACCGCAGCCGTCGCGTCGCGCCCGCCGCAGGTGCCTCGCCGCCGCGCGTGCCCCGATCGTCCACCGCGGACCGGACGGTGCGCGTCGGCAGTGGGTCCCCACGGTCGGTCGTGGTCGGGTCGCGCAGGCTGCGTCCGACCAACGGGCGG
>DASZZX010000196.1:0-7004 GCA_036260415.1 Nitriliruptorales bacterium
GTCTCGTTCCACTCGCCCACGTCGGACTGACGGATGACCTGGGAGGTCGCTGGGTCCAGTCCCGTGGCCGACCCGTACACGACCGTCAGGCGGCCCATGTCGGTGGTCGGGCCGCTGTCCTCCAACGGCACCCCAATCGCCTGATCCGCGAACCCATCCCCGTTGAAGTCCGCCTTCAGCTCGCGCTCGGGCACGATGCCCGCCCCGGCGACGCAGTCCCCCTCCGCCTCCGTGGTCGCCTGGAGGTTGTCGACGAACGCCCCGGAGTCGAGGACCCCGTCGCCTGCGTCGAAGATCGACAGGTACAGGGTGTGCGCCCCGGCCGTCACCGGCGTGCGGACGATCAGCAGCGGCGTCGCCCCGTCGTACTCCGTCCCTGTCTCGGTCACCACCTCGGCGAAGAACACCGAGTTGATGCTGATCAGGTTGCCGCCCGGGTCCACCGCGAAGTTGCTCGGCGCGGTGATGGTCGAACCGTCGACGCTCCAGTCCGACGTGTCCAGCTCGGCGAGGAACGCGTCGTTGAACGCCGACCCGACGTACTCGGGGTACTCGTCGGACCCGAACACCAGCTGGAACGACAGGCAGTTGGCACCGGTCGGCACGGTGACGTGCAGCTGCTTGATGGACACGTCGAACGCGCCCCGTGCGGACGTGCCGTTGTCACGCCCGGTGCCGCCTGAGTCGTTGGGAGGCTCGGCCAGCGCTGCGGCTCCGCTGGTCAGCAGAGCGCGGTTGCTGTCGCTCGTGGCCATGCCGGTCGGGGTGAGCGCGGTCGCTGCGTTCGCCTGCCCGTAGCTGCACTCCAACCACGACTCCCCGGTCACGATGCCTCCGAGGTCGATCGCGGGGGCCAGCTCTGGGCAGATGCGCTGGTTGAGCAGCAGGTCGTTGGGGTTGGCCGGGGACGCCACGCCGCCGGTGATCGCGACGTCACGCGGGTCGGAAGGGTCGTGGGCCGACCCGGTCGGCGGCGACGCGATCAGGCGGTAGTTGCCGTCCTCCAGCCACGTGCCGTAGGCCCCGCCCGAGTCGGAGGTGAGCATGGTGAAGGTGTCGTACTCGCCCGGGGCGTACTCCCTCTGGACGTCCACGGTCGCTGCGGCCGCCGGTGTGACACCGTCCGGCTCAAGGACCGTGCCGGCGAGGTTCGGTGCCCGCAGCGTCAGGTCGTTGGGGTTGGTCGGTGACGCCGTGCCACCGCTGACGGTGACGTCCAGCGGCGCGGACGGCCCGTCGCTCGAGCCGCCGGGGGCCTGGGCGACCAGCCGGTAGCTGCCGTCCTCCAGCAGGAGGCCGTAGCGCCCATCGCTGATGCTGGTGACCTGAGTCCGTTCGTCGAAGCTGCCGCTTCCGTCGTCCACCGACACGACCACCGGGGCGTCGGCGACCGCGGTCGTCCCGTCGGGGGCGAACACCGTCCCCGACACGTTCGGGGTCCGCAGGTCGAGGTCGTGGGGCTTGCCCGGCGTGGCGACGCCCGCGGAGATGGACACGGCGAGTGCGGTGGACGGTTGGTCGATCGAGCCCTCCTGTGCGAAGGCGACCAGCTGGTAGCTGCCGTCGTCCAGACGGAAACGGAACACCCCGTCGGTGCCGGTGAGGAACGAGTCGATGATGCTCCATCCGCCCATACCGTCGTCGACGGACACCTCGACGTAGCCACCGCCGGCCACCGCTCCGGCCGGGTCCCTGACGGTTCCCTCGACGTTGGACGCGCGCAGGACCAGGTCGTTGGGGTTGGCCGGGTTCGGGGTGCCGGTGGTGACCGTGACCGACAGTAGCTCTGAGGGGAAGTCGGTCGAGCCCGTCGGCGGGGAGGCCTGCAGCCGGTAGGTGCCGTCGGCCAGGGCGAAGCCGTACGTGCCGTCGCTGGCGGTGGACGTGTAGGCCACGGTGCTCCATCCGCCCATGCCGTCGTCCTGGGTCACCTCGACCAGGGCGTCGGCCACCGGGGTGGTGCCGTCGGACGCGAGGACGCTGCCGCGGACGGTGAGGACCGCCAGGTCCTCGTCGACCGTGGTGTTCGCCCCCACCGTGACCGTCACCGGGTTGGCGGTGGCGTAGGAGGGTTTGTCGTCGAACCACTCGCCCGCGAAGCCGGTCGCGTTGCAGTCTGTGAACTCGACCCGGTAGGTGTCGGCTGCGAGTCCCGACAGCGTGTAGGTCCCGTCCGCTGCGGTGGTGGTCGACCCGACCCCGCCAAGGTCGCCGGTCGCCTGCACGCAGATGCTCGCCAGCGCGGTGGTGCCGTCGGCGGCCGAGACGACAGTGCCCGAGATGCTGCCGACGGCGTCCTCAGTGATGTTCAGGGTGAGGTTGCCGGTGGCGTCGCTGGAGCCGCCGGCCTGCAGGTAGTAGGTCGTGCCGGCGGTGGGGGTCCACTCGACCTGCGACTGCGTCCCGCCCGCGTCGTCGTTGCAGGCCACGTTGGTCAGGTCGCTCAGCGATGTCCCGGTGTGGACGGCCAGGACGGTGTCGTAGTCGCTGCCGGCCGTGTCGGCGATCAGCGGCGTCGTGGTGGACGGCGTGTACGAGTACCAGACGGTGGCGCCGATCGAGCCGCACGGCTGGGGCTCCCCCGTCTGCAGCGTCGCCCCCGTCGTTGCGACGCTGGTGGCCGCCGGGACCGACGCGAACGCCTGGCCGGGGAAATCGTCGTCGGCAGGTGCGGTGGACGGCGACAGGTGGTTGAGCGCATCGAGAACGTCGATGCGGGGCGTGGTCACCCCGTTGGAGTCGGTGATGGGCACGCCCGTGGCGGTCAGCCCGTCCAGCACGGTCGTGACCGACGTGGCGGGGTCGCTCGCGGTGTGGTGCAGGACCGCCCAGGCGCCGGCCACGTGGGGCGCGGACATCGACGTCCCGGTGGCGTACGCGTAGGAGGTGTTGCTGCTGTAGTAGGCGGACAGGATGTCGGTGCCCGGGGCGAGCAGGTCCAGGTAGCTGGCCGAGTTCGATGACGTGTTCACGACGTCGAGCTTGGTGGTGTTGCCCACGCTGATGATGCTCGACACGCAGGCCGGTGCCCCGATCCCGTCCTTGTAGCCGGAGTTGCCGGACGACGCCGCGGTGGCGATGCCGACCGAGCGGAGGTTGTCGGCGGCGGTCTTGTAGAGGCCGTTGGCGGCGTCGCAGTCGGCCTCCGAGGTGTACCTGCCACCTCCGAGGCTGAGGTTGACGGCTGCGAAGTCGTGGGTGGTGCGCAGCGCGTAGACCCGCTCCATCGCTGCGGCCACGTCGCTGTTCCAGAACCGCACGCATGAGGTGACGCCGGTGCCGCAGTTGGTCGGGCTGGTGAAGTGGGACGCCGCCTGGATGGCCATGATGCCGGCCTCGGGGGCGACCCCCTGGAAGCTGGTGTTGCTGCCGGCGGCGATCCCTGCCACGTGTGTGCCGTGGAAGCAGGCACTCCCGAACGTGCAGGGGACACCGGACCCGGTGCCGGTCTGGGTGGTCTGACCGTTGGGGCAGTCACCGACCGGGTCGTTGCTGAAGTCCTCGCCGCTGGCGTAGCACGCCTCCTCCACCACGCTGCCGGCCAGGAACCCGTGGTCGGTGTCCACGCCGGTGTCGATCACCGCGACGACCTTGCCCGCGCCACCTTGACCAGCGAGCGCCGTCTGGTCGGCCCCCACTAGCGGCACGCTGTCGGCGAGATCGGGTTGCGCGAGCTGATCCTCGATCACGTCGGCGACGTTGCGCGACCGCTGCAGCCGCTCGAGAGCGGCAGGGCTGGCGACCACGACCGTGTAGGGGACGAACTCGAACTCACGGGGGATGCGGTGGTCGGTGCCCTGCAGCTCGCTGCGCACCCGCGCCTGGGAGTTGCGGATCCTCTGCCGCTGTGCCTGCGCCTGATCGGCCGGCCGGCCGCCCTCAGGGGACCAGTCGACGGCGAGCCGGACGATGACCCGCACGTGACCATCGCGCGCTGCCCTGTTGGCCAGCGGGTCCCCGCCTCGGCCGGTGGGGTTGGCCAGAGCGGACGGCGCTGCCAAACCGAACACGACAGCGAGCAGGACGACGAGCGTGGGCAGACGATGATGCGCGCGCATGGGTTCACCCGATCTCGGCGGTGCCGGCGAGCAGCACCACGGAACGTGAGGACGGTCAGGCGCGCAGACGGTACGGGGGTGGGTTGGGGCGAGCCAGGTCTTGCAGGCGCGTCGGGACCTGCGCCGGGAAGGTTGGGACCGATGTCCCGTGCGTCATCACCCGTCATGGCCGGTTGGCCTGGCCCGGCCGGGTGTCCTCCGACGTCTCCGAGGTGGCTGGCAGGGCGCGGCGGAGGCCGTCGATCGCGCTCCTCGTCCGGTCGACGGCGAATCGGGCCTCCTCGGCGTCGCCAGCGCGCAGGCTGCGTGCCAGCAGGTCCACCGCGGCGGCGGCTCGGCGCGCGAAGTGGGCCGGCGAGGGGGTCGCCTCCGCAGCGAGCACCTCCGTGCAGCGGTCGAGCGCAGCCGCGAGATCCGCCACCGCCGCACCGACGCGTCCTGACATCGGGGGCGGCGTGCCGGTCGCCAGCACCGCGGCACGCTGCTCGGCCTCCTCGAGGACCGGGTCCGCTCTCGCCACCGCTGACGGGCATGCGAGGTCGATCGTCGCGGGCGGGGTCGGTGCGGCCGCGGGGCCGGTCGTGGGGTCGAGCGCAGCCGGTGCCTCCCGCCCGCCAGGACAGCCGCTCGCCACCAACGAGACGAGGCCGAGCAGGAGCGGGAGCAGAGCGCCCATCCTGCGATGCACCCCCCGAGGGCACCTGCGGTCAGTGGCGAGCAGCGACCTGCCGGGTGGGGCGGTCACGGGTCCCCCGCCCCGCCGCACCCGGGACCTCCGCACCGAACCCCGTCCATGCCTTGACCGTCGGCCTGCCGGGCAGGACCTTTAGCGCCGTCCTCACACACGAGAGGTCGGATGCGACGCGTCCTCACGCTCGGCGCCGCGCTCTGGCTCCTGCTGGTCCCCGCGGTCGGCCGGCCGGCCGGCGCGGCGCTGGGCGACGCCGACCACCAGCCCCCGCCGCCGCAGACCGACCTCGACGGCGACGGGATCGCCGAGGACCTCGAGGCACGCCTCGCCGACGCCGCCCCCGACGAGCGCCTGCCGATCCTGGTGAGCCACGAGCCGAACGTCGACGCGGACACGCTCGCCCGGGCAGCAGGCGGGCTGGAGCAGCTGCACCGGTTCGGCATCGTGGACGGGTTCGCCGCCACCGCCACACCGGGCAGGGTCCGGTCGCTGGCACGCCACCCGCAGGTCCGCCGGGTCGAGCTCAACGGGACCGTCCGGGCGACCCTCGACGCCGCCACCGACGACTTCGGGTCGGACCGTGCCGGCTGGGTGTTCGGGGTGGACGGTGCCGGGGTGGGCATCTGCGTGGTCGACACCGGGGTGGACCCCGGCCACGAGCAGCTCGACGGCAGGGCCCCCATCCCCTTCTTCGACGCGGTGCACGGGCGCACCACCGCCTACGACGACCACGGGCACGGCACCCACGTCGCCGCGATCGCCGCCGGGGACGGCACCGGCGGCGCCGATGCGGCCCGCTACGCCGGCGTGGCCCCGGCCGCAGCCGTGTACGCCGCCAAGGTGCTCGACCAGAACGGCAGCGGCAGCAACGCCGACGTGATCGACGGGGTGCAGTGGTGCGCCGCCCAGCCCGGGGTGGCCGTCATCTCGATGAGCCTGGGCTCCGACGGTGCCTCCGACGGCACCGACCTGCTCAGCCAGGCGGTGGATGCCGCCGAGGCCGGCGGGGATGTGGTGGTCGTGGCGGCCGGCAACGCCGGTGACGCCCCCGGCACGGTGGGCTCTCCCGGCGCGGCGCGGGGCGCGGTCACGGTCGGTGCGCTGGCGCCGTGGTCGGCGCCGTCCGGCAGCCGGGGCGCCCACGGCGTCTACCTAGCTGCCTTCTCAAGCCGGGGACCCACCGCCGACGGGCGCATCAAGCCCGACCTCGCCGCGCCCGGGGTCCGCATCATGGCGGCCCAGGCCGGCACGACCAGCGGGTACGTCGCCTACTCGGGCACGTCGATGGCCACCCCGTTCGTGTCCGGCGGTGCGGCGCTGCTGCTGGACGCCGTCCCGGCGCTCGCGCCGGGCGAGGTGCGCGGCCGGCTGGAGGGCAGCGCCCAGGCCCGCGGGCCCGCCGGCCGCGACAGCGACTGGGGCGCGGGCGCGCTCGACGTGCCATCGGCGCTGGCGGACGCGCTGGGGGCCAGCTGGATCTCGCCCTCCGACTACCCGCGCGTACGGCGCACCAGCGGGATCGTGGCCGACCACGGCAGCTGGAGCTGGACCTTCGAGGTGGACAGCGGCTCGCTGGACATCCCGATCGCCGTGGCCGTGGCCATCGACGGGGCGTTGGCCTGCGCGCTGCAGCTGGGTCCCAACTGCTGGAGGTGGGAGTGGAGCCCCGACCTCGACGCCGAGCTGACCGACCCGATCGGCACGGTCCTGTCCACCAGCATCTGCCCGGCCAGCAACGACCCCGCCGATGCGGAGCCGCGCTGCGGTGCCGGCCGCCAGGAGCTGCTGTACGCGATGCCGACCGTGGCCGGGACCTACACCGTGACCGTGTGGCCCTTCTCCGACAGTCCCAACGACGGGAAGGGTGGCAGCTTCGCGGTCGAGGCGTCCGCCGGGCCGCTGGGCGACGGGCTCATGCGTCCCACGCAGGCGTGGCACCTCAGCCGGCCGTCAGCGCCCTGCACGTGGGCGACCTCGACGCGTCCGCGGACCGGGGCGGGGCGACCTGGACCGCCCGCGTCGAGGCCGCCGTCGTGGACCAGGACGGCCGTCCCTTCACGGGGCCGGCGGTCGTGAGCGGCCGGTTCGACGACGGGGCGGGCTGCTGGTGCCTGGCGGAAGCAGGGCGCTGCACCGTGGTCCTCGACGGACTCGACCGGCGTCGGAGGGCGGTGTCGTACACGGTGGTCGAGCTGTCGGCGGCGCGGGTCGAGGGCGGCCGCGTGCCCTACGACGCCGCCGCCAACGACGACCCG
>DASZZX010000197.1:0-4558 GCA_036260415.1 Nitriliruptorales bacterium
TCCCAGCGCGCAATGCGAATCCGGCCCTAGCGGCCGGATTTCGCTGTTCTCGGGGATTCTGACGTTCTGCCGCACTCCCGTGGTGTCCACAAAGTGTGCACGGAATTCCGTGAGCACACTGTGAGGCCAGTGGGCTAGCACTCTCCGTGGTTGAGTGCCTCCAGCTCGTAGCGAGCCGGTCGACGGTCTCAAGCGTCATCATCGAGGTCATCCTCCTCGTCAGGACGTCGTCCTCGACCCGGCCACGACGCTCCCAGATCCGAAGACGGGTCTGTAGTGCAGAACCGCTCTACCAGCACCCCGGCTGGGATGGCCCTCCCATGGATACATGCGGTCTTGCAGATCCAGTGTCAACTCGGGTTAGGGCTCGCCGGTGACCAGGCGTCCTGACCTGTCCTCACGGCCGGACGAGGACCATCTTCCCGTCGATCGTGTCAGGCCGGAGTCCGCTCAGGCAACGGAAGCGCCACCACGACCGGATCCGCCGGACATCATCGACCGCCCCCCCGCTCGACACACGGACGTACCGGGGATCATCGAGCGCCGCACCGAGCGGGAACCGTGCACGTAACAGGCCGCGGAGCAGAACCTGCTGACGCCGGATGCGGTCGAGGTCGGATGAGGGTCCCGCCCGCGAGTAGCGCGCGCCGATCCACTGGTGGATGCGCTCACCTGACAGAGTCTCGGCGGGCGGGTCGAAGTCGACGGGCTTACGACCGTCCTCGATCCGTGCGGTCGGTTCGATCGGGTACCAGAGCCGCAGTGGCCGCTCCACACGGACGGTGACGACGGCCTCGGCGAGCAGGTGCTCCGTCGCCTCACGCCGCAGGCAGATCCCGTGCGATGTCTCGATGCCCAACGCCGCCAGGCAGGTCCGGAGCACATCGTGACCACCGACGGCGAACGCCTTGTTGATCCGGTGGGCGATCGCAGGGGACCAGACGTCGCGCGGGACCCACAGCAGACGCCGTCGTGCCGGGTCGACGACCACGATGATGTCGGTGTTCGAGACCCAGGTTCCACGGTCCATCACCGTGACGACGGTGGCCATCTCACGTCCCCCCATCGCGCAGAGGTGCGGGCCACTCGCCGATCGCCCGGACGTAGCGATCGTTGCGGCCGGTCCGTCCACGGAGGCCGTCGCGGAAGCCCGCGGCGATGGCTGCCCGTCGTTCGAGGCTGTCCGCCCGGACGAAGGAGTGGGCCGTGCCTGCGAGGTTGCGGGCCGCCCACCCCGGGTGCCCGTGGAGACGTCGGAGGAAGAACCCGTTCCGGGTCGAGTAGTAGGTCCGCCATGTCTCGTCAGAAGGTGCCGGCCGGTGAGGACGGACCGCGGCGTCCTGTACGCGGAAGACGTACCGGACGTTCGCCACGCGCGCGGCGTCGACGTCGAGGAGGAGTCGGAAGCCCGCACGGCGGACACGTAGCCAGAAATCGAAGTCCTCGAACCCGAAGAACCACTCCTCGGTCGGGAGCACCCCGGCCTCCAGGACCCGCCTGGAGATAAGGGAGGCACCCCACCCGGAGAGGTCGACCGGCACCAGGGACGGATCCGTGCCGTCGACGAGACGGGGACGGCTCGTCCCCGTCAGCCGGCGCAGCGACCGTCCGAACGCGACGACACCACCGACCGGCTGCTGGTCGCGGTCCTGCAGGTGCTCGACCCTGCGGATGAGTGCTTGCACCCTCGGTGTCGGCACACCGAGCAACTCGACGTCGTCCTCGCAGGCGTAGACCCATGGGGCGTCGAAGTTGTCAAGCGCGTAGCGGAAGCCGGCTCGGAAACCGCCTGCCGGCCCCCGGTTCTCGCCGAGGGCCAGCACGCGGATGCGTTCCTGGAGGGACCGATCGAGCAGCCCGCCCCGGCCGTTCACCACGAGGACGACGTGGTCGGCGGCGAACCCCTCCTCCTCCACGAGGGTGCGGACGAGCCCTGTCGCCAGCCGCGGTCGGTCGAAGGTCACCACCACCGCGACGGCTCCGCGCCCGACCCGCGTGTCGACCAACGGGTCCACCGGCCGGCCGCCCGTGAGGGGAGGTCCTGTCGTCGGTGGGCTCGCGGGTCGGGTGGTTCGACGCCGGCCGACGGTCCTGCCGGCCTCGTTGGCGAGGATCCCTGTAACGACCCACGGGGCGAGCGCCAGGACGCGCATCGGGGACGATGGCGCGTAGCTGTAGCTCCGCCTCAGCACGAAGATCGTCCGGGCGGCCAGCGTGCGGGCGAGCCCTCGGCACTCGACGCCCCGACCCGAACTCTGCAGCGCGCGGGAGGACCGCACCCCGCGGCGGTACTGGTCGCGGACCAGCGCCACCGTACCCCACGGCGTGACGTGGGCCGTGCGCACGGCTGGCTCGAACCAGATCTCAACGCCGCGCTCCGCGAGGCGGCGAGCCATCTCTGTGTCCTCGCCGACCCGCAACGTGGCGTCGAACGGGCCCAGATCGTCCAGCAGGCAAGCGGAGTAGGACAGGCCGTGAGCAGCCGCGTCGGGCTGCACGACCACGCCCGGCGGACGCCCAGGTAGGCGTGAGGGGAAGAGCAGCACCAGCGATGCGGCCGCTGCCGCTCCCCGACCCGACGCCGACATCGCTGAAGCCACCGCCAGCGAACCCTCACGATGGCGGGCCAGCCTGGCCGCGACCCAACCCGGTTCGGCGAGGCAGTCCGCTGCGAGGAACGCGACGAACTCCCCTCGGGCGTGCTCGATCCCGAGGTTGCGAGCGCCGCCAGGCATGAGACGGGTCGGGGACTCGATGACCGTGACATCGGGGAACTCCGTGTGCACGAGCGCCGCACTGCGGTCCCCGCCCGAGACGATGACGATGACCTCGAACTCCTCGAGCGATCGCTGCGTCACCGCCGATCGGACGGAAGCCACGATCGTCGCCTCGTTGCGGTAGCCCATCACGACGATGGACAGAGCAGGTCGGCCTCGCGTCATCACTTCGCCGATCCCGCACGGTCCCGGGTCGATGCACCGAACAGGACGCCCGTGTCCCACACGAGGCGGTAGAGCAGCAGGGATGGCATGCGGTGGCGCACGGCCAGGGAGGCCGCGCGGCGGAGAGACCGGTCAGGACGGTACTGACGACGCCAACTGGGCGTCTCCCGCAGTCGTTCGCCACGGCCGACCCATCGGGCGGAGGAGAAGATGTCGCCGAGTCGGTCGGGCTCGTGGTGGTAGCACGTCGCGCCCGGCGCAGCCACCGCGTCGATGCCGAGCTTCCGTCCGAGGGTGACGTCCTCGCCGTGACCCACCTCGTCGAAGCCTCCCACCCGCCAGAAGTCGTCGCGCCAGATCGCCCGGAAGATCTCGAACCGATCGGGGAAGTCCGGCCGGAAGTGGCAGTCGGCTGGCAGTGATCGACCCAGCATGTGCGCACGGGCCCACCGTCGGTGACCGTTGGCCACCATGATCTCCTTCGTGAAGGTCCCGGTCACTCCGCGCTCGAGCATGGGCGCCACCAGACGTTCGATGAACGTGGTCGGACAGTCCATGTCAGCGTCGATGAACACCAGGATCTCGCCGGTCGCCTGCTCGGCGCCCCGGTTGCGTGCGATCGCCGGGCCGAGATGCGGTTGACGGAGCAGTCGCACGTCGCCGCAACCGGCGACGATGGCCCCGGTGCGGTCGCGAGACCCATCGTCGACCACGATGATCTCGATCGGGTCGTACGTCTGCGTGCGCAGCCTGGCGAGACACCGGCCGATGTGTTCCTCCTCGTCGTAGGCGGCGATGATGACGCTCACCCTCGGGCGGGCGTCCTCACGACGCACCCCCGCGCGCGCGTGGTCACCCAGGTAGGGGGCCGCTTGGAGACGGAAGAGTTGCGCGTACCGGCCGCGAGACGCGACCAGCTCCTCGTGTGTGCCGTGCTCGGTGATCCGGCCACCGTCGAGCACGTAGATCCGATCGGCAGATCGAACGGTCGAGAAGCGGTGCGAGATCAGCAGCACCGCGCGGCCGAAGGCGAGTTCACGCAGACGGCGGAACAGCTGCGCTTCCGCGTACGGGTCGAGCGCGGCCGTCGGCTCGTCGAGGACGATGAGATCGGCCTCCCGGAAGGCGGTGCGCGCCAGCGCCACTCGCTGCCACTGCCCCACCGAGAGGTCGGCGCCGTCCCCGTATATGCGGCTGAGGACGGTGTCGTACCCCTGGTCGAGTCGGGCCAGGAACTGGTCGGCTCCCGCTCCCTGGGCAGCCCCCACCACGCCAGCATGGTCGCAGAGGCGGTCGACGTCGCCGAACGCGATGTTTTCGTGGGCGGCGAGGTGGTAGCGGGCGAAGTCCTGGAACAGCACGGCGACCCGCCGGCGCACCCGCCCCGCGTCGTAGCTGGAGATGTCGATGCCATCCCACAGGACCCGCCCGGATGTCGGCCGGTACAGATGCGCGAGGAGCTTCGCGAGCGTGGTCTTGCCGGAGCCGTTCTGACCGACGAGGGCGACGATCTCCCCACGCCGCAGCTCCAGGGACACGTCCTGGACTGCCGGCGCCGCAGCGCCGGGGTAGGAGAAGGTCAGCCCGTCGGCCTGGATGCGCTGGGGACTCGCCGG
>DASZZX010000198.1:0-7668 GCA_036260415.1 Nitriliruptorales bacterium
GTCGCGGGGAACCCCGCGGCGGCTCGGCCTCCCGCAGCTGCGTCCGCCGTTCGGCCGGGTCGCCGCACCGGCCACGGGCTACTGTCGGGCTGCCGGCCGCCGGTCGCGGGGGGAGGGCGAGATGGCGCTTCCGGACCTGGAGCAGCTGGACACGACCACGGCCACCGGCGTCGAGCGCTTCCTCGCGCAGATCGAGCGCGCCCGAGTGCTGCAACGGGTCGATGACGCCGTGCTCGCCCCGCTGGCGCGCGCCCTGGACGACCCGCAGCTCACCAGCCTGCTATCGGGCACCTGGTACGGCCACCCGATCCACCCGCCGCTGACCGACGTACCCATCGGGGCGTGGACGAACGCGGCGGTCCTCGACCTGCTGCCCGGCCGCTGGTCGCGGCGCCCCGCCGACCTTCTGATCGCCATGGGCGTCGTGGCGGCGGTGCCGACCGTCGCCACCGGCCTCAACGACTGGCGCGACACCGGCGGTGGGACCCGCCGGATCGGCGTGGCGCACGCTCTCACCAACGCGGTGGCGGTGCTGCTGTACCTGTGGTCGTTGTTGCGGCGCGCCCGCGGCCGACGCGCCAGCGGTGTGCTGCTGAGCCTGCTCGGCCTCGGCACCGTGACCGTCGGTGGGTTCCTCGGCGGCCACCTCGCGTACCGCAAGGGCGTCGGCGTGGACGAGAACGCCTTCGCGGGAGGCCCGTCGGAGTGGACCGCGGTGCTGGCGTTCGACGACCTGCCCGACCGCCAGCTCACGCGCGCCACGGTCGACGGCCTGGCGCTGGTGCTGTACCGCAACGGCGGGGGCGTGTACGCGCTCGCCGAGCGCTGCAGCCACCTGGGCGGGCCGCTCAGCGAGGGGCAGGTCCTGCAGGACGAGGGCCTGGTGCGGTGCCCCTGGCATCACTCGACCTTCCGCCTGGCGGACGGCACCGTCGTGCGCGGCCCCGCGTCAGCCCCGCAGCTGCGCTTCGAGACACGCGTGTGCGACGGGCAGGTGGAGGTGCGCGGCGCCCGGTCACCGATCGCAACCGCCCCCTGACCGCCTCCTGACCACCTCCTGACCACCCCCCTGACCGCCCGGGGCGCCGCGCCAGCCCGGTCGACGGGCAGGGCCCTGATCGGTCGCCCGCGGTGCGGCCGACCGCCGAGTCCACGCACAGCAGGACGCCGTCCCGAGGGATGATCTCACGCTCGCGGCCACCCATCCGGGTGGTGGCAGCGCACCCGGGTCGTGCCACGATCGGTGCATCGACACGGGAGATCACATGCCTCTGCTGCGCCACACCGACATCGAGGTGACCCTGCTGTGCCCCCAACCTCCGTCGTCGGTGGCACGCGCGCACACGTGGCCCTGCCCCCTGTGCGGTCACCGCCGACCGCTGCGACACGCCACACGAGCGCACGTGCGCAACCGGACCGGCCCGTCCCTGCAGCGGTGGATCCTCGCTTGCGGAGAATGCACCGCGCTCCTCCACGAGCAGACCTGACGGACCGCCGTTCTGTCTGGGGCTGCGGGGGCACGGTGGCCGTCGCGGTGCTCCACCACCCGCCCACGTCGTGGAAGGCTGCGACACGCCTAGGATCCGCCCCCGGGAGGCCACGGTGATCGTCGACTGCGGCGTGTACGAGCAGGGTCTTCGCCAGCCCGAGGTGGAGGACACCAGCGAGGCGATGCGCTGGGCCCGCGAACACCCCGGCGCGTTCGTGTGGATCGGGCTGCTCGAGCCCAGCGGGATGGAGTTCGGCGAGGTGCGACGGGTGTTCGACCTGCATCCGCTGGCGGTCGAGGACGCCATCCACGCACACCAGCGCCCCAAGCTCGAGCGGTACGGCCAGAGCCTGTTCATGGTCCTCAAAACGGCGCGCTACGCCGACCCGACCGAGGTCGTCGACATCGGCGAGATCATGTGCTTCGTCGGTGAGCGCTTCATCGTGACCGTCCGACACGGGGAGGCCTCACCCCTGTCGGAGGTCCGCAAGCAGCTGGAGCAGGACGTCGACCGGATGGCCCTGGGCCCCGGTGCCGTGCTGCACGCGGTGGCCGACCGGGTGGTGGACCACTACGCCGAGGTCCTGCGGGGCCTCGACACCGACATCGACGAGATCGAGGACGAGGTCTTCTCCCCCGGCCGTCGTGGCCACGTCGAGCGGATCTACCGCCTGAAGCGCGAGGTACAGGCCTTCCGTCGGGCGGTGCGGCCCCTCGCTGAGCCGACCGAGCGGCTGGCGTCCGAGTCCACCATCCACGTGGCGCCCCAACTGCGGGAGTACTTCCGCGACGTCCACGACCACGTGGTGCGGGTGAGCGACCACATCGGCGCTCAGGAGGACCTGCTGAACAGCGCGCTGAACGCCAACCTCGCCCAGGTCAATATCCAGCAGAACGAGGACGTCCGCAGGATCTCCGCCTGGGTCGCCATCGCGGTGGCGCCCACCCTCATCGGGACCATCTACGGGATGAACTTCGACTACCTCCCGCCCAGCGACTGGCGGTGGGGTTTCTTCGCCGCTCTGGGGGTGATGCTCGTCGTGGCGTACGGCCTGTACCGGGCGTTCAGACGGACCGGCTGGCTGTAGCGCGGCGATCCAAGAGCGAGGCTCCGCGGAGGTCGCGGGCTGCCGGCAACCCACACACGGCGTCCGCGGTGACCTCGACCTCGGACGGCTGGGTCCAGGCGCGGACCGTCGGGGCAGACCGTCACGCCCCCTGTGGCACGGGCGCCTCCAGCGCGTAGGCGACGGCCTGGTCGCGGGTCATGGCCAGGCCCTCGTCCCAGGCCGCGGCGGTGGCGGTGTCGCGTACCACGTCCTCGCGCAACACCTGGGAGGGGACCCGGGTCATCTCGAACTGCGACGTCAGTCGCGTCCCGCTGGCGGCTCTCAGCGCCGTGGCCGCACCGGCCAGGCGCGCCGCCCGCTCGGCCGCCCCGGCGGTGGCCTCCAGCTTGGCGAGCAGCTCCAGTTGGAACACCACCCCGGTGTGGTCGTCGGCCGCCGCGAACAGCCGCAACGCCTCCGACCAGCCGGCCCGGGCCCGCTCGTAGTCGCCCTCGCGGTCGGCGAGGTGGGCCAGGCCGTAGTGGACCCAGCCCTGCATGAAGGCGTCGTCGAACTCCTCGAAGGCGGCCAGTGCCTGGCGGAGGTCCTGCTCCGCACCGGCGGGATCGCCGGTCAGGGCGCGATGGAACGCCCGTGCCCAGCGGGCCCTGGCCGCGCCGTGGCGGTCCCCCAGCGCCGTGAACAGCGCCACGCTCTCCTCCCACACGGCGCTCGCGCTGTCGAGCTCGCCCGTGTACATCAGCGGGAAGCCCAGGTCGTACAGCGCGTTGGCGATCGCCGGCTCGTCGCCGAGGTCGCGGGCGAGGGCCAGGGCCTGCTCGTAGTAGCCCCGCTGGCCCTCGATGTCCATCTGCCAGTGGGCCAGCCCGCCAGCGGCGGTCAGGGCCCGAAGGCGAGCCTGCGGGTGGCGGGCGGCGTCGGGCAGGGCCAGTGCCCGCTCGACCCAGCGGCGACCCTCGACGAGGTGGCCGCGCATCTGCCACAGCCGCCACAGCGCCGCCGCCAGCCGTAGGGCGGTGGCCGTCTCGCCCCGCTGCAGCGCCCAGCTCAGCGCCGCGCGGAAGTTGCCGTGCTCACGCTCGAGCCGGTCCAGGCAGCGGCGCCGGTCGGCTCCGTACAGCTGCGGCGCGGTGTCCTCCGCCAGGGCGAGGAAGGCGGCGGCGTGCCGCCGGCGCAGGTCCTCCTCCTCGCCGCTGGCCGCCAGGCGCTCCAGGGCGAACTCGCGGATCGTCTCCAGCATGCCGAAGCGCGGCTCGGCCGGATCCTCCGCCGAGGAGGTGACCAGGCTGTTCTCCGCCAGGGCGCTGAGCCCCTCCAGCACGTCCAGGCCCAGCTCGTGGGGCGGACCGCACACCGCCTCGGCCTCCGGCAGCCTGCAACCCGCGACGAACACCGACAATCGGGCGAACAGCCGCCGCTCCTCGGGCCTCAAGAGGTCATGGCTCCACGCGATCGCCTGCCGCAGCGTCTGCTGGCGGGCGGGCAGGTCACGGGGACCGCCCACCAGCAGCGCGAGGCGGTCGCCCAGGCGCGTCAGGATCGCCTCCGGTGGCAGCAGCCGCACCCGCGCTGCCGCCAGCTCGATCGCCAACGGCAACCCGTCGAGCCGCGCGCAGATCTCCGCGACCGCGGGGGCGTTGGCGTTGGTGACGGCGAAGTCGGGCCGCACCGCCATCGCCCGCTCGATGAACAGGCGCACCGACTCGTACTGCGACAGCGACGCCAGATCGGGCAGGTGATGGGGGTCGGGACGGCGCAGCGCAGGGACCGGGTACTCCCGCTCGCCGTACAGGTGCAGCACCGCCCGGCTGGTCACCACGACCTTGGTGCGGGGGCTGGCCTCCAGCACCGCGCTGACCACCGCCGCCGCCGTCAGGACCTGCTCGAAGTTGTCCAGCACCAGCAGCACCTGGCGGTCCGCGAGGTAGGCGACCAGCCGGTCGAGCGCCGTCCGCGTCTCACCCTGCGCCTCCGGCAACCCCAGGGACTGCGCGATCGTCACCGCCACGAGACCCGGATCGGTGATCGGTCCCAGGCCCACGAAGAAGACGCCGCCGTCGAACTGCTCGCCCACCCCCGCCGCCAGCTGCAACGCCAGGCGGGTCTTGCCGGCGCCGCCGGGACCGGTCAGGGTCAGCAGGCGCCCCTCGCTCAGTAGCCGTGTGGTCTCGTCCAGCTCCATCTCACGGCCGACGAAGCTCGTCCGCTGCCGCGGCAGGTTGTTGGGCCGCGCGTCCAGCGACCGCAGCGGCGGGAACAGGCCCGCCAGCCCGGCCACCTCCAGCTGGAACAGGTGCTCCACCCGGGCGAGGTCCTTCAGCCGGTGCTCGCCGAGGTCGCGCAGCGTGACCCCGGTCGGCAGGTCGTGCTCGACGAGGCTCGCGGTCGTCTTCGACAGCAGGACCTGCCCGCCGTGACCCGACGCGGCGATGCGCGCCGCCCGGTTGACGTCCAACCCGACGTAGTTGTCACCGCCCAGGGTGCCCTCACCGGTGTGCAGGCCCATGCGGACCCGCACCGCCGTCCCCTCCGGCCACTGCTCACGGGCGAGGGCGCGCTGCACGTCCACGGCGGTCTCCACGGCCGCGAGCGCACTGGTGAACACCACGAAGAACGAGTCGCCCTCGGTACTGACCTCCTGACCACCGGTACGTCGGATCGCCTGGCGGAAGACGGCGCCGTGGCGGTCCAGCACCTCCGCGTAGCGCTCACCGAGCGCCTGTAGCAGACGCGTGGAGCCCTCCACGTCCGAGAAGAGGAACGTGACGGTGCCGGTCGGAAGCGCTGCCGTGGTGCCACCACCCATCGTGGTGCGGACGATACCCGGTAGATGGTGGCCGCGGGCCTCGAACCGCCACCCGCCCGCTGACCTGCTCGAGGGCACACCTGACCGGGCTAGGCCCCCGCCGGTCGGGGTTCCTCGGAGGTGTCACGGGTGCCTGGCATGCTCTTGGACGACACCGCTGCGGTTCGACGCGGGAGGCGGGACGTGATCACGCGGACGCTGGACGGTACTGCGGCCACCGCCGGGCTCGGGTCCGACTGGCTCGGCGAGGTGCTCGAGGAGGCGGGCCTGCGGCGGGCGCTGAACACGATCGGTGAGCGCGGCCCGCACCGGCTGGAGGCGATGGTCGACGGGTCCGTGGTGGGGATCGAGGTCACAGAGGACCTCTCCACCGCCTGCGGTGTCGAGGTGGCGGCGGCGCTGGCCCGCCGCGCGGCCCGGGGCGACTGCGGGGCCTGGCACGTCCGGGTTCACGTGACCGACGACGACGCAGGGGCGGACCTCCTGCTGCGCGAGTGGTGCTGGTCGGATCGCACGTAGGTCCCTCGACACGCAAAGTCGCTGCGGCGGCTCTCCCCGGCGGTCCGTGCGCGCCCCCACGGCCCGGAGGCGTCAGCGCACCGCCGGTATCGTGGACCACGCACGGGAGCCCCCACCAGCGGGGCTGAGAGGGCACTGGCCCGCCGCGGGCGAGCCGCCGCCGACCGTCACCACCTGATCCGGGTCATGCCGGCGAAGGGAGCGTCCTCCGATGGCGCGCGACATCCCGCACGCTGTCCCACCAGCCGACGCCGTGGTGATCGGCGCGGGCGCCATCGGGATGGCCATCGCGTGGCGTGTGGCGTCGCACGGGGTGGCGGTGGCGCTGGTGGATGAGCGTCCCGGACGCGGGTCGTCGTGGGCGGCTGCTGGCATGCTGGCGCCGGTCACCGAGGCGCACCACGGCGAGGAGGAGCTGCTCGAGCTCAACCTGGCGTCGCGTGACCGTTGGCCCGACTTCGCCGCGGCGCTGGAGGACGCGGCCGGACGTGCGGCCGGCTACCGCGAGTCGGGCACGGTCGTGGTGGCGCGCGACCGCGATGACCTGGCCGAGCTGGACGCACTGCAGGCGCTGCTGCAGCGCCACGGTCTGGCGGTCGAGCGGCTGACCTCCGGCGAGCTGCGCCAGCTGGAGCCCGGACTCTCACCGGGCGTGCGCGGCGGCTTGCTCGCCCCGGACGATCACCAGGTGGACAACCGCCGACTGGTGGGAGCCCTGTCCGCCGCCTGCCAGCGCGCGGCCGTGACCACCATCCGACAGCACGCGCTGGGCCTCGACGTCGAGGCGGGAAGGGTCAGCGGCTGTCGTCTGGCTGACGGCAGCACCATCCGCTGCGACACCGTGGTGCTGGCCGCGGGCGCCCGCTCGGGTCAGCTGGCGGGCCTACCCCCCGGCGGCGTGCCGGTACGTCCCGTCAAGGGCCAGCTGCTGCACCTGCGCCCACCGCCTGCGGGTACGGCCGCGGCTCGGACACCGCTGGCCCGCCACAACGTGCGGGTGGTCGCGGGCCGTCCTGGTCGGCCGGCGGTCTACGCGGTGCCGCGGACGGACGGTCGGCTCGTGGTCGGTGCGACCGTGGAGGAGCGCGGCTTCGACCCGGCTGTCACGGCGGGCGCCGTGCTGAACCTGCTGCGCGAGGCCTACGAACTGCTGCCGGCGATCAGCGAGCTGGAGCTGGCCGAGACGGTCGTCGGCTTCCGCCCCGGCACGCCGGACAACGCGCCGCTGCTCGGGCCGGGTCCGCTGGACGGTCTCGTGCTGGCGACCGGCCACTTCCGCAACGGGATCCTGCTCGCGCCCGTCACCGCGGACATCGTCACCACGCTGCTCACGACCGGTGAGCTGGTCGAACTGGCACGCCCCTTCACGCCGCAGCGGTTCGCCGGGGCACGCGCGAGGGTGGCCCCGTGATCGTGACCGTCAACGGCGAGCCGCGCCGGCCAGCGCCCGGCACCAGCGTGCGTGACCTCGTGGCCGACCTGGTGGGCGACCCCGATCGGCGCGGCATCGCGGTGGCGCTGAACGGGCAGGTGCTGCGCCGGCCCGAATGGACGGCGCGCGAGCTGGCCGACGGCGACCGCCTCGAGATCCTCAACGCCGTCCAGGGAGGGTGACGGAGGTGGTCTGGTGAGTGGCGCGCCGCAGGAGCGACGCCAGCGTCGCTCCTCCCCGACGACCGCGACGCAGGTGGGTCCGGTGGCCGACCTGCCCGACACCGACGTCCCTGCCGCCACGGACGGTCCCGCGTCCGCGGACGATCCGCTGGTGATCGCGGGTGAACGCT
>DASZZX010000199.1:0-20345 GCA_036260415.1 Nitriliruptorales bacterium
GAGGATTACCTGCTCCAGGTCGAGGAGCGCTGAATGCTCAACATCGCCGTAGTCCGGTTTCCGGGCAGCAACAGCGACTTCGACGCGCTCCGCGCCGCCGAAGCGGTGGGCGCGAAGAGCTATTTCGTGTGGCACCGCGACACCGACCTCCAGGGGGCCGACGTCGTGATCCTGCCCGGAGGGTTCAGCTATGGCGACTACCTGCGCGCCGGCGCGATCGCGCGGTTCAGTCCCGTCATGCAGGCGGTCCAGCGCCACGCGGCCGACGGGGGCGCGGTGCTGGGGATCTGCAACGGGTTCCAGATCCTGTGCGAGGCCGGGCTCCTTCCGGGCGGCCTCCTCCGCAACGAGAGCCTGCGCTTCGTGTGCCGCCAGGCGGAGCTGATCGTGACCGCGTCCTGCGCCTGGACCGCCGCGTTGACCGTGGGCAGCCGGCTGCGGCTGCCGGTCAAGCACGGTGAGGGCCGCTACCACGCCGACCGCGCCACGCTGGACTGGCTGGAGGCGGACGGTCGCGTGCTGCTCCGCTACGCGCCCGGACACAACCCCAACGGCTCGGCGCGCGACATCGCCGGCGTCGTGGACGCCCGCGGCAACGTGGCCGGGCTGATGCCCCACCCCGAACATGCGGTGGACCCGATGCTCGCGGCGGGGACGGACGGCCGGAGACTGTTCGACAGCGTCCTGGCTCACCTGGCCGAGCGGGTCCGTGCCTGAACACCCGCCCCGTCCGGGCCTCGCCGGTGCCGGCGTAGGCTGCGCGCGACCCGACCTGGCGAGCTCGCATGCGCGAACCTCCCACCGTCGAGACCGCCCACGGCGTTCCCGGCCCGGCACCCGACCTGCCGCCGGACGAGACGCTCGACCGCGCGGCGGCGGAGCGCCTGGCGGCCGAGCTCGGGCTCACCTCCGACGAATACGCACGCATCGTGGCCACCCTGGGGCGGACACCTTCCACCTCGGAGCTGGGCATGTACTCGGTGATGTGGTCCGAGCACTGCTCGTACAAGTCGAGCAGGATCCACCTCGCCACCCTGCCCACCGAGGCGCCGCACGTGCTGGTCGGCCCCGGCGAGAACGCCGGTGTCGTGGACGTCGGCGACGGCCTGGCGGTCACCTTCAAGATCGAGTCGCACAACCACCCGTCGTTCGTGGAGCCCTACCAGGGCGCGGCGACCGGGGTCGGCGGCATCATCCGCGACATCCTCAGCATGGGCGCCCGACCAGTGGCGCTCATGGACCCGCTGCGGTTCGGCGAACCCGGCGATCCCCTGCAGCGCCACCTGGTGGACGGCGTGGTGCGGGGCGTGGGGGGCTACGGCAACTGCGTGGGCGTGCCCAACATCGGTGGCGAGACCGTCTTCGACGACGGCTACGCCACCAACCCTCTGGTCAACGTCCTGTGCATCGGGGTGCTGCGCCGTGACCGGCTACGGCTGGCACGCGCCCGCCGGGCCGGCGACCTGGCCGTGCTCGTCGGGTCGGCGACCGGCCGTGACGGCATCGGCGGCGCGTCCGTGCTCGCCTCCGCCACCTTCGACGGGCAGAGCACCGACCGGCGGCCAAACGTGCAGGTCGGCGACCCCTTCGCCGGCAAGCTCCTCATCGAGTGCTGCCTGGAGCTGTACGAGCGCGGCTTGGTCTCGGCCATCCAGGACATGGGTGCCGCCGGCATCACCTGCTCGACCGCGGAGATGGCCTCGCGCGCCGGACTCGGCATGCGCATCGACTTGTCCCGGGTCCACCTGCGTGAACCGTCCATGGCGTCGTGGGAGATCCTGTGCTCGGAGTCGCAGGAGCGCATGCTCGCGCTGGTGGCTCCGGGTGACCTCGATGCGGTGCTCGCCGTCTGTCGCCGGTGGGAGGTCCCCGCGTCGGTCCTCGGCGAGGTCACCGAGGGTGACCTCTTGGAGGTCCGCCGCGACGGGCACGTGGTCGCGCGCGTCCCCGCCCGCTCGCTGGCTGAGGACGGTCCCGTCTACCACCGGCCAGCCACGCGCCCG
Source organism: Nitriliruptorales bacterium (assembly GCA_036260415.1). GTDB lineage: Bacteria > Actinomycetota > Nitriliruptoria > Nitriliruptorales > JAHWKO01 > DASZZX01. The sequence continues at coordinate 2,004 of DASZZX010000199.1, forward strand.
GCCCACCAGGACCGCGACGTGCGGATCGACACCGAGGCGCTGCACGTGGACGCCGACCTCGCTGTGGTGGCGCTGGACCTGCTCGCCAGCCCGAACGTGGCCAGCAAGCGGTGGGTGTGGGAGCAGTACGACGCGCTGGTCGGTGCCTGCACGGTGACCGGCCCCGGCGGGGACGCGGGCGTGGTGCGGCTGCCCGGCAGCCGGCGGGCGGTGGCGTGCGCCACCGACGGTCACGGCCGCTGGTGCGAGCTCGACCCCCGGGAGGGCACTCGCCGGATCGTCGCCGAGGCCGCCCGCAACGTGGCGTGCGCGGGAGCACGACCGCTCGCGGTGACCAACTGCCTCAACTTTGGTGATCCCGAACGTCCCGAGGTGATGTGGCAGTTCGCCGAGGCGGTCGCCGGCCTGGCCGAGGCGTGCGCGGCGCTGGGCACGCCGGTCACCGGCGGCAACGTGAGCTTCTACAACGAGACGGCCGGGCGCGCGATCCCGCCGACGCCCGTGGTCGGCGTCCTCGGGGTGATCGAGGACGCGGACCACGCGGTGGGCATCGGCGTGGACCGCGACGGCGACCTGCTGTACCAGCTGGGACTCCCCACCGGGCCGGGCCTGGCCGGAAGTGAGTTGCAGCGGCTCGTCGGGGCGCCGCTGACAGGGCGGCTGGCTCCCGTGGACCTCGCTTCCGAGCGGCGGCTGCACGCCGCCCTCGCCGAGCTGGCGGGCCAGGGGGTCCTGCGCAGCGCCCACGACGTCTCCGGCGGTGGCATGCTCGCCACGCTGGCCGAGTCCGCGCTGGCAGGGGGGCGCGGACTGCGTTACGTCCCCGAGCCCGGCATCGCGCCTCTCCACATGCTGTTCAGCGAGGCTCCGACCCGCGTGGTGGTGAGCGTGCGGCCCGACCGGTCGGATGCCCTGGAGGCCACCTGCGCCGCGCACGGCGTGCCGGCGCGGCGTGCCGGCGAGGTCGGCGGGCAGACGTTGATCGTGCAGGGCGCCGTCGAGCTGCCGCTCGCTGCCGTGCGCGACGCCGTCGAGGGAGGGCTGCCGCGCTCCCTCGGGGTCGCAGCGTGCCCTGACGCCGGCTAGCTGCTGTTGGCACCCGTCACGCGCTGCCACCGTTCGAGCACGATCAGGACGTACAGCTGCGATGCGACCCCGACCTGCCCGCCGGGCGCGACGTCCGCAGGGCCCGAGTGGTAGGCGGCCAGGCCCAGCTCCAGGTCCCAGTAGCGCTGCAGCAGGGTACGCAGGTAGCGGGCACCGCCTGTGAGGTTGTCGATCGGATCGTGAGGGTCGACCCCGAGGGCGGCTGCGGTCGCGGGCATCAGCTGGGTGAGGCCGATCGCGCCGGCGGGTGAGATGACGTCGGGGCGGAACGACGACTCGGTCCACACCAGCGCGGCGAGGAAGCGTCCGTCGAGCCCAGCCCGGGCCGCAGCCGCGTCCACCGCGCCCGCCCACCGCTGGCCAGCAGCCGGCAGGCTCCCCGCCCAGTCGGGGGCCGGCTGATCGAACGGCACGCTCCGAGGGTCGCGCAGCACCGCCTCGACCGACAACAGCCGCCGTCGCAGCTCCTCGATCAGCTGCTGCTGCGCGCGCTGGTCGGCGAGCAGGTCGGCGAGCACCCGCGCCTGCTCCGCTCGAACCTGCTCCGCCTGTGCTACCAGCCCGCGCTGCTGGCGGACGAGGGCCTCCGCGGTCGCTCGCTGCGCGGCGGCGGTCCGCGCCGCCTGGTCCGCCCGCCCGCGGGCCGCCTCCGCCAGCCGTTGAGCGGCGACGGCATCGTGGACCAGCTGCTGGTCGCGTTCGAGCAGCCTGCGCGCCGCGGTCGTGGCGACGGCCACCTCATGGGCCCCCTCCCCGGCCCCGAGCGCCGACAGCACGGCGCTGGCCGGGTCGGTGACCCCACGCAGGTATATCTCCCGGGCTCGTTGGGACAGCTGACCGCGGCTCGTCTGCAGCTGCGCCGCCGCCTCGGTGGCGTCGGCGAGCGCGGCGTCGTGCTGACGGAGCGCGGCCTGTTCGGAGGCGGCGGCGGCGGCGAGCTGGTGCTCCACCCCCGCGAGCCGCGACTGCAGGTCGTGCAGCCGTTCCCGTGCGGCGGCGAAGGCCTCCCGCGCCTCGGTCAGACGCGCGGCCACCCCCGCCAGCTCGTTCTCCGCCTGCTCCAGCTGCTCCGCCGGACCGGCCGCCGCCGGCGCCGCGGAGAGCAGCGCCGCCGCGACAGCGAGGGCGGAGACGGGACGACGCACGGCTGCTCCACGGAGGGTCCGACCACTGTCGGCGACGTCCACGCGTGGCGGACGGGCCGTTCGGACAGTCTGGCGAAGCACGCCGCCGGCGTCACCTCGACCGCAGGCGGCGTGGTGAGCCACACCGCGCCTCGATCCGCCGGGTCAGGCCGCCGACAGGCTGAACGTGAACGTCGCGCCCTCCCCCGGCAGGCTCGCGACCGTGATGTCCCCACCCTGCGCCTCCACCAGCGCCTTGCACACGTACAGGCCGAGCCCCGTCCCGTCGGGCGACGCCTCGGGACGCAGCCGGGAGAACTTGCGGAACAGCCGGTTGGTGTCGCCGGGGTCGATGCCCACGCCCCAGTCGACCACCGACACCCGCACCTGGTCGCCGGCCGGTTGCACGACGATCTGCACCGGCGTGTCCGGTTCGGAGAACTTGAACGCGTTGGCCAGCAGGTTGCGCAGCACCCGGCGCAGGTGACCCGGGTCGGCACGCACCGTCGGGACCCCGTCGGCGATCACGACGTCGACCGGGCGGTCGGGCACGGCGTGGGCGGCCTCCTCCACCGCCTGCCGGACGGCGACCTCGAGGTCGAGCTCCACGAGCTCGCACGGGATGTCGCCCGAGTCGATCCTGGCGACCGTGAGGATCTCACGGATCCGTTCCGACACCAAGTGGACGTTGCGCGAGATCCGGCCGAGGTGGTCGAGCTTCTCCCCGTCGGACAGGCGCTTCCACTCGCCCATCAGCAGGTCGGCGTAGCCGGTCACAACCGCCATCGGGGCGCGCATGTCGTGCACGACGATGGCGACGAAGTCGTTCTTCAGCCGGTCGAGTTCGCGCAGCCGCTCCGCGACGTCGCGTTCGCGGTCCAGCAGCAGGACGGTGTGGAACCCGGCGGCACACTCGTGCACCAGAGCCTGCAGGAGCGGGACGTCGTCGCGGTCGTACCCGCGGGGGCGTGACCAGAAGAAGGTCACCACGCCGGACGCCCCGCTGGTCGCCACAACCGGCACCGCCACCAAAGAGCGGAACCCTGCCTCCAGGAAACGTGGCGCGGCCTCGCCCCCGCCGCCCTGCTCCAGATCCGCCACCGCGTAGGCGCGCCGGCCCTCGAAGGCCGCCCACATCTCCGGGTCGGTCACGGGCTGGAGGTGGCCGAGCGGCAGGCGCTCGTGCTCCGTACCCGCAACCGCCAGGACGCGGAACGCCCGGTTGTCCTCGACCGCCCAGAAGCTCGCCCGGTCGAACGGCACCACGTCCTGCACGACGTCCACGAACCCGGCGAAGGCGTCCTCGACCGTGCCGGCGGACGCGACGGCGCGCGCCACCTGTGCGAGCAGCGCGTCCATCTCTGCGCGCCGACGCAGCCGCTCGTAGGCCCGCTTCAGCTCGGCGTTGGTGCGCTCCAGCTCCTGTTCCGACCGCTTGCGCTCACTGATGTCCTGGATCATCCCGATGGCGAGTTGGCCTCCCGTCGGGTCGGGGAGGCGGAACACGGCCAGGTCGACCCACACCACCCCGCCGTCCCGCCGCAGGTAGCGCTTCTCGACGCGGTAGTTGTCGATCTCGCCACGAAACAGCTGGCGTGCGAGGCGCACGCCCACCTCGACGTCATCGGGGTGGGTGATGTCCGCGAAGGTGAGCCCCTGCAGCTCCTCGAGCGTGTACCCGACGATGCGGCGGTACGCAGGGTTCGCCTCGACGAAGCGTAGGTCGGTGCCGACCACGCTCATCCCGATCGGCGCCTCGTCGAAGACCTTGCGGTAGCGCTCGTCCGCGGGGCGTTGCAGCGCCCGCTCGCGATCCTCGGTCACCTGGTTCTCCCGGACAGCAAGCTCGAGGGTAGGCCCGTCGGCGAGGGGAGAGCTCGTCGACCCGCCCGCGTCAGCCGCTGGCGCCGGCGCGCAGCGACGCCTCGGGCAGCCCCGTGGTGTCGGCCATCTCGGACAGCTTGCGGTGAACGCTCCGACCGCCCGTCGGCTCGGGCTCGCCGAGCATCGGGCCCTCCCCGGAGGGGTCGACGATCCCGGACTCGGCCCAGCGGTAGCGGCCGTCGAGGACCCGTTGGGCCGCGCGGTAGTTGACCTCGTCCTCGTTGTGCCACAGCTCGTGGAACCCCCGTTCCACCCGGCGGCGCGCCTGGCGGCTGAACAGGTCGGCGAGCTCCTGGGCGCCACGCCCGCGCTCGCCCCCTGCGACGTCATCTCCGGCCAGCATCTGGGCACGCACGCAGGCCGCGGCGATCGCGAACAGCTCGCAGCCGATGTCCACGATGCGCCCCAGGAACACCTGCTTCTTCTCCAACTTGGCCTGCCAGCGCGACATCGCGTAGAACGTCGAGCGCGCCAACTTGCGGGCGCTGCGCTCCGCGAAGCGCAGGTGCTCGGCCAACGGCCCGAACTCAGCGTAGGCGTTGGGGTTCTGCCCCTGTCCGACCGCCAGGCTCGGCAGCCACCGCGAGTAGAAGCGGGCGGCGTCCAGAGCGACCTTGGCCTTCTCGGACAGGTCGGTGTCCGGCTGGATGATCCCGCCGGCCACCTGCAGGTGCTGGTCGACCGCCTCGCGCGCGATCAGGAGCCGCATGATCTCGGAGGAACCCTCGAAGATGCGGTTGATGCGCAGATCGCGCAGCGCCTGCTCCGCCGGCACCGGGCGCTCGCCGCGCGCCTTCAGCGATGCGGCGGTCTCGTAGCCCCGGCCCCCACGGACCTGGACCAGACGGTCGGCGGCCTGCCAGGCCATCTCCGACCCGTACAGCTTGGCGATGGCGGCCTCGATGCGGATGTCCCTCTGCCCTCCGTCCGCCAGCAGGCTCGACAGCTCGGTGACCGCCTCGAGGGCGAACGCTGTGCCGGCGATGAACGCGATGTGGTCGGCCACCGCTTCGTGCCGCCCGATCGGCATGCCCCACTGGACGCGCTCGTTGGCCCACTCGCGAGCGATCTTCATCGACCACTTGGTCGCGCCGGCGCAGATGGCCGGCAGCGACAAGCGTCCCACGTTGAGGGTGCTCAGCGCGATCTTGAGCCCCATGCCCTCCTGCCCGATGAGGTTCTCGCGCGGCACGACGACGTCCTCGAACCGGGTGACGCCGTTCTCGATCCCGCGCAGTCCCATGAAGCTGTTGCGGTGCTCGACGGTGATGCCCGGCGTGTCCATCTCGACCACGAACACGCTGATCCCGCCGCGCCGCTTGCCATCCCCGTCGCGGCCACCCTCCCTGGGGACGCGCGCCATGACGACCAGCAGGTCGGCGATCACCCCGTTGGTGGTCCACAGCTTGACGCCGTTGAGGCGGTACGCGGTGCCGTCCTCGGTCGGGGTCGCGGTCGCCCCCATGCGCGCCGGGTCGCTGCCCACGTCCGGCTCGGTTAGGAGGAAGGCGCTGACCTCGCGGGTGCAGCGCGGCAACCACCGCTGCTTCTGCTCCTCCGTGCCGAACAGCTTCAGCGGCTGGGGTACGCCGATGGACTGGTGCGCCGACAGCAGCGTGGCCAGCGACGCGTGGCACGTGCCGGCCAGCTCCAGCGCCCGGCAGTAGTAGAGCTGCGACAGACCGAGGCCGCCGTAGCGCTCATCGATCTTCATACCGAGCGCACCGAGGTCGATCAGTCCCCGGATCACATCCTGGGGGATCTCCGCGTCACGTTCGATCTGCAGGGGATCGACGTGGTCGCGCAGGAAGTCCTCGAGCTCGCGGAGGAACTTCTCGCCCTTCTCGGCGTCCTCCGGGTCCGGGCGGGGGTGTGGGTGGATCAGATCGAGCCGCAGGTTGCCGAGGAACAGCTCCTTGCCGAAGCTCGGCTTGTCCCACTCGGCCTGCCGTGCGGCCTCACCGATCTCTCGCGCGCGCTGGTAGCTGACGTCGGGCTGCTGGCTCACTGGCTGTCCTCCGGTGGGCAGAAGTTGGAGCGTCCACTCCAATATATGCCACCGCAAGCGGTTGGGGTAGCCGAAGTGGGGCGACGCAGCCCGTGGCGGGAGTTGTCACCACCGGGCAGGGAGGCCGACGTGCGGACAGCGCGCGCTGCGGGGGGGTCGCGGCGGTGCAGCGCGGTGGTGTGCGGTCTGCCGGGCACGCTGGAACGTGGCGCCGGTCGATGCCGGTCCGCCGTGGGGCGACGACGACGTACCCTGTGGTGTCTGCCAGGTTCTGCGACCGAGCGAGACCGGTGACCGTCGTCGACCGACTGCAGCGCCCCCTGCGGGACCTCCGCGTCTCCGTCACCGACCGCTGCAACTTCCGCTGCACCTACTGCATGCCCCGGGAGGTGTTCGGCGCCGACTTCGCGTTCGTGGACCGCGACGACCTGCTGACCTTCGAGGAGATCGCCCGGGTGGCGCGGGTCGCCGCCGGCCTGGGTGTGCGCAAGGTGCGGATCACCGGGGGGGAGCCGCTGGTCCGCCGTGACGTCGAGCGTCTGGTCGGGATGCTGGCGGCCACCGAGGGCATCGAGGATCTCGCGCTCACGACCAACGGGGCGCTGCTGACCCGCAAGGCCGCCGCGCTGGCCGCGGCCGGTCTGCGGCGCGTCACGGTCAGCCTCGACACGGTGGACGACACGACCTTCCGCCGCACGAGCGACGTGGACCTACCCGTCCAGGCTGTCCTGGACGGCATCGCCGCGGCACGCGCGGCGGGCCTCGCACCGATCAAGCTCAACGCGGTGGTCCAGCGCGGGGTCAACGACGATGGGTTGATCGACCTGGTCGCCTACGCGCGGGTGCACGGGCTGACGGTGCGTTTCATCGAGTACATGGACGTCGGCTCCACCAACGGCTGGCGGCTGGACGCGGTGGTCCCCGGCGCCGAGATCGTTCGCAGCATCGACACGGTCTTCCCGGTGGCGGCGGTCGAGCCGGCCTATCGCGGCGAGGTCGCCCGCCGTTACCGCTTCCTCGACGGCGGCGGGGAGTTCGGCGTCATCGCCTCCGTCACGGAGCCGTTCTGCGGCGACTGCACGCGCGCCCGGCTGTCGCCGGTCGGCGAGCTGTACACGTGCCTGTTCGCCGCGCGCGGCACCGACGTACGCGCCCTGCTGCGCTCCGGGGCCGACGACGCGCGGCTGGCACGGCTGCTACGCGACGTGTGGCAGCGACGTGGCGACCGCTACTCGGAGCTGCGCTCCACCGCGTGCGATGAACTGCCGAAGGTGGAGATGTCCTACATCGGCGGCTGAGGGCGGCGGTCGCAGGGCGCCTCCTCGTGGCCGACCGGCCGCGCCCGTACACTGCGGCGTTCCCCCACCAGGAGTCGCTGTGGCGCTCCCACCGCCGGTTCGTCACCTCCCGCTGGTCCCCGCCGACGCCACCGTCGATCCGGCCAGGCTGGCGGAGGGACCCCGCGAGGAGTGCGGGGTCTTCGGCGTGTACGCGCCCGGCGAGGACGTCGCCAAGCTGACCTACTACGGCCTGTACGCGTTGCAGCACCGCGGTCAGGAATCCGCCGGGATGGCCGTCTCGGACGGGCGCCACATCACGGTCGCCAAGGACATGGGCTTGGTGCACCAGGTGTTCAACGAATCGAACCTCGTGGCGCTGGAGGGCCACCTGGCCATCGGACACGTCCGCTACTCCACCACCGGATCGTCGTCCTGGGCCAACGCGCAGCCGCAGTACCGCGAGACCCCCCGCGGCGGACAGCTCGCGCTGGCGCACAACGGCAACCTCTGCAACACCGCCGACGTCGCCCGCATGCTCGGCTCGAACGGGCCCCCGGTCGGCCAGCCGGACCCGCACCGGTCACCGACGGCCGTCAACGACAGCGGGCTGATGGCGTCGCTCCTGGCGGCCAGCGAGGACGTCTCGCTGGAGGAGGCGATCGTCCGCACCATGCCCAGGCTGGAGGGTGCCTACTCGCTGGTGATCATGGACGAGCAGGCGATCCACGCCGTGCGCGACCCGTGGGGGGTCCGCCCCCTGGTGCTGGGTCGCCTGCCGGGCGGCTACGTCATCGCTTCCGAGAGCGCCGCGTTGGACATCGTGGGCGCGCACGAACTGCGCGAGGTCGAACCCGGCGAGGTCGTCACCATCGACCGTGACGGGCTGCGGTCGCGCAGGTTCGCCGACGCCCAGCAGCGCTTCTGCCTGTTCGAGTGGGTCTACCTCGCACGTCCCGACCACCGTCAGGGTGGCACCAGCGTCTACGCCGTGCGACGCGAGATGGGCCGCCGACTCGCCAGCGAAGCCCCGGTCGACGCCGATCTCGTCATCCCCGTCCCCGACTCGGGCACCGCGGCGGCTGCCGGTTACGCCGAGGCGTCGGGCCTGCCGTACGCGGAGGGGCTGGTCAAGAACCGCTACGTCGGCCGCACGTTCATTCAGCCGTCACAGTCGCTGCGCCAGCTCGGGATCCGCCTCAAGCTCAACCCGCTGCGGTCGGTGATCGTGGGCAAGCGACTGGTGGTGGTGGACGACTCGATCGTCCGCGGCAACACCTCACGTGAGCTGGTTCGGATGCTGCGGGAGGCTGGTGCCCTCGAGGTGCACCTGCGGATCACATCGCCACCCATCACCCACCCCTGCTACTACGGCATCGACATGGCCACCCCAGCCGAGCTGATCGGCGCTGGCCTCGCGGTCGAGCAGATCCGCGACTTCGTCGGTGCCGACTCGCTGCACTACCTGTCGCTGGACGGGCTGATCGGATCGACGCCGAACAGCCGGCCGACGCTGTGCACGGCCTGTTTCACGGGTGAGTACCCGATCCCGGTGCCGTGCGAGCAGGTCGGGATGGGGCAGGTCGCTCTCGACCTGGAGGCCTTGGCACCGTCCCCGCGGTGACGGTGCCGGGACCGTTGCGCGCCGAGTGCGAGGCTGACGTCGCTACCTCCTGACTCTCCGGTAGGGGGACACCATCGGCTACCGGCGGGGACCGGGAGGGCACGCTGCCCACGTGCGGCCTGACGCAGGGCCGGGCGGACCGGTGGTGCAGCCGCCGTGGCGTAGCCTCGTGGTGCGGGCGAGTCGGGAGCGGAGATGGGCGCGCGCAAGGACCAGCGCTTCGACTGCGAGTGCGGGGCGGAGATCGTCTACACCAAGGATTGTCCCCGCGAGTGGCGCCACCAGCCGCGCTGCGTCTGTGGGTGCGAGATGCGCCCGCTGGCCGAAGCGACCGGTCACACCTACCCCCACGTGTGAGGAGGAACCGGTGGGTGTCCAGACGGGGCAGAAGTTCCTGTGCGAGTGCGGGGCCAAGGTGAAGTACACCAGGGGCTGTCCCGAGCCGCCCGCCGGGCCGTTCGTGTGCACGTGTGGGGCGACCGGGACCGAGACGCACGACGAGGACTGACCGCGGCGCTGAGGTCGTGGAGGCGCTGAGGTCGTACAGCAGCGTTCGGGGCCGACCGGCCGCATCAGACCTGGCGGCGTCCTGCCCGCCAGGCGAGACTGGCTGTGACGGCGGCCGAGGCCGCGGACGGCAGCGTCCCCGCCAGCCGCCCGCCCCACGGCAGCCGGTGCCAGGCGAGCAGCGTGGTGGCGGCGTCCGCCGCCGCGGCCAGCGCGGTCGCCTCCAGCCATCCGCGGACCGGCGCGCCCCGCCGGTGTGCCATCAGGATGCCGAGCCCGAGGGCGAGGTCGCGGGCGCCGAGCCCGCGCAGCGCCACCTGCACCCCCGTGTGACGCACCTCCTCACCGAGCCACACACGGCCGACCAGCGCTGGGGCGGCCACGAAGCCGGCACCGAGACCGGAGAGACCTGCCCCGACCAGGACGGTGAGGTCGCGGTCGTCCACGAGCCGCTCAGTCCAGCAGGTCGCGAGCAAGCGCCATCCACAGCTCGGTGGACAGGCGCAGCGACTCCTGGTCGATGCGTTCGTCGTCGCCGTGGAACATGCGCATGAACTCGCCGAACGACACGGCCCCCGAGTACGCCCCGTACCCGTAGCAGGTGGCGCCCAGACGCCGCAGGAAGCGCGAGTCGGTGGCGCCCGGCAGGATGCAGGGGATGTTGCGGGCCCCCGGGATCAGCTGCTGAGCGTGCCGCTGCAGTGCCGCCCACAGGGGGGTGTCGATCGGGGACGAGCTCGCCGGGTCCGCGTGACGGACCTCGACCTCGATACGGTCGGCCAGGTCGTCGAGTGCGTCCTCGATCAGCGCCAGCACGCCACCGCGTTCCAGCCCCGGCAGCCCCCGGATGTCGAAGTCGATCTCGGCGGTGTCGGGGATCACGTTGGTCTTGACGCCAGCCTGCATCACGGTCGGGGCCAGCGTGGTGTGGGTGCAGGCGTGCACGAACCGGGCCATGCCGAGGTCGTCGAGGTCGTCCACGAGCGCGTCGAGCTCGCGGGGGTGCTGCAGGGTCGCAGCCAGCCCGGCGGGCAGCTCCAGCCCCTCCACGAAGCGCCGCCACACCTCGTCCACCTGTGCGGGCGGCCGGTACGCGGCCAGCCGGCGCACGACCTCGGCGCCGGTGACGAGCGCGTTGTCGCTGCGCAGCGGCATCGATCCGTGTCCAGGGACACCCTTGACCCGGATCGTGCCCCAGAACGCGCCCTTCTCGGCCACCGCCACGGGCAGCTTGGGAGCGCCGTCGTCGTTCAGGGCCAGCCGCGTACCGCCGAACTCGGTGACCACGTAGTCGGTGCGCATGGCGTCCGGGTGCTGTTCGGCGAGCCACTGCGCCCCGTGGGTTCCGCCCGCCTCCTCGTCGGCGACCGCCAGGTACACCAGCGTGCCGCGGGGCGTGAAGCCCGTGTCGGCCAGGTGGCGGACGGCCACGGCCATCGACGCGGTGAGGTTGAGCATGTCCACCGCGCCGCGGCCCCACACCACCCCGTCCACCAACTCGCCGCCGAACGGGTCGCGCCGCCAACGGTCGGGGTTGGCCGGTACCACGTCGGTGTGGCCCATCAGCATGAGCGACGGCGCCCCCGGATCGCTGCCCTCGATCCGGGCGACCAGGCTGCGCCGACCCGGCTGCGGCTCGTAGGTCTGCAGGTCGAGGCCGGGACCCTCCAGGTGGGAGTGGAGCAGATCGGCATTGCGGTGCTCGTGGCCCGACTCCACCGCACCGTCATTGACGCAGCGGTTGCGGATCAGCTGTTGGAGGAGGTCAGTGGTGGCGTCCACCAGTTCAGGCATGTGCTCCCCGCAGCCATCGTGGCGTGACACGCTACCGGCCGGCGACAGGAGGGAGCGTGGAGGGGCGGCTGGCCACGGTGCTGTGGCGGGACCGGTTGTCGGGTGCGCTGGAGCGGTGCGTGCTCGAACGCGTGGACAGCGGCTTCCGCCTGGCCGGGACCGCGCTCCTGGCCGCGGATGGGGTGCCCGTCGAGGTGCGCTACGCCGTGCTCACCGACGCACGCTGGTTCACGCGCGAGGTCGCGGTGCGGGTCGTCGACGCGGACGGGCTGCTCCTGGCCATGGAGGGCGGCAGCTGGTGGCGCGACCGGGCGTCGGTGCCCCAGCTGGACGGCTGCGTCGACGTCGACCTGGGGTTCACGCCCGCCACCAACACGCTGCCGATCAACCGGCTGGACCTCGCCGTCGGCGGGGAGCGAGAGCTCACCGCCGCGTGGCTGCAGGCCCCGTCGCTCGAGCTGCGACCGCTGCACCAGCGCTACGAGCGGCTCGACGAGCGCACGTACCGCTACCGGTCGGGCGATTTCACCGCGCGCTTGGAGGTCGATCACCTCGGTCTGGTCCGAGACTACGAGGGTCACTGGGAGCTGGTCGCCGAACGGTACGCGGCGCCGTGAGGCCGCGAGCACGTCACCCTGAGGCACCCCGAGCGTGATGGCCCTCCACCCGGCCCAGACCGTGCACCTCAGAAGAAGTCCGGTGTCCACGGCGGGGGGCCGGCGAACGCGCCCGCGAGCACCGCCAGCTCGCGCGGCGCGGCGCACGTCACCATGCCCAGGTCGGCCAGCGTCCAGGGGCTCGCCCAGCCGGTGTACAAGCTGGAGAGCGCGTTGATCCCCATCCGTGTCGTGCCCGCTCCTCCGGCCACGAGCCGGCCCTCGCCCCCCTCGACCTCCAGCACCCGCCGGCCGGCGTTGGTGCTGATCAGCGGGTCGTCCACCTCCAGCTCCACGCGGCAGGTCACCCCGTCGAGGTAGCCGCGGGCGGCCACCGCGCCGGCTGCGTCGATCAGGCGGGTCATCCAGCGCCACTCGTCGTCGGTGCGCAGGTCCTGCTCGGGCAGCAGCAGCGTCAACGGGTCGTGGGGCGCGCCCTTCACCTTGACCTGGTCCGTGACGCTGCGGTTGCCGGCCAGCAACCGCAGCAGCGCCAGCGTGGCGTCGTGGTCGTCGCTCACGAGGTCGTCGACGTGCAGGCCGTAGAAGCGGGGGTCCTCCTCGACGTGGCGGTAGCGCAGGTAGGCCACGACCTCACCGTCACGCTCCGCGACGTACTGCTGGCGGTGTGGGCCCCCCTCGCGGCCCAGGTCCCATCGCAGCCGCGCCCAGTAGGTGGGGTCGCGGTCGAGCCAGCCGTTGCGGGTCCGTGCCACGCGGTCGTAGCAGGCGCGCAGCCGCGACACCTGGCTGCCGTCGGCAGGGCGGAGAGCCGGCGGTGCCGCCGGAGGTGGCAGCCGGGCGAGCGTGCGCGTCGGGACGCGCCGGGTGGTCCACGTCCCGGCGATCTCCCAGCCCAACGCGCGGTAGAAGACCGTGGTGGCCGGGTACAGCGTGGAGATCGGCCGCTGCGTCTGCCGTAGCGCCGCGATCGCGGCGTGCATCAGCTCACGACCTACGCCCTGGCCGCGCGCGTCGGGGGCGATGGCGACCCCAGCGACGGCGCCCATCGGGACCGACCGGCCACCGAAGTACTGGCCCATGCCGTGGACCGTGGCGGTGCCGACCATGCGCCCGCCGTCGAAGGCACCCAGCAGCCGGTCGCGTTCGGCGTCGTGGTGCGGGCGCTGCGGGTCGAACGACTCGCGGGTGGTCGAGAACGACTGCGAACGCAACGCGAAAGCCTCCTCGACGTGTCGCTCGTCGAGGAGGCGGATGGCCACCGGCACGGCGGGTCCTCCAGCGGCGGCGCGCGGGGACGCCCCCGTCGGGGCAGTGTGGCCGGTGGGTCAGCTGGCGTCGAGCTCCGCCAGCCGCTGCTCGGCGGCATCGCGCAGTGAGCGCAGCTCGGCGATCTCCTCCTCGCGGGTGGACGGCTTGGCCGCGCAGCACTCGCAGCCGCAGTTGCACGGCTCGCCGGCGTTGGTGATGGCGGTCAGGGTGCTACAGCCACAGGCACAGGCGGTGGTCATGGTCGTCTCCTCACTCCGGGTCGGATCTGGACGAGCTGAGGGCCGCAGGGCCAGCAGCCCTGGCCTCCTGCGACCTCGCCGTCGTCGATGATGACTCGGATGTCGTCGCGCAGTCGGGCGAGGGCCTCGATCTGCTCGTCGATCGCGATCAGCTTCTCGGTCAGGAGGTCGCGGGCGTGCCCGCAGGGGCACAGCCCGCGCTCGCGGATGTCGAGCAGCTGGCGGATCTCGTCCAGCTGGAGCCCGAACCGCTGCGCGCGCTTGACGAATGCGACCCGCCGGGTGTCCTCCTCGGTGAACAGGCGATAGCCTGCCGGGCTGCGGTCGGCCTCCGGCAGCAGCCCGATGCGCTCGTAGTAGCGGATGGTGTCCGCGGTCGTGCCGGCGCGTTGCGCCAGCTCCGAGACCGTCATCTCTCCCGACATGCCTACAGGATAAACCCTGGAGTCAACTCCAAGGTCAAGTTGACCCTGCCGGACGGGATGTCCCACCACCCCTCTTCGTGCGTGGGTTGCGCTGGCATCTCAGCGGAAGGACGCACGATCCGAGCAGTGGCGGGCCTCCGAGCTGGATCGTGCGCACCTTCGCCGGCATCCTGGCGGAAGGACGCACGATCCCGACCGTTCGCGCACGCCGGAGGGGACGTGGGAGGACGCCGCAGACCGTCACGGGGACCAGCATGAGCGAGCGCCCTCCTCTGACCTACGCCGACGCCGGCGTGGACCTGGAGGCCGCCGAGCGCGCGGTCGGCGAGATCTCCCTGCTGCTCGAGCGGGCCCGCCGTCCGGAGGTGCTCGGTGGCATCGGCGGGTTCGCCGGACTGTTCGCCTTCGACCCGTCACGCTTCGAGGAGCCCGTGCTGGTCAGCAGCACGGATGGGGTGGGCACCAAGGTCGAGATCGCCCGCCAGCGCGACGTCTTGGAGACCGTCGGCCAGGACTTGGTCGCGATGGTGGTGGACGACCTCGTCGTCACCGGCGCGGAGCCGCTCTTCCTCAACGACTACCTCGCGGTCGGTCGGGTCGATCCCGCGCGTGTCCGGCGGCTGGTCGCCGGGGTGGTGGAGGGCTGCCGCCTCGCCGGTTGCGCGCTGGTGGCTGGGGAGACCGCCGAGCACCCGGGTGTGCTGCCTCCCGACGGGTTCGACCTGGCCGGCTTCGGCGTGGGCGTGGTCGAGCGTCGTGCCATGCTCGGCCCCGAGCGCGTGCGCGACGGTGACGTGCTGGTCGGCATGGCCTCGAGCGGTGTGCACGCCAACGGGTTCAGCCTGGTGCGCCGGCTGGTCGAGGACTCGGACCTCGACGAGTCGTACGGGCTCGGGCGCCCGCTGGGCGACGTGCTGCTGACCCCGACCCGCATCTACGCGCGCGACTGTCTGGCGCTGGCCGACCACGTCGACGTGCGTGTGTTCTGCCACGTGACCGGTGGGGGCCTTCCCGGCAACCTGCCACGCGTCCTACCCGACGGGCTGCGTGCCATCGTCGACGCTGCCACATGGCGGGTCCCGGCGGTGTTCGAGTTGTTGCGCACCCTCGGGCCGGTCCCCGACGACGACCTGTGGCGCACCTTCAACCTCGGGGTCGGCATGGTGGCCGTGGTCCATCCCGCGCAGGCCGACGACGCGGTGGCCTTGCTCGACCACCGCGGGGTCCCCGCCTGGGTGGTCGGCGAGGTCCGGCCCGGCGAGGGCGTCGAGATCACGGGCCGCCCGCGACCGCACGCGGATCAGCGGCGGCGGGACGGCTCCCGCAGGTAGAAGCCCCGCAACCGTCCGATCGCGGCGATGCGCCGTTCGGCGACCCGCTCGGCGGCCAGCTCCGTCGTGACGCTCTGCTCGCGTGCCAGCGCGAAGATCTCGCGCAGTGTCACCCCGATGTGCTCGGCCTTGCGCAGCGTCCGCGCGTGCGAGTAGCCGCCTGGGGTGAGCTCGTCCGAGACCTGGATCATCCCCCCGGCGTTCACCACGTAGTCGGGGGCGTACAGGATGCCGCGCTCCTGGCAACGAGCAGCGTCCTCCACCGCGCCCAACTGGTTGTTGGCGCCGCCGCAGATGGCGGCGACCTCGAGCCGGGGGATGGTCGCCTCGGTGAGGACCGCGCCGAGCGCGTTGGGTGAGAACACGTCGGCGTCGACGTCCAGGATCTCGTCGGGAGTGACCACCTCCGCGCCCAGCCGGGTGGCGGTGCGGTCCAGCGCCTCGGGATCGACGTCGGTGACGGTGAGCTTCGCACCGGCCTCCGCCAGGTGCTCGGCGAGTCGCGCCCCGACCTTTCCGAGGCCCTGGACCGAGACGTGACGGCCCTCCAGGCTGTCGCTGCCCCACAGGTGTTCGGCCACCGCCTTCACGCCGACGAAGACGCCGAACGCGGTGGTGACGCCGCTGTCGCCGGAGCCGCCGTGCTCGGGGTCCATGCCGGTGACCCAGCGGGTCTCCTGGGCCACGACGGTCATGTCGCGCGGGTAGGTCCCGACGTCGCAGGCGGTGATGTAGCGCCCGCCGAGGCTGTCCACGGCGCGGCCGTAGGCGCGCAGCAGGGCTTCGCTCTTGTCGGTGTCGGGGTCGCCGATGATGGCCGCCTTGCCACCGCCGAGCATGAGCCCTGCGCACGCCGCCTTGTACGTCATCGCGTGGCTGAGGCGCAGCACGTCGATCAGCGCCGCACGCTCGTCGCGGTACGGGTAGAAGCGCGTGCCACCCAGCGACGGCCCCAGCGCGGTCGAGTGGATCGCGATGATGCAGCGCAGGCCCGAGGCATCGTCCGAGGTGTACAGGACCTGCTCGTGGCCCCGCAGCAGCGAGAACGGCCCTTCCACGGTCCCTCCTCGCGGCGACCCGTGGTCGCGCTGACGCTGCCGCCGACGCTACTAGGCTGCGCCGCTGCACGTGCCGCGGTCCGCCCCGGGTCCGCTCACGTGCCACGCCGATGGTGCCGTGCGCGTTCCTGCGGCTGTTCGAGCCGCTGGAGGCGTTCCCCACCGCCGACCGGCGACGCTGGAGCCGCTACGTCGCTCGAGGGGACGGCCTCACGGTCCGGGCCGCGCTGCACGCCGAATCACGCGTGGCCGCCTCCCGACTGCTCACACGGCGCGTACCCATCAGGTCGGAGCTCGCGCTGGTGCGCAGGGTGGCGCAACGCGTGTACGTCTGCCCGCTGCAGATCGCCGAGCGGCAGGCGGCCGCGCTGCTGGCTTTCCGCGAGACGGTCCCCGAGACGGCCGTCGACGCGTTCGTGTCCCACGACGAGGCGCGTGCCGCCGTCCTTGCGCTCGAGCGGCTGGATCGACCTCCTCACATCCAGGCGGTCAGCTGGGAGGTGCCGCTCCACTGGTTCGTCGCCTTCGACCCGCGGGAGCGTCACCTCATGGCCCACCCCGAGGGCAGCGGGCCGCGGCTGACGTATCTCACGACCACCGCGGCGGCGCTGAACCGTCTCGACCGCGTGATCGGGGTCGTGGAGGCGACCCTCCAGGACGCGGACGGCATCGTCGGCCTGATCACCGATCTGCTGAATCGGCTGGCCGACTTCCACGACGACAGCCTGCTCGAACTCGACTACGGCGGACTGGCCGAGCTCATCCCCGCGCCGGATCTGGTGACCGACACCACGTGCCAGGACCTGTGGACCGCTATCGACGCCTTGGACCGCGGCGACGCGACGATGGCCGCTGCCGGGTACGAGGCCGCGCACGGCCGCTGGCAGCACCTGCGCGGCCGCCAGCCCTCCAACTGATCACGCGGTCGGCCTGACGTCGCGATCCCGGACCGCGCCGCGCGTCGCGGCGGGCTGTCCGACGCGCGCATGACCAGGAGTGCTCAGCCCCTGGCCTCCGTTTGGGTAGGGCGAGATGGTCAGAAGCGGGTGGGAAGAGATGGCACGAAGCGGGCATCCCATGACGTCTCGCCCCGACCCACCCTGTGAGGGTCGGATCGCAGTCGAACACCGGATCGGAGCGCACGTGCCGCAGCACCGCAACGAGGACGAGGAACTCCTCACGCCAGGACAGGTCGCACGGCTCTTCGGGGTCAACCCGAAGACGGTCACGCGTTGGGCGGAGGCCGGCCACCTGACACCGGTGCGGACACTCGGAGGCCACCGCCGCTACCGCTCCTCGGAGGTGTACGAGCTACTCGGTCGGGCCGCCGGCGAGGAGCCCGAGAACGACGACGCGTGATCCGACCCGTGGTGACTCCCCGACCGCCGCTGCGACGCTTGCCCAGGATCCGTACGGAGCGATACCCGCGACACGGTGACCGCCTGCGGCGACATGCCTGCCACTCGGTGACCGCCTGCGGCCCGCATGAGCGCCCGCCCGACGACGCCGGCGGGCCACCAGGCGCTCCATCGCCGGGCGACTCGGGACCAGGCCTCGGGCTGGCCACGGTCGGCGGCCGCGACCACACCGCGTTCCAGCGCACCTTCGGGCGTCAGCTCGCGCTGGCGGCGATGCGCAGCTGGCGTTCCAGGTGCGCCACGTCACCCAGCCGTCGGCGCAGCTCGCGTTCGAGCGCGGCGATCGGGTAGAGGTTCTGCGGGGCGCGCGCGTCCTTGTGGGGTGCGGAGGCGAAGCGCGGCAGTGTGACGCACGTGAGGTCGGCGAGGACGCGGACCTGCGCCACCTCCAGGTCGGCCGAGGCCTCGCACCGCACCACCCCCGCCCAGGGGTGACCGCTGCCGCCCGGCAGTCGCAGGTACCAGCTGTAACGGCTCCACGACGTCTGCGTCACGAACAGCGGTGAACGCTCCCTGGCCGCCAGCGCGGCGACGACCCCGTGCGCGTCCGGCGACAGGTAGGCGACGTGGTGGGTCTTGACGTAGCCGACGGCCCGTGGCACGTCCTGACGCTCTCGCAACGGACCGTCGATGAGGACCAGGTCGGCGTCCGGTGGC
>DASZZX010000200.1:0-7881 GCA_036260415.1 Nitriliruptorales bacterium
ACCGCTGGCCGGACGCCCGCCCGACGAGCTGCGCGCGAACGCGAGCGGGCCGCGGCCGCGGCCGCGCACGAGCGCGCCGAAGCCCACGAGCGGTACGTGCGGTGGGAGGGCGAGATCCGCTCGCACCGGCAGGCCGCTGCCGCGGCCGCGGCAGAGTCCGAGCGGCTCAACGCGCAGCTGGCCGACCTGGACGCGCGCGCGGCGGGCCTGCGCAGGGAGGTCGAGGCAGTCCAGGACAGGATCCGTCGCCTCGACGCCGCCGAGGGGCGGCACGCCGACGCGCTGGAACGTGCCGAGGCAGCGGTGGCCGCAGCCGAGGTGGCCCTGGAGGCGGCGGTGGCTCGTCTGCACGAGCTCGAGCGGGAACGGGCCTCGCACGCGGCCCGTGCCCAGGCGCTGCGGGCCGTCTCCACTGAGGCACCCGACGGGGCGGCGGCGCTGCTGGGATCCGAACTCGACGGCGTACTGGGGCGACTGGCCGACCACGTGCGCATCCGACCCGGTGGTGAGGGAGCGGTCGCGGCGGCGTTGGGCCCGCTGGGCGAGGCCGTGGTGGCCCGCTCCACCCTCCACGCCGGCAGGGCCGTGGCCCACCTGCGGGGCAGCCGCAGCGGTCGTGCCGTGGTGCTGCCCGCCCGCGCCGGCGAGGCGCCGGCCGTCGCGGACGCGCCCGCCGGCAGCCGCCCCGTGGGGGACCTGCTGGCTCCCAACGGGCCCGACCCGGACGGCATCCTGGCCGCACTGCAGCGTGCCCTGGCCGGCACGTTCGTGGTGGGGGACTGGGAACGCGCCGTCGCCCTGCACCAGGTCCACGCGGAGCTGACGTTCGTCACCACCGACGGGGACGTCGCCGGGCCGGCCGCGTTCGCCGGCGGCTGCGACCCGCAGCCGTCCGCGCTGCTCACGGCCGCGGCGGCCGAGAACGCCGAGCGGTGGGTGGAGACGCTCGACGCCGACATCCAACGTGCGGCTGGCGAGATGCACAGAGCCCGCGGAGACCTGACCCGTCGGCGCGATGACCTCGCCGCCGCGACCCGCACCATCAACGAATCCGATGCCCTCATCACGGGGGCCGCCGAGCAGCTGGCGCGACTGCACCGCGAGCTCGAGTCGAACGAACGCCAGCGGGATCTGATCCAGGCCCACGCCGAGGAGCTCACCGTCGCGGTGGAGCGCCACCACCGGGCCGTGCGGGAGCTCGAGGCCGAGGAGGTGCCGCGGTCGTCCGACCAGGAGCCGGCCGCCGACGGGACCCCGCAGGACGCGCTCGTCGAAGAGGAGCTGGAGCGGGCCCGTGAGGCCGAACTGGCTGCCCGGATCGCGGTCGAGCGGCTCGACGAGCAGGTCGTTCAGCTCGAGCGTGCGGTTGCCGACCTGCGGCGTGAAGCCGCGGAGGTCGAGCGGGCGCTCGCCGAGGCCGACCGCCGCCGCGAGCTGCGCCGCCGGCACATCCTGCGCTGCGGAGAGCTGGCCACGATCGCGCAGCAGGCGGCCGCCGTGCTGGAACGGTCGGTGCGTGACGCCCGCGCCGAACACGACCGCCTCGACCGCGCCCGTGCGGCCCGTGAGGCTGACCTCGCCGCCGCGCGCGCTCGCCTCCGTGAGCGTGCCGCGGAGCTCGAGCGCGTCCGTGAGGAACGTCACGCCGCCGATCTGCGGCGCGCCGAGATCCGTCACCAGCTCGAGCAGCTGGAACGGCGCCTGCGGGCCGGGTTCGGCCTGCCCCCGGACGACGCCGTGGCGCAGCATCCCGACGCGGCCAACGCGTCCCGCGACGATCTGGTCGCTGCCGAGCAGGCGCTGGTGCGCGAAGTCGAGGTCCTTGGACGGATCAACCCGCTCGCGCTGGAGCAGTTCAGAGCCCTCGAGGACCGCCACCGCTTCCTCTCCGGGCAGGTGGACGACCTGCTCCGCAGCCGCCATGACCTCGACGAGGTGATCCGCGCGGTGGACGACAGGATCCGCGAGGTCTTCCACGGGGCGTTCGTGGACGTGGCACGCGAGTTCGCCACCGTGATCCAGGAGCTGTTCCCCGGTGGTGACGGCCGGCTCCTGCTCACCGACCCCGACGACCTGCTGTCGACCGGGATCGAGGTGGAGGTGCGGCCGCCGGGCAAGCGCGTCAAGCGGCTCTCGCTGCTGTCGGGCGGGGAGCGGTCACTCACCGCACTGGGGTTGCTGTTCGCGATCTTCCGGGCGCGACCGTCGCCCTTCTACGTCCTCGACGAGGTGGACGCCGCTCTCGACGACGTGAACCTCCAACGGCTGCTGCGGCTGCTGGAGTCGTTCAAGACGACCTCGCAGCTGCTGGTCGTCACCCACCAGAAACGCACGATGGAGATCGCCGACCTCCTGATCGGCGTCACGATGGGCGCCGACGCCGTCTCCAAGGTCGTGGCAGAGCGGCTGCGCGAACCGGTCGCTCCGGGCTGAGCCTCCGGCGGAGGGCGGCCCCCACGGTCCCCGCCATCGCAGCGTACGCTCGCCACGCCACGCATCCGGACGGGGGGCCTATGCCCGACCTGCTGCTGCTCCTGATCGTGATCGGTGTAGGCCTCGCGCTGTTCGCCCTGGCCTACGTCGTCTCCCGGCCGCGCCGGCGCACGACGCCCGTCAGGCCGCGCCACCCCGGACCGCCACCCCACCGCGAGGAGGAACCCCCCGAGGACGATGGCGGCGTCGCCACGCTCGACGTGCCCGAGATGGTCGAGCCGGAGACCGCGATCCGCCCCCCCGACGGCGCGGTCGAGCTGCCAACGGCCGCGCCGGCGGCGCCTCCCGTCGAGGAGCTCACCCTCGGTGAACGCTTCCGACGCCGGCTGGTCCGCACCCGCAACGTGCTGGGGGCCGGTGTCCTCGACCTGTTCGGTCGCGGCGTCTCGGACGAGGCCTGGGAGGGGCTGGAGGAGACCCTGGTCGCGGCCGACGTGGGCGTGGATACGGCGCTCGCGCTGGTCGAGCAGGTCCGGACCCGCACCCGCGAGGAAGGGGTCACCTCGGCGGGTGGGGTCGTGGAGCTGCTCAAGGCGGAGCTGCGCGGGCTGCTGGGCGCCGCCACCGTCGACCTGCGGCGGTCGGGCGACGACACACCGAGCGTGTGGCTGGTCGCGGGCGTCAACGGCACCGGCAAGACCACCTCGATCGGCAAGCTGGCCGCGCACGAGCAGCGGGAGGGCCGCACGGTCGTGCTCGGCGCGGCCGACACGTTCCGTGCTGCCGCCATCGACCAGCTCGGCATCTGGGCCGAGCGGGCCGGGGCGCGGCTGGTGAAGCAGGAGCCCGGCGCCGACCCGGCCGCGGTCGCCTACGACGCCTACAACGCCGGCAGGGCGGTCGACGCTGACGTGGTGATCGTCGACACCGCCGGCCGGTTGCACAACAAGAAGGCGCTGATGGACGAGCTGGGCAAGGTCAAGCGCGTGCTAGAGAAGCAGGCCGGCCCGCTGGAAGAGGTCCTGCTGGTCATCGACGCCACCACCGGTCAGAACGGGGTCGCGCAGGCACGTGTGTTCCTCGAGGCGGTGGATGTCACCGGGATCGTGCTCACCAAGCTCGACGGGACCTCCCGAGGCGGCATCGTGGTCGCGGTCCAGCGCGAGCTCGGCATCCCCGTCAAGCTCGTCGGACTGGGAGAGGGCATCGACGATCTCGCCCCGTTCGACGCGGACGCGTTCGTGGATGCCCTGTTCGAAGGGCACGCCGCCGCCGCCTGACCCGCCGGGTCACCAGCTCTCCCTCAGGGCACGGCCCTCGTCGAACCCGGATCCGGTCTGGACGCCGACGACCGCCCGCTCGTGTAGCTCCTGGACAGTCCGAGCGCCTGCGTACGCGCAGGCGCTGCGCACTCCGGCGACGATCCGGTCCAGGATGTCCTCGACCCCCGGGCGCTCCGGATCCAGGTACATGCGGGCCGTGGAGATGCCCTCCTCGAACACGCCCTTGCGGGCGCGCTCGAAGGGGTCCTCCTCCACGGTGCGTTGGCGGACCGCGCGCGCCGACGCCATCCCGAAGCTCTCCTTGTACCGCCGCCCCTGCTCGTCGCTGTGCACGTCGCCCGGCGACTCGTGCGTGCCGGCGAACCAGGTGCCCACCATCACGTTGCTCGCCCCGCCAGCGAGCGCGAGCGCCACGTCGCGGGGGTGACGGATCCCGCCGTCCGCCCACACGTGACGGCCGGCCCGGCGGGCCTCCGCGGCGCACTCGACGACCGCGGAGAACTGCGGCCGCCCCACCGCGGTCATCATGCGGGTGGTGCACATGGCGCCGGGCCCCACCCCGACCTTGACCACGTCCGCACCGGCGTGGACCAGATCGCGCACGCCCTCGGCGGTGACGACGTTGCCGGCCACGACGGGGACGGGAGGATCCAGGGACCGCACGGTGCGCAGCGTCTCCAGCATTCGTTCCTGGTGGCCGTGGGCGGTGTCGACGACCAGCACGTCCACCGCGGCGTCGAGCACCGCTTTGGCGCGTGTGGCGGCGTCACCGCGGATGCCGATGGCCGCGGCGACACGCAGGCGGCCGTCCGCGTCGACGGCCGGCCGGTAGAGGCTCGAACGCAGCGCACCCTTGCGGGTGATCAGCCCCACCAGCCGGCCCTGAGCGTCGACCACCGGGGCGAGCCGGCGGCGGGCCTCCTGCAGCACGGTGAACGCGTCGGCCGGTGCCACGTCGTCGGGCAGCGTCAGCAGTTCGGTCGACATCACCGTGGTCAGCTGCGTGAAGCGGTCCACGGCGGCGCAGTCCGCCTCGGTGACCACGCCCACGGGGCGGTCCGCGTCCACCACGATGATCGCGCCGTGCGCCCGCTTGGGAAGGAGGTTCAGCGCGTCCGCCACCGTGTCGGTGCGGTGCAGCGTGATGGGCGTCTCGAACACCGTGTGGCGCGCCTTCACCCAGGCGACGACATCGGCCACGATCTCCACCGGCGTGTCCTGCGGGATCACCGCCAAGCCTCCGCGGCGCGCCACCGTCTCCGCCATGCGACGGCCGGCCACGGCCGTCATGTTGGCCACCACGATCGGGATGGTGGCGCCGCTGCCGTCGCGGGTGGCGAGGTCCACGTCGAGACGGGACTCCACCGACGACCGGCGCGTCACGATGAACACGTCGTCGTAGGTCAGGTCGTGGGGAGGCGTCCCGTTCAGGAACCGCACGCAACTCCTCCGGATGCGCTGGCGGCGACCGTGCACGGCCGGCCTGCAACGAAGGTACCGCCGGGCGCCTCGGGCGCAGGGACCGCCGCGTTCGCGACGGCCCGGGTCGGTGAAGGGCCTGCCGGTAGCATCGCTGCCCGACACAACCCAGTCGAGGTCCCCGTGTTCGACGCCCTCTCCGACCGGCTCGAAGCCGCCCTGAGCCGCCTCCGCACACGCGGGGGTCGGCTCGACGAGAAGACGGTGGACGTCGTCCTCAAGGACATCCGGCTGGCGCTGCTGGAGGCGGACGTCAACTTCAAGGTGACGCGCGACATCGTCGCCCGCCTGCGCGACGGTCTGGTCGGCGAGGAGGTCAGCCGCGTACTGAACCCGACCCAGCACGTGGTCAGAGCGGTCAACCAGGAGCTGACCCGGGCACTGGGGGAGACCACGGTCCCACTCGACCTGGGCAGCCAGCGACCGGCGGTCATCATGCTGGCCGGGCTGCAGGGCTCGGGGAAGACCACCGCGGCCGCCAAGTTGGCCCACCAGGTCCGCAGGAAGGGCCGTCACCCGATGCTGGTGGCCTGTGACCTGCAGCGTCCCGCCGCGGTGGAGCAGCTCCGCCTCCTGGGTCGCCAGGCAGGGGTCCACGTGTTCGCGCCGGCCGAGTCCGGCGACCCGGTGCCAGTGGCACGCGACGCGCTGCGCGCCGCGGCCGACACGGGCTGCGACGTGGTCATCGTCGACACAGCCGGCCGGTTGCACGTCGACGACGAGATGATGGCGCAGGCCCGCGCGATCCGGGAGGCGGTCGACCCGGTCGAGACGCTGTTCGTGATCGACGCGATGATCGGGCAGGAAGCCGTCAACGTCGCCCGGGCCTTCCTCGACGCGGTCGGCTTCGACGGGGTCGTGCTGACCAAGCTGGACGGCGACGCGCGCGGCGGAGCGGCGCTGTCCGTCGCGGAGGTGACCGGCAAGCCGATCAAGTTCGCGTCGATCGGTGAGAAGCTCGACGAGTTCGAGCAGTTCCACCCGGACCGGATGGCCAGCCGCATCCTGGGGATGGGGGACGTCCTCACGCTCATCGAGAAGGCGGAGGAGGCGTACACCGAGGAGGAGGCGCGGCGTGCGGAGGAGGCGCTGCTCTCGGGCGACTTCACGCTCGAGGACTTCCTCGAGCAGATGCAGCAGCTGCGCAAGATGGGGCCGCTGGCCAACGTCCTGGGCATGCTGCCCGGGGTGGGCCGCCAGCTGAAGGACCTCGATGTCCCCGAGGACCAGCTCCGGCGGGTCGAGGCGATCATCCGGTCGATGACACCCCGCGAGCGCCGCCAGCCCAAGAACGTGCTCAACGGTTCCCGTCGTCGCCGCATCGCCGCCGGTTCCGGGACGACGGTCACCGAGGTCAACCGCCTGATCAAGCAGTTCCTCGAAGCGCAGAAGGTGATGCGTTCCGTGATGAAGCTGGCGGGCGTCGGCGGCCCGGGCGGACCTCCCCGCAAGAGCCTGCGCGGCCAGGCGGCGCAGGCGAAGGCACTGCGCCAGCTGCAGCAGCACGGTCAGGTCCAGATGCCCGGACGGGCCGGCGGACTCGGAGGTTTCCCGGGCCTGCAGCCCGCCCCCAAGCGCAAGGACCGCTGATCGGGCGCTGGCGGCACGCCCTACGCGGCCGCGCGCGCTCGTCCGCTGATCCGGCCGCCGGCAGGGGCGGCTCGCGCTGCCCGTGACGAGCGGTTACCCTCCCCGCGAGTCCCCCGTCCGAGCCGTCGCTCCTTCGGGGGACGCGCACACCTGGACGGGTCGGCCTCCGCCCCGCCGCCCGGTCACCGCCTGCGTGGCCGGTCCGCGTGGGTACGGGTCGCCCGAACGCCGGCGACGCACGCCGCACGCCCGGAGGACACCATGGCCGTCAAGCTCCGTCTCCGTCGGGAAGGCGGCAAGAAGGACCCGCGCTACCGCATCGTCGCAGCGGACAGCCGTTCGCCCCGTGACGGCCGTTTCATCGAGATCCTCGGCTACTACCAGCCCACGGCCGACCCCTCGGTGGTCGAGGTCGACGAGGAACGTGTGCGGTACTGGCTCGGCGTGGGCGCTCGGCCGACGCAGCCGGTCGACAACCTGCTGCGCGTCGCCGGCGTGTGGCAACGGCTCGAGGCGGGTGAGCCGCCCGCGGGTGCTCGCGGCGACCGGCGCACCCCACCCGAGCGGGGTCGGGACCGCTCCGCCGCCGCCTCGCAGGTGACCGGCGGGGGAGACGCCCCGGCCGAGCAGGCCGCGGCCGCGCCGGAGGAGGTGACGGCCGCGGCCGGTCCCTTCGGGGGCACGCCCGAGGACGTCACCGCGGCACCGGTCGCCGAGACCCAGCCCACCTCGGCACCCGAAGGCGCGCCCGACGAGGGTGTCGCGGCTGGCGCCTCGGCACCCGAGCAGACGCCGGCCGGCGCGGGCGAGGAGGACGCATGAGTTCTGATCGGGTCCTGCAGTTCGTCGCCGAGCAGTTGGTCGACAACCCCCACGACGTGTCCGTGACACCGGTCGAGGACGGCGGCGGGCGCAACGTGACGTTGGAGTTGCGCGTCAACCCCGACGACCTGGGCAAGGTGATCGGCAAGCGGGGGCGCACTGCCAAGGCGCTGCGCACCCTGTGCAAGGCGGCTGCCGAGGACGACGTGAACGTCAACGTCGAGATCATCGACTGACCCACGATGGACGCCGACCGCATCCTGGTCGGGCGCAT
>DASZZX010000201.1:0-2718 GCA_036260415.1 Nitriliruptorales bacterium
GGACCGGCGCCCGCGCAGGAGCTGGGACCCACCGCGCAGGGCAGCCTGTCGGCCGCGGTTGAGTCGGCGTCGCCGGTCCTGTCGGCGGCGCAGCGCCCCGCCTGGTTGGGCACCCGCGTCCTGCCCCGGCGGCCCGACGGCTTCGGCGAGGTCCGCCCCACCCCAGCCGAGTTGCGCGACCGGCGGCTGGCCACCCACGACCTGCTTGCCGCACCGGACGGCGACCGTTTCGTCGCTACCGCCCGGCCGGTGCCGGACGAGGTGGTGGCCCGCTCCACCTGGTCATCGGCGTGCCCGGTCGCGCGGGAGGAGCTGCGCTACCTCACCTTGTCGTTCTGGGGGTTCGACGACCGGCCGCACACCGGCGAGTTGCTGGTCCACGCGTCCGCGGCCGAGGAGCTGACCGCGGTCTTCCGCCGCCTGTACGAGGCCCGCTTCCCGATCGAGGAGATGCGCGTCGTGGCGCTCCCTGAGCTGGACGCTCCGCCCACCGGGGACGGCAACAACACCACCGCCTTCGTCTGCCGCCACACCGTTCGGGGCAGCTCCTGGTCGCAGCACGCGTACGGCCTGGCGGTCGACGTCAACCCGTTCCACAACCCATTCCACGACGGGGACTTGGCCCTGCCCGAGCTCGCATCGGCGTACACCGATCGTGGGTGGTTGCGCCCGGGGATGATCCGGCGTGGCGACGAAGTGACCGAGGCGTTCACCGCGATCGGATGGGGCTGGGGCGGCGCGTGGAGCAGCGTCAAGGACTGGATGCACTTCTCGCGTCGGGGCCGCTGAGAAGTCGCGGCACCCCGCCCTCCCGTGCGGTCATGTCGGGCGCCGCCACACCCGCGAGCCACCCGAGGGTGGTGGGGCCTGTCCTGCACGGTCGCCGTGCACGCGGCCGCGACCCTACGCTGCCGCCGCCATGGGACCTGGCGACCTCGAGGAGCTCCGCAGGCTGCTGCCAGCAGCCCGGGTCGAGACCGACGCCGACGTCCGTGCCGTGCACCGCCACGACTTCTGGCCACGGCTGATCATGGCGGTCCGACGAGGCGATGACCTTCCCTTGCCCGCCGCCGTGGTGTCGCCCGCCGACCGCGACGAGGTCGTGGCGGTGTTGCGCTGGTGCCATGACAGGCACGTGCCGGTGGTGCCCTTCGGCGCCGGCACCGGGGTGTGCGGCGGCGCAGCCCCACACCCGCACGGCATCACCCTCGACCTCAAGCGCATGAACGCGGTCGTGGCCCTGGACGAGGTCAGCGGCACCGTGACCGTCCAGCCGGGGATCGTCGGCCAGGCGCTGGAGGACCACCTGAGGCACCGCGGCTGGACGCTCGGTCACTTCCCCTCGTCCAACCACTGCTCCACGTTGGGTGGCTTGCTCGCGGTGCGCAGCGCAGGGCAGGCCTCGTCGTCCTACGGCAAGCTCGAGGACATGGTCGTCGGGCTGGAGGCGGTGCTGGCCGACGGGACGCTCGTCAACGCCAAGGCTGTGCCATCGTCTGCAGCCGGTCCGGACCTCAAGCGTCTGTTCCTCGGCGGTGAGGGCACCACCGGTGTGATCACCGAGGCGACGCTGCGCATCCATCCCGCCCCCGAGGCGACGCGCTACCGAGGCGTGCTGTTCCCGGATGTCGTCACGGGCATGGACGCCGGCCGTCGGCTGCTGCGGACCGGTCTGCGGCCGACGGTGTTCCGTCTGTACGACCAGGCTGACACCGCCCTGTTCGCCACCAGCCACGATCTGGACGTGCCGCCGGGCTGCCTGGTCGTGGTCGGCGTCGAGGGTCGCGAGGACGTGGCCGAGTTCAGCGACGCGCTGTTCCTGCAGGTGCTCCAGACGGCAGGCGGGGAGGACCTGGGCCCCGAGCCTGGCGAGCGTTGGCGACGCCACCGTCACGATGTGTCGTACCGCTTCGCCGAGTACGTGAAGCCGGGTGGCACGTTCGGCGACGCCGTCATGCTCGACACGATGGAGGTGGCCGCCCTGTGGGCGCGACTCCCAGAGGTCTACCAGCGGGTGCGACCGGCCCTGCAGGACCACGCCGACCTGGTGCTCGCGCACGTCAGCCACGTCTACGCGGAAGGCGCGTCGGTCTACTTCACGTTCGGCGCCGCCCCTCGGGGCGACGAGGCAGAGGCGTTGCGTCGCTACGACGCCGCGTGGGACGCCGGCCAGCGCGCCGCGCTCGACGCCGGCGCCACCATCAGCCACCACCACGGTGTGGGGCTCCTGCGGGTCCCGTGGCTGGCGGACGAGCTGGGGACCGGCGGGTGGTCTCTCCTGCAGCGCGTCAAGCGCGCCGTCGACCCCGCCGCGATCCTCAACCCCGGCAAGCTGGGTCTGGCGACCGATGGACGGTGACCATCTCAGCGGCCGCTTGGCGGACGTCCGCGCCGACGCCGTGCACGGCAGCTTCTGCCCGAAGATGTGCAGCTTCCGCTGCCCAGTGGTCGCTGCGACCGGCGACGAGCGCGCCGTGCCGTGGGCGCTGCACACCGTGGTGGCGGCCCTCGCCACCGGCGCCCGACCGCCGGACGGGCGCGCCTACCGGGCGCTGCGGGGCTGCACCGGCTGCCACGCCTGCCGCGACGCATGCCTGTACGACCTGGACGTCCCCGCCCAGGTACAGGCAGGTCGCGCTGCGGTCGTGGCCGCGGGGGAGGCCCCGCCGGCCGTCGCGGTGGCGGTCGCGCACGTCGCTGCTGGCCGTTCCCCGTACG
>DASZZX010000202.1:0-4443 GCA_036260415.1 Nitriliruptorales bacterium
CGGCGGCTTCAAGGACCCGCTCCCGCTCGTCCAGGCACCCGACGGCATCATCTACGTCGGGGAGTTCGGCGCGGGCAAGGTGACCGCGCTGATCCCCCAGGACCCCGGCTGCTGGGAGACGCGCGCGCCCCTGCCGGTCAGGCTGCTGGACGCCGGCGGCACCGCCTTGAACGGCAAGCTGTACATGGTCGCCGGCAAGACGGCGAGCGGGCCGCAGACCACGACGTACGTCTACAACCCGGCCACCAACACCTGGACGACGGGGCCGAACCTGCCGGGTGCGGCGGTGGAGAACCCGGCGGTGGTGGCCTTGAGCGGCAAGCTGTACGCCTTCGGCGGCTCCACCGCGCCGTTCTCGGGCGCGGTCACGAACGCCGCCGTCTACGACCCGGGGACGAACGCCTGGACGTCACTCGCACCGATGCCCACCGCCCGCGGCGGCGCCGCCGCCCAGGTGATCGGAGGCAAGATCCACGTCGCCGGCGGCATGGGCGCCGACGGCGCCTCGCTGGCGGTGGTGGAGGTCTACGACCCGACGACCAACACCTGGAGTACGGCGCCGTCGATGAGCACACGCCGGGACAACCCCGGGTCCGCCGTGCTCGACGGCAAGCTGTTCCTCTTCGGCGGACGCACCCGCAACGCCGACGGGACCACCGAGAACGGCACCCTCAACACCGTCGAGTCATACGACCCGGCCACCCGAGGGTGGACCGCTCGCGCCCCGATGCCGACCGGGCGCCGGACCATGATGGTCGGCACCCTGAACGGCCGCGCCCAGGTCATGGGCGGCGAGATCCGCGGCGACGGCGGGGCGTTCAACGAGAACGAGGAGTACGACCACGCCACCGACACCTGGCGCATCCTCACCAAGCTGCCGACCGGCCGCCACGGTGGCGTCGCGGGCACCATCAACGGGGTCGTGCACGTCGTCGGCGGCGGCCCGACGGGTGGCGGCTCCTTCACCGACGTCCACGAGGCCTTCAGCTTCACAGCCTCCGCTTCACCGTCCAGCGCGACCGTGAGCAGCACGACCCTCCAGGCTCCCGCCGATGGCGCTTCGGGGGCCCCGACCGCCCCGGCCACCGCCACCGACGGTGCCGCCGCGCCGGCCACCGCCACCGACGGTGCCGCTGCGCCGGCCACCGCCACCGACGGTGCTGCCACGCCGGTCACGGACACCGACGGCGCTGCCGCGCCGGCTACCGCCACCGACCGCGAGGCGTCGCGCAGCGTGTCGCCGACCCCCGGCACCAGCGGCGCGGAGGCCGACCCCACGATCGACGACCCGGCCGGAGGGCTGGGGTTCGGGCGAACATCCACGTCCATGGAGGCCCACGAGGGCGGATCGGCGGTCACGGAGACGGTGACCGTCGTGGCGGACGACCAGTCCGCCCAAGGCGTGACCCTCACCTCGGACGCCGACTGGCTGACCGTCTCGCCGGCCTCCGGCACGACCCCGCTCGAACTGACCCTGACGGCCGACCCCACCGGTCTCGCACCGGGCAGCTACTCCGCAACCGTCGTGGCACGGGCCGACGACGCGGCGTACTCGGGGGCGACCCTGACCGTGACGCTGCACGTACGGTCCTCGCTCGACGGCCAGCGAGATCGTCGGCCAGGGCACGCCACCGATCGTCCCCGACCGGCTCGGGGACACGCCTGATGCCTGCCCGTAGCCCGGTGCCCGGACGGTCCGGGGACCGTCCAAGCGACCAGCAGTGATGCGATGACCGGCCGCCTGCCCCTGGTCTCGGTCGTCATCCCCGTGCGGGACGATCCCGACGGCCTGCGACGCTGCCTGCGAGCGCTGGCGGCACAGGACTACCCGCCCGACCGGCTGGAGGTGCTCGTCGTCGACAACGGGTCCGTGGCATCGCTGGAGGGGGTGGTGCATCAGCAGCCTCACGTCCGGCTCCTCGCGGAGCCGGCAGGAGGTTCCTACGCCGCCCGCAACCACGGCGTCGCCGAGGCCCACGGCGAGGTGATCGCGTTCACGGACGCGGACTGTCGTCCCGATCCGGGCTGGCTCCGCGCCGGGGTCGACGCCATCACCGACCGGCGCGACGTCGGCCTGGTCGCCGGGCGCATCGAGGTCGTCGTCGCCGACCGCGCCAGGCCCACCCCGGTCGAGGCGTACGAGCTCCTGCACGCGTTCCCGCAGGAGCGCTACGCCCGCCTGCACCACTTCGCCGCCACGGCCAACGCCTTCACCCGCCGCGACGTCCTGCGCGAGGTGGGCTGGTTCGACCCGTCGCTGCGCTCGGGCGGCGACAAGGAGTGGGGGGCGAGGCTGCGGTCGGTCGGCTACGGGATCCGGTACTGCCCCGACGCGCTGGTCCGCCACCCGGCCCGGGCGACGCTCGCCCAGCTGCACGCGAAGTTCGTGCGGGTCTTCGACGGGGAGCGGGTCCTGCGCGCACGCGTCGGAAGCACCCTGGAGGGACCGGCGGACCTCCGGTGGTGGCGCCGACTCGTCCCCCCCTTGCGGGCGATCGCGCGTGCCTGGAGAGGCCGTGAGCTCCCCGGTCCGCGCGCGAAGCTCGCGTACACGGTCGGGGTCGTCCTGGCGCGCTACGTCGGTCTCTGGGTCGGACTTCGGGCGCGCTACGGGGCGTCTCCCGTCGGAGCCTCCGACGAGGCGGCCGCCCATGCGTGACGACACCCGGCCGGTGGTGCCAACCCAGCCCGTGACGTCGCCAGGGCGTGATCCAGAGATCGCTGCGGCTGGTGGGGCCGCCACGGCAGCTCACGCCCCCTCGTTGTCACGCCGGGTCGTACGTGCGGGGTCGTGGAGCTTCGGACTGCACGTATCCCTCCGCATCGTCCGGACGGTGCGGACCGTCGTCCTCGTACGCCTGCTGGCACCCGACGACTTCGGCCTCATGGGCATCGCCCTGGTCGCGCTCTCGTTCCTCGAGACGTTCTCGATCACCGGTTTCAAGCACGCGCTCATCCAGCGGCGGGAGGACATCCGGCGCTACCTGGACACCGCCTGGACCGTCGAGCTCATCCGGAACGTGCTGATCGCCGGTGCCCTGCTCGGCGGCGCACCCGTCGTCGCGGCCCTGTTCAAGACGCCCGAGGCCCTGCCGATCGTCCGCGCCATCGCCATCGCGGTGCTCATCGGCGGCTTCGTCAACATCGGCGTCGTGTACTTCGAACGCGAGCTGGAGTTCCACAAGCGGTTCGTCTTCGAGCTGGCGCAGACGCTGGCCGAGGTCGTCGTCGGGGTGGCGGCCGCGCTGGTGACGCGCAGCGTGTGGGCGCTGGTGTTCGGCGTCGTGGCGGCCCGGGCCGTGCGGGTCGTGGCGTCCTACCTGCTGCACCCCTACCGGCCCCGTCCCGAGCTCGACCTTGGCAAGGCACGGGAGCTGTACGGGTTCGGCAAGTGGGTCTTCCGCTCCGATTCGGTCCTCTACCTGCTCAACAACCTGGACTACGTGGTCGTGGGCCGGGTCCTAGGCGCGGCTGCGCTCGGTCTGTACAAGATGGCGTTCACGTTCTCGCAGCTGGTCGCGACCGAGCTGACGATGGTCACCAGCCGCGTGACCTTCCCCGCCTACTCGAAGCTGCAGGGAGATCTGCCTCGTCTGCGGCGCGCCTACCAGCGGACCCTCCACCTGATCGCCCTGTCCGCGTTCCCGGTGGCGGTGGGATCGGCCGTCCTGTCCGAGAGGTTCGCCGAGGTCGTCCTCGGGGAAGCGTGGACCCCGATGGCGTCCGCCATGGCGCTGCTGTGCCTGGCGGGGCTCACACGGTCGCTCGCGAGCACGACCGGATCCCTGCTGCGCGCCATCGGGCGTCCGGCCACGGTCGCCGGACTGTCGTTCGCCCGCCTGGTCGTCTTCGCGCCGACGGTGCTCGTCTTCACGGTCCGGTGGGGGCTCACCGGTGCCGCGTGGTCGGTGCTAGGCAGCTCGCTGGTGGTGCACTGGGCCAGCCTGGACCTCAGCGCCCGTGCCATCGGGCTCCCGCGGCGATCGCTCCTAGGGGTCATCGCCCTCCCCGCAGTCAACTCGGCCGCCATGGCGATCGTCGTGGCGCTGACGGACTCGTGGCTGGCGACCCGTTCGGGCGTGCTGGCCCTGGTCGGAGGGGTGATCGCCGGCGGGTTCGTCTACGCGCTGCTGACGGTGGGAGCCTTCCTGCTCGTGGGCTACGACGCGGGCGGGCTGCTGAGGGCGGTGGCGGACCGTCTGCGTGGCCTGCGGGCTCCGCGCCCCGGTCCCGTCGTGGGAACGTGACGATGCGCGACGAGACGATCCCGCTGCCGCTGGTGTCGGTGGTCGTGCCCGTCTACCAGGGCGCCGACCACATCGCCGGCTGCATCGAGTCGGTGCTGGCGCAGGACTACCCGGGCGACCGGTTGGAGATGCTCGTGGTCGACAACGGCTCGAGCGACGCGACCCGGGAGATCGCCGGCTCCTACCCCGTCCGGCT
>DASZZX010000203.1:0-3133 GCA_036260415.1 Nitriliruptorales bacterium
CCTCGACCCCGGCGAGCAGGCCACGCAGGAAGACGGCGTTGCCCACGAGGTACCGGCGCCACAGACGACGCGGCTCCTTCGCCAGGCGGTAGGCCCACTCGAGGCCCCCGGCTGGGTGCAGGACCGCGGCCTCGAGTGGGCCTACCGCCTGGCGAAGGAGCCGCGTCGTCTGTGGCGCCGGTACCTCGTGGGCAACGCCGTCTTCCTGCGTGGCCTGCTCGCCGGGGTCGAGGTCGTGCAGCGTTAGCGCTCTCCGTGGGCGTCTGGACACGCCGCGTGACGCCCTTTAGCATGCGTCGGCCAGTGGGGAGGGGGCGTCCGGTGAAGCGTGCGCTGATCACCGGCATCACCGGGCAGGACGGCTCCTACCTAACCGAACTGCTGCTCGACCGCGGCTACGAGGTCCACGGCATCATCCGCCGCTCCTCGTCGTTCAACACCCACCGCATCGACCACCTCTACCAGGACCCCCACGAGCCGGGCGTGCGGCTGTTCCTGCACTACGGCGACCTCACCGACGGGTCGCAGGTGGCTCGCCGGATCCGGCTGATCGAGCCCGACGAGATCTACAACCTCGCCGCCCAGTCCCACGTCGCCGTGTCGTTCGAGCAGCCCGAGTACACCGGCGACGTCGACGGGCTGGGCACGGTGCGGTTGCTGGAGGCGATCCGCGAGGCGGGCGTGCCGTCACGGCTGTACCAGGCCGGCACCTCCGAGATGTTCGGCGCCACCCCACCACCGCAGCGCGAGGACTCGCCTTTCGCGCCCCGCTCGCCCTACGCCGCGGCCAAGCTGTATGCGTACTGGCTGACCCGCACCTACCGCGAGGCCTACGGCATGTACGCGGTGACCGGGATCCTGTTCAACCACGAGAGCGAACGGCGCGGCGAGACCTTCGTCACCCGCAAGGTGACCCGTGCGGTCGCCCGCATCCTGGCGGGGTTCGACGACAAGGTGTACCTGGGCAACCTCGACGCCCGCCGCGACTGGGGGCACGCCCGCGACTTCGTGCGGGCCATGTGGCTGATGCTGCAGCAGGACGAGCCGCGTGACTACGTGATCGGCACCGGCCGGTCCCACACCGTCCGTGAGCTGTGCGGGGTCGCCTTCGGCCACGTCGGCCTGGCGTGGGAGCCGTTCGTCGCCATAGACCCGCGCTACTACCGACCCACCGACGTCGAGTCGCTGTGCGCCGACCCCTCGCGGGCCGAGGCCGAGCTGGACTGGCGGCCCCAGACCACCTTCCGCGAGCTGATCGAGGGCATGGTCGAGGCCGACCTCGCCCATGTCGGCCTGACCGTCGACGGGGCGCGTGAGATCGCCGCCGAGCGCTTCAAGGAGGGATCCCTTGTCTAGCCAGGTGTACGACCTCAGCGCCAAGCGGGTCTGGGTCGCCGGGCACCGCGGGCTGGTCGGTTCGGCGCTGCTGCGGCGGCTGGACTCAGAGCCGGTGGGCGACATCCTGACCGCCACCTCGCAGGAGCTGGATCTGCGGCGGCAGGCCGACACCGAACGCTTCGTCGCCTCGCACCGCCCCGACCTGGTGTTCCTGGCGGCGGGGCGCGTCGGCGGGATCCACGCCAACCGCAGCGCCCAGGCCAGCTTCCTCTACGACAACGTGATGATCGTGGCCAACGTGATCGAGGCGTGCCGTCTCCACGATGTGGAGAGGGTGGTGGTACTGGGTTCGTCGTGCATCTACCCGCGGGAGGCACCACAACCGATCCGTGAGGAGTACCTGCTGACCGGTCCGCTCGAGCAGACCAACGAGGGCTACGCGGTCGCCAAGATCACCGGGCTGAAGCTGGCCAAGATGTACCGCCGCCAGTACGGGACTGACGCGATCTCACTGATGCCTACCAACCTGTACGGGCCGAACGACAACTTCGACCCGGCAACCTCGCACGTGCTGCCGGCGCTGCTGCGCAGGATCCACGACGCGAAGGTGTCCGGCGACGAGAAGGTCACCGTCTGGGGGACCGGCACGCCCCGTCGTGAGTTCCTCCACGTCGACGACCTGGCGGACGCGACCGTCTTCGCCGGCAGCTGCTACGACGGTGAGGACCCCCTCAACATCGGGGTGGGCGAGGACGTCTCGATCCGCGAGCTGGTGGAGCTTATCTGCGAGGTCGTGGGTTGGGACGGCGAGCTGGTCTTCGACACCTCCATGCCGGACGGCACGCCTCGCAAGCTCCTCGACGTCTCGAGGCTCAACGCCCTCGGTTGGAAGCCTTCCATCGGGTTGTGCGAGGGGCTCGCGTCGACCTACCGCTGGTTCCTCCAGGACCGCCAGGCGATGTCCGGGTCGCTCCGGTAGACGCGCGCTCGGAAGGTCGACAGGGCGAGGTGTCGAGTCGTGCCGGCGCCGCCCGGTCAGGCGACCTCGAACCGGGTGGAGCGCTGCTGCGGGGGGGTGCGCCCCCGCGCCCAGCGGGGGACGTCCCCCAGTTCGACAGGCCGTCCCAGACCGCTGAAGAGGAGCACGGTGCGCCACAGGATCCACAGGTCGAGCCGCAGGTTGCCGTGCGCGAGGTAGAACAGGTCGTACTGGGGGGTCTCCAGGATCAGCCGTTCAGCGCCTGCACCGATCTGCCACAGGCCGGTGCAGCCCGGCCTCACCGACGTGCGGGTCTCGGCGAAGCGGCGTGCCATGCGCGCGTGCAGGTGCGGCATCTCGGGCCGCGGCCCGACCAGGCTCAGCCGGCCGAAGGGCACCAAGAACAACTGCGGGAGCTCGTCGAGGTGCCACCTGCGCAGCAACGCGGGGAAGGGGGGGATCGCGACGTCGGAGAGGCCGTACTTGTCGGCGTAGCGCGGCGTGGCGGCCGGCAGGGTACGCACCTTGACGAACCGCAGCGGCCTGCCGCTGGTGCCCACCCGTTCCTGGACGAAGAACGGCCAGCAGCGCAGGCTCGCAGCAGCGCCGAGCGCGACCACGGCGACCACCGGGACCGCCACGACGCACAGCAGCAGTGAGACGACCAGGTCGAAGAGCCGCTTGCCCACGGTCAGATCCGGGTGGCGCGACGCCTGCTCCGTGGATCGCTGGTACTCGCGTTCACGATGGCCGACCGGCGCCGTGACCGGTCGGGGCGGCGCGACACCCCCGACGGCTCCGCCCCGCGGCCGGGGG
>DASZZX010000204.1:0-4718 GCA_036260415.1 Nitriliruptorales bacterium
CCGGGTGGATGCCGAGCGCGGCCGGTGACGGTCGGGACGACCGTCCGGACCGAGCGGGTGCACGTCGCGGGCGAGTTGCTGTCGCTGCTGCCACCCACGGCCGGCCTCGCGTGGCTGCGCCGCGGCGAGGGACTGGTCGGATGGGGGGAGGCGGCCAGGGTCGATCCCGGCACGGGCGACGAGCGGTTCCTGCGCGCCGCGCGGGCTCTCCGTGCGCTCGCCGACGACGCCGACACCCACGATCCGGTGGGGCGACCCGGCACGGGCCTGGTTGCGTTCGCCAGCTTCACCTTCGACCCCCGAGCGCCCGGTTCTCTGCTCGTGGTCCCGCAGGTAACCCTGGGGCGCCGTGGTCGGGTCGGCTGGCGCACCACCGTCGGGGCGGGAGGCGCCCCCGAGCTCGTGGCGTCGCCGCTCGCTGAGCACCACGGTGAGCGCATCCGCTCCGCCGGATCGTCGCTGCCTGACGTCGCCTGGCTTGAGGCCGTCGCCGGCGCGGTCCACCGCATCGCGGCGGGAGAGCTCGACAAGGTCGTGCTCGCGCGGGATCACACCGTGTGGTCGCGCGCCCCGTTCGATGCGCGCGTGCTCGCCCGGCGGCTCGCGGCACGCTTCCCCGATTGCTGGACGTTCCTGTGCGAAGGCCTGCTGGGTGCCACCCCCGAGCTCTTGATCCGCCGCACGGAGAGGCGGGTGGCGTCGCTGGTGCTGGCCGGGTCCGCCGCGCGCGGCGCCGACCCCGATGAGGACCGCCGACTGGGCGAGGACCTGCTCGCGTCCAAGAAGGACCGCCACGAGCACGAGCTGGCTGTGGCATCGGTGCGCGAGGTGCTCGCTCCGCGCTGCCTGCGGCTGCGGCTGGACGACGAGCCGTCGCTGCTGCGGCTCGCCAACGTGCAGCACCTCGCCACCCGGGTGAGCGGGACGCTGGGTGAGGACGCCACCGCGCTGGAGCTGGCAGGGGCGCTGCACCCGACCGCCGCCGTCGGCGGCGTGCCGACCGAGGTGGCCCTGCGCGTGATCCGCGAGCTCGAGGGCATGCAGCGGGGGCGTTACGCGGCGCCGGTCGGCTGGGTGGACGCCCGGGGCGACGGCGAGTTCGGCATCGCCTTGCGCTGCGCCGAGCTCGACGGCGCTCGGGCCCGGCTGTTCGCCGGGTCGGGGATCGTGGCCGGGTCGCTCCCGGAGGACGAGCTGGAGGAGACGTGGTGGAAGCTGCGCGCCATGCAGTCGGCGTTCCAGGCATGAGGAGCGGCCGGGAAACGTGAGCGGGCCGGAGGCGTGAGCGGCCGGAGGCGTGAGCGGCCCGGAGGCGTGAGCGGCCCGGAGGCGTGAGCGGGCCGCCACCGTCTGCTGACCGGTCTCCTAACCCCGACCGGATGTGGTGCCGCCAGGTGGAGGACCGATCGGCTCGATGCCAACGTCCCGGTAGGTGAGCACCGGACGGTACGGCACGCCGGCTGCAGCGAAGAACGCCGACGCTGTGTCTCCACGGTCCACCAGCGCGGATGCGAGCACCACGTGGGCCCCGGTCTCGCGGATGCTGCGGTACGCCGCCTGGATGGAACCGCCGGTCGTGACGACGTCGTCGACCAGCAGGACGCGGTGCCCGTGGCCGAGGACGGCCCCCTCGATGAGCTTGTCCGTGCCGCGGCCCTTGCGCTCCTTGCGGACGACGAACCATGCGCTGCGCGACAGGATCGCCGTCCCGTGAGCCAGGGCGTCCGCCCCTAGCGTCAACCCCCCGACGGCGTCGAAGGCCA
Organism: Nitriliruptorales bacterium; assembly: GCA_036260415.1. Classification (GTDB taxonomy): domain Bacteria; phylum Actinomycetota; class Nitriliruptoria; order Nitriliruptorales; family JAHWKO01; genus DASZZX01. The sequence continues at coordinate 1,764 of DASZZX010000204.1, forward strand.
CCGCCTCCTCCCGGGCGATGGCGAGCAGCGCCCGGCACGCCAGACGCAGGTCGGCTCCCCTCGCGAGGGCCTGTTTGACGTCGATGAAGTCGCGGCTGAACGCACCCGACGCCAGCTGAATCGGTTCGGGCAGGGTGCGGTGGCCGCGCTCGCGGACGAGGTCGCGCAGCGTCTGGCGCAGCCCAGCCAGCTCGGTTGCTGGAGCCTCGTCCGCCTCCGTCCCGTGGATCATCGCCGCGCCCGGCCACCCGGGTCCGGCCGTGCTGCATCGGCCGGAGGGGTGCGGGTGTCGCGAGAGGAGACCATCGGCGTCGTCGTTCGGTGGAGGTCCGCGCGCTTCGTCGTGGCGGGAGGCTACCCGAGCGACGCGGGGGGCCGTGCCGGCCGGGCGCGGCAGCGGTGGCGCCCAGGCCGGCGTGCGTCTAGCGCGGGGCGCCGCGGGGAAGCGCGTCGGCCACCGCCTGGTCCAATCGGCGGTGCAGCGCCGCGTTCTCCCGGCGGTCGGTGCGGACCTCCAGCAGCTGCACCCCAGGCGCGCTGCGGGCAGCCTGCACCGCCGCGAGGAGGTCCGCTGCGCTCTCCACCCGCTCGTGGCCGAGATCGTGCAGCGACGCCAGCCGGGCCAGGTCGCGCCCGTGCGGGGTGGCGAACAGCCGTTCGAAGTGACGCTCGAAGCGCGCCGGCGGCAGGAAGGAGAAGATCGCTCCTCCGTCGTTGTGCAGCACGACCAGGATCAGGTGCGGCCGCTCGTTCAGCAGCAGGAAGCCGTTCTGGTCGTGCAGCAGCGACAGATCCCCCGCCAGCGCGAACGTGGGGTGCTCACCCGCCAGGGCCACACCGAGGGCCGTGGACACGAGACCGTCGATGCCGCTCGCCCCGCGGTTGCCGACGACCCGCAGACCGCCGCGAGGGCGCATGAACCGGTCGAGGTCACGCACCGGCATGCTCGACGCGGCCACGAGCGTGCCACCGTCGGGCACGACCTCCGCGAGGTCACGGGCCGTGCGTGGCTCGGTCGCCCGGACGTCACCGTCCAGCACCTCGTCCACCACCGCCCGCGCGACCCGCTCGGCCGCACGCCAGCCCTCCAGCCATCCGGACGCGTCGCGCACCGCCTCGACACGACCCGCCAGCGCGGAGCAGACCAGCGACGGCTCGGCCGCGACCACCTGCGCGACCGAACGCTGCGGGTCGAGCCACGAAGCGTCGGGGTCGAGCGCGACCTGGGGCACGTCCGCGGCGAGGAACCGCAGCAGCGGACGGGACAATCCGACCCGGCCGATCCGTAGCACCAGGTCGGGCCGGTGGGCGGCGGCGAAGGGCTGGTGGGCGAGCAGCGCGTGGTAGGTCGAGATCGCGTTGCGGCCGCTTCGTGCCCCGGAGAGCGGTTCGGCGACGACCGGCCATCCCACCCGTTGGGCGAAGGCCACCAGCGGTGCGGGCTCCGTGTCGGTGTCCCCGACGACCAGGAGCCCGCGCGAGGCGCCAGCGACCAGGGTGGCCAGCTCGGCCAACTCGGCGGGGTCGGGTCGCCGCGGCACGCGCCGAGTGGACGTCCAGGGCCGCCCGTCGGGGCGGCCGTCGGTCGGGTGCCGGAAGCCGCCGGAGGCGGCACGCCCGTCGTCGCGCTCGGGCACCAGGGGTTCCCGGAAGGGCAGGTTGAGGTGGACGGGTCCAGGTGGGCCGCCGGCGCCGGACGCGGCGGCCCACGCCCGGCACGCGGTCGATCGCCAATACGCGACCGAGTCGGGGAGGTCCTCGGCGGCGCCCATGTCCACGAACCAGCGCACCGCAGCTCCGTACAGACGCAGCTGGTCGATGGTCTGGTTCGCTGCGGTGTGCCGGAGCTCCGGCGGGCGATCGGCGGTCAGGAGGAGCAGCGGGACACGGGCGTGGTGGGCCTCGACCACCGCGGGGTGGAGGTTGACCGCAGCGGTCCCCGATGTGGTCACCACCGCGACCGGCCGGCCGATGGCGCGGGCCAGGCCCAACGCCAGGAACCCCACCGAGCGTTCGTCGATCCCCACGTGGAGGTGGACGTCGGGGCGGTCGTGCAGCGCCATCACCAGCGCGGTGGAGCGTGAACCCGGGGCCATGCAGGCGTGAGCGAGGCCGTTGCGGCACAGCTCGTCGATCAGGACGGACGCGAGCGCGTGCGACGGGTTGGCGGCGCCCCGACCCGACGCACCGTCGTCGCCGCTGCCCGCGTCGGCGTGGCCGGTCAGTGGAGACCTCCCGCGCGGGCTGCGGCCACCAGCCGGTCGACGAGCGCGTGCGCGTCCGGCTCCGGCGGCGTGCAGCGGGCGAGAGCAGCGGGATCCACCCCGGGTCGCCGCACGGTGAGGCTGCCACCGGACGGGTCCAGAGGAGCGGCGACGACGTCGTCGTTCAGGAGGGACCGGGTCCCGAGCCCGCACGCGTACCGCAGCTCCGGCAGGGCCGCGGCCAGCGCCAGCCCGGCGGCGAGTCCGACCGAAGTCTCCACCGCCGAGGACACCACCACGGGCAGACCGACCGCCTCGGCGACCCGTAGGGCGGCGTGCACCCCGCCCAGGGGCTGCACCTTCAGCACGACCAGGTCCGCCGCCGCCAGGCCGGCGATGCGCAGTGGATCGTCGGCGGTGCGCACCGACTCGTCGGCGGCCAGGGGCACGTCCACGCGGCGCCGTAGCGCTGCCATCTCCTGGAGCGTGGCGACCGGCTGCTCGGCGTACTCCAAGTCGAACCCGTCGAGACGCCGCAGCAGCCGGGCGGCCGTGTCGACGTCCCACGCCCCGTTGGCGTCGACCCGCAGCCGTCCGGACGGTCCCAGCGCGTCGCGGACCGCCGCGACCCGGGCGACGTCGTCGGCTTCGCCCTGGCCGGGTTCGGCCACCTTCACCTTGGCGGTGCGGCAACCGGACGCCGCCACCACGGCGTGGGCGCGACCTGGATCGAGGGCGGGCACCGTCACGT
>DASZZX010000205.1:0-1678 GCA_036260415.1 Nitriliruptorales bacterium
CCGCCCGGACTGCACCCAGGACCCAGTTCGGAGTTCATGCGGACAGCTCGCGCTCCAGCGGGGTCCGGAAGCGCGGTACCACCACCACGCCCGCCATCCACTCCCTCAGCGCTGCCGCGCGCTCCTGCACCGAGGTGGCCGCCTCCGCGCCGACGTCCTCGAGCAGCCGCGCCACGACCTCCCCATCGGGTCGCTGAGCCCACCCGCCGACGATCCGGCCGTCGACCCACACGGTCGGTCCGATGTTGCCGTTGCGGTCGTAGAGGCGATCCGCGTGCGCAGTGGTGAGCACCCAGCTGCGGTCCTTCCACCCCATCGGTGTCGGGTCGAGCCCCGGTAAGAGCGCCACCCCACGCGGGCCCTCCGGTGGCGGCTCCAGATCGCCGGGGAGCACGAACGCCTCGCGGCCTCCGTCGAGGTCGATCGGGACGGCACCGACGGACGCCAGGACGCTGGCGGTCTGCCGCTTGGACCAGCCGGTCCACCACGCGAGGTCGTCCGCCGTGGCCGGGCCGTGGGCGGACAGGTAACGACGGCCCAGTTCCGCCCGTGCACCTTCGGCGTCGACCTGCGCGAGCGGGTGCCGCAGCCACGTGGTGGTGGCAGCCCACCGGTACTGGCTGGAGCGCCAGCTTCCCGCGGGGCGGCTGCGCACGATCCGGCCCTCCATGGCGAGCACGGGCAGGAGGCGCGACGCCAGGGTGACCTGGGCGGTCCACCGTCCCGACCCGACCGTGATGGGGGTCGTCAGCTCGGCCACCCGCTCGGTGAGCTCCTGCGTCCGCCGCTGCCCGCCCTCGGCGAGGACGTCGACGACCCGACCCTCGACCTGCTCCAACCACGCGGTGACCCGATCCGGGTCGATCTCGGCGGCCAGCCACCGCTCGAGCCGCCGCCGCTCCCCCTCAGCGGTCGCCGCGGCCGTCAGCATGATCGGTGCTTCCTCGGCGAGGACCACGAACAGCGTCCTCCGCATCGCGTGGAGCCGGCAGAGCGCCCGGCCGTCGTACAGCGCGCGGTCGAGGTCATCGGTCGCGAAGTCGGGCACCCGCGCCCACAGCGTGAGGTAGGGCGTGACCGGATCGCTGGAGTGCACCGCGACCAGCGCCCGGACCGCGCCCACCACGTCGGGCGCGGTGCCGCCGAGGTGGTGACGCGCCACCACGCGCGCCCGTCGCTCAGCGTCGGTGATGGACCTGTTGGTCATCGACATGCCTGGGACGATCTCAACCGCGGCCCGTGCGGTCGGCGTCCCAGGCGCGGACGAGGGTCGCCGGTGCCACGCACGAAGAAGGTCGTGGCCCCGTGGCCGACCCGCTCGGTGACCTCCGGGAGCGACGCGCAGATGGCCCGCAGGCGCGCCAGCGCCTCACGGACGAGGGCGCCGGTGCAGGGGAGGTCGTCACGCGGGGTCGATCGCATACAGGGCGAGTATCCCAGGCGGCCGGTCAGCGGACCGGCGCGGTCGGATCGGTGGCCGTTCGATCGCGCTCCGTCCTGCGCCCGCCCTACGTCGGATGACCGACCGTCCCCCCGGAACGATGTGGAGCGTGGGCCGGCATGGGGAACGAGCGGTCGGGCGGCCGGGCCGGGATGGGGATGGAGGCGACCGCGACGGCGGATGCCGTGACCGTCGAGGTCAGATTGACCGACGACCCCGACCGTCATCCTCCCGTCG
>DASZZX010000206.1:0-2144 GCA_036260415.1 Nitriliruptorales bacterium
GCGGCCTCCACACGGCGCGGACCGCCCGTCAACACACGCTCCAGGGACACCACCGCCACCGCCAGGACGCCCAGCTGCAGGCTGAGTGCCAGCGCGGTCACCGCGTCCAGTCGATTCACCGACGCGAAGATCACCCGGGTCAGGGTGTCGTAGCGCAGCAGCTCGACCGCCCCGAAGTCGCTGATCACGTACAGGAAAACCAGCAGCGTGCCGGCCAGGATCGCCGCGCGGGCCTGCGGGAGCACGACCGTCCGGAACACCTCGCCGGGTCCGCGCCCCGATAGGCGGGCCGCCTCCTCCAGCGAGGGAGCCAGCTGCTGCAGGCGGGCCGCGACGGGAAGGTGCACGTACGGGAACGTCAACAGGGTCAGGACGCCGAAGGCGGCCCAGAACCCACGCACCCGCGGCATGGCGTCGATCCCCAGCACGCGGGCGACCAGGCCGCCGGGCGCGAACGCGGCGATCAACGCGAACGCACCGATGAAGGAGGGGATCACCAGCGGCAGGGGCAACAGCACCCGCAGAAGACCCCGCCCGCGCACGTCGGTGCGCGCCGTGAGCCAGGCACCGACCGTCCCCAGCCCCGCCGCGGCGACCGCCACCGTGCCGGCGAGCAGCAGCGAGCGGCCGAGCGGGGCGAGCGCGGCGGCGGAGGAGAGGCTGGACAGGAAGGCGCTCGGAGTCGCCGCGTTGCGCACGGCGAGGTAGAGGAACGGTGCTGCGAACAGGCCCGCCGCGGCCATCCCCACCACCCTCAACCAACGCGGCGCTGTCTGCGCCCGCGGCACGGGAGTGCGTCGGCGGACCGGTGGAGTGCGGGGCGGACGCGGCGGTGCGGCGAGTGGCTCCACCTCAGCCCTGCAGACCGCTGCGCTCGATCAGCTCCAGCGTGCTCTTCAGCTCGCCACCGAGCCGTTCGATGTCCACCTCCGGCAGCGTGAGGGTTTCCAGCGGCGGCAGGTCCGCGGCGGGCTCCACGCCGGGCACGAGCGGGTACTCGAACGTCTCCTCGGCGAAGTAGCGCTGCGCTCGCTCGGAGAGCATGTACTCCACGAACAGCACGGCGCGCTCGTCGTCCGACAGCACGCTGACGGTCGATTCGATCACCAACGCTCCGATGTCACCGCCGGGGAACACATGGTTGCGGCTGGGCAGCTCAGGGTCCTCGGCGAGGAAGCGGTGGTTGTAGTAGTGGTTGACGAGCCCCATGGGGATCTCGCCCCGGCTCACGGCGTCGAGGATGGCGTTGTTGTTGGCGTAGGTCGGCGCGTCGTTCTCGGCCATGCCGCGGAGCCACTCGAGCGTGCGGTCTCGGCCGTGGCGCTGCTGCATGGCGGTCACGAAGTCCTGGAACGACGCGTTCGCCGGCGCGACCCCGACCTGTCCCCGGTACCGGGGGGCGGTGAGGTCGAAGACCGACTCCGGCAGCTGGTCCTCGGCGACCAGCTCCTGGTTGTAGACCAGCACCCGTTGACGTCCGCTGACGCCGACCCAGAGGCGGCGGTCGCTGCGGAAGCGGGGGTCAACCACGCCGACCGTCGCGTCCGGCAAGGCCCGCAGCAGACCCTGTTCGGCGAGGAAGCCGACCGCGCCGGGGGATTGCGAGAGGAACACGTCAGCTGGGGTGCGTTCGCCCTCCTCGGCGATCAGCAGGGCGAGCTCGGCCGAGTTGTCATAGCGCACGGCGATCGGCACCCCGGTGTCCTCCGCGAAGCGCTCCAGCAACGGACCCACCAGGTTCTCGCCCCGGCCCGAGTAGACGATCAGCTCGTCCGTCCCGCTCCCACATGCACCCAGCGCGGCCGCCAGCACGACGAGGGCCAACAGGGTCCGCGTGGGGGCGGTCGTCACACGGCCTCCACCAGGTCGGGGGTGCGCGAGACGGTCCCAGGTGGGGAGCCGGGGACGCTCGGATCGGGTGGGGCGGGCGGGACGGTCCCACAGCGAGTGCGGGGGACGCTGGGACGGGGTGAGCAGGCCAACCACTGGCGGGCGACCAGCCCCGGCAGGTCGCTCGTCGGCACGAACCCCAGCAGCGCGGCGCACCGGCGGGTGTCGGCCAGGGTGGCGGCGGCCTCGTCAGGGTGGGCGGGGGCGACCACGGACACGATCGGGCCGGCGACGGCGGCCACGGCGGCGGCGAT
>DASZZX010000207.1:0-3926 GCA_036260415.1 Nitriliruptorales bacterium
CTGCGGCGCGCCGCCCACCCCGCCAGCGTGCGCTGTTCGCTGCGCTCCAACGCGAGAGCGTCGTCGGGCACATCGTGGGTGATCACCGATCCGGCCCCCGTGACGGCCCCCCGACCGATGTGCACGGGAGCCACCAGCATGTTGTCCGAACCGACGAAGGCCCCGTCCTCGATGACGGTCTCGTGCTTGTCGAACCCGTCGTAGTTGACCGTGATCGACCCAGCACCGAAGTTGACGTTGCGCCCGACCCTGGCGTCCCCGAGGTAGGCCAAGTGCGGCGCCTTGCTGGCCTCGCCGAGCGTCGTGTTCTTCATCTCCACGAACGCGCCGGCCTTGGCACGTCGCTCCAGGCGCGTGCCGGGGCGCAGGTACGCGAACGGGCCCACGTCCGCCTGCGGCCCGATCGACGCAGCGATGACGTGGGACTGCGCGACGCGCGCGCCGTCCTCGACGTGCGCGTCCACCAGTCGGCTGTAGGGGCCGATGGTGGCCCGCTCCCCCACCGTGGTGTCGCCCTCCAGGAGGCAGCCTGGGAGCAGGACAGTGTCGCGGCCGACGGTGACGCCCACGTCCACGTACGTGGTGGCCGGGTCGATGACGGTCACCCCTTGCCGCATGAGGCGCTCCAGCGCGCGCTGGCGCAGGACGTGCCCGGCCGTGGCGAGCTCCCCGCGGTCGTTGACGCCGCTCACCTCCGAGAAGGGTGCCGGCAGGGCTCGGACGGTCTCCCCTCGTCCAACCAGGATGCTCACCACATCGGTCAGGTACTGCTCGCCCTGCGCGTTGTCGGTGTCGAGCTGGCGCAGGGACGCGGCGAGCGCTGCTCGCTCGAAGCGGTACATCCCGGCGTTGACCTCACGCACCGCCAGCTCCTCCCCGCTCGCATCGGTCTCCTCGACGATCCCGACCACCGCGCCGGCGTCATCGTGGATGATCCGGCCGTAGCCGCCGGGGTCCTCGGGCTCGGTTGTGAGCAGCGTGGCGGTCGCCTCCCCGTCGCCGTCGGCGAGCCGCTCGAGCGTGGCAGGCGTGAGCAGCGGCGTGTCGCCGGGGACCACCAGGACGTGCCGGACGGCGTCGTCGAGGAGGGCCAACCCCTGGGCCGTCGCGTGCCCGGTCCCCAGCTGCTCTTCCTGGAGCACCGTCACCAGGTGGTCCACCTCCGCCTGCGCGGCCTCCCCGGCCACCTCCTGGGCCTGGTGACCCACCACCACGACGACCTGACGAAGCCCGAGCGGGCGCAGAGCGTCGAGCACATGGCGCAGCATGGTGCGCCCGGCGACGCGGTGCATGACCTTGGCGACGTCCGAGCGGAACCGGGTGCCCATCCCGGCTGCGAGGACGACGGCGGCGAGCTCATCACGGCGGGGCGCGGTCACGGTCATCTCCGTCCGCCGGGCGGTCGCTGGGACGCGGGGGGACGGACCATGAGAGGGACGTGCCGCGGCGCTCGCGATACTCCTTCACGCGCGACCTGCAGAGACGCGTCCGCCTCGTTCCCACACCGTCGCTCCCGTCGGGACTGTACCCACCCGCTCATGGTGACGCGTCGTCACGAACCCGAGCGCCCCGCGGACCTGCCCTCGCCACTCGCCGAACAGCGGTGAACGATGACAGGCTGTGCGCTGCGCACCTGCGGGTGGCGGCGGAAGGAGCGACCGTGATCGAGGTGACATCCAGGGTCGACGTCGACGGAGCCGCGGACGCGGTCTTCGGCTTCATCGCGGACGCCGAGAACAACCCCCGCTGGCAGCGGGGGATGCGCTCGTGCCGGTGGGTCACGGAACCGCCGATCCACGTGGGGTCGGTCTACCAGCAGGAGGCGAGCTTCCTGGGTCGCACCATCACCTCGACGTTCCAGGTGATCGATCTCCAGCCGGACCGCTCGATCACGATCCGGACCATCGAGTCCACGTTCCCGATCGAGGTCACGCGGTCGGTCGAGCCGCTCGGCGACCGCCGGACACGGGTCCGCGCCGTGGTGCGGGGCGACCCGTCGGGGGTCTTCCGGATCGCGACGCCCGTCCTGCGCCGTATGGTGCAGCGTTCGGTCCGCGGGGACTACCGACGCCTGCAGCAGCTCATGGTGGCCGAACCACCTCCGAGCGGTTCCGGTCGGCGGGACCCGTAGGCCGGGGCGACCGTCGGTCGCAAGCAGGCCTCGTGGCACCTCGTCTGGCGACGGAAGGACGCGCTGGCCTGGGTCCCGACGTTCGTCGCGCCCGTCGGCCTGGCGGACGATCAGGAGCTATGGCGTGACGAGCGCGGCGAGCTTGTCCAGGGCGGCGTTCCAACCGGCCTCGGCGGGCGCGCGCGCTTCGGGTGGGAGGGTCGAGTCGCTGAGCGTCATGCGCGTCTTGCCGCCGTGATCGTGCAACTGCACACGGACGACCGTGGGCTCGTGCATGCCGACCTCGGGCATCGGATCCGACCGCAGCACCAGGAGCTCCGGCTCGACGAGCTCGAGGATGTCGTAGCCGATCGCGAACTCGGCGCCGCTGTCGCGCTGAACCATCGTCAGTTCGTAGCGACCGCCGACCCGCAGGTCGATGTGGATCCGTTCGCGTGGCGTGTCCCAGTGCTCGGGGCCGTTAGAGCCTCTGCGCCCCGGCCACGCAGCGCGCCCGGCGGAGACGTCAGACCATCCAGCGGCCATCGCCCATCAACTCGTGGTGGGGCATCTCGTTCACCTCCCGCAAGCCTGGATGCGGCGCGGGGACATGCGGAGCCAGCGGTAACGGCGTGGCCAGCCCACGCGGGGAAACCGGTGTGCGCGACCAACCGGTCACGGCTTCCGCGCCAACGCGTCGATCTCGAGAACTTCGACGTCGCCTTCCATCGCACTGGCCACCCAGACCTCTTCGTCGTGGGTGCGCCGTTGCTCGGTGTCGCGACGACGCTCAGCGCAGGAGCGGGGGTCGGCACTCACGGGTCTTGAAGCAGCTCGGGGACGTGCCTTCGGGGTCGGTGACGGAGGCCACCAGACGGCCGCCACCGGCGTGGTCCGCGGGTCCCGTCACGGTGTTGTCGTAGAGGTCATGGCTGCGATCGCCGGACGGCTCAGCGCAGCTCCTGGATGCGGATCAGATTGCCCGCGGGATCGCGGACGGCGCAGTCGCGAACGCCGTACGGCTGCTCGGTCGGCTCCTGGACCACCTCGGCGTCGCTGGCCTGCAGCCGCTCGAAGGTGCCGTCGAGGTCGGTACTGGCCAGGAGGATCATGGCGTAGGTGCCCTTGGCCATCATCTCGACGATGGTGCGGCGCTCGTCGTCGGTGATGCCGGGGTCGGCGGCTGGCGGATGCAGGACGATGGACGTGCCGGGCTGGTCGGCGGGGCCGACCGTGATCCAGCGCATCGCGCCGGATCCGACGTCGTTGCGGACCTCGAAGCCGAGGATGTCGCGATAGAAGGCCAGAGAGGCGTCCGGGTCGTCGTGCGGGAGTAGGCTCGCGTGAATGGTGATGTCCATGGCGGTCAGGCTAGTTGCGGCTCCGTGACCCGCGCTTCTCGATTCCTGATCGGTCTGGTCACCTGTTTCGCCACACACGACGGCATCCCCGCCGTCGCGCGCGCCCCCTGGCGCCGGTAGGTGCTGGGTGGCACACCGACCAACTCGGTGAAGCGAGTGCTGAAGGTGCCAAGCGACGAGCAGCCGACCGCGAAGCAGACCTCGGTGACGCTGAGAGGTCGCCACGGCGCAGCAGCGCCATAGCGCGCTCGATGCGTCGCGTCATGAGGTAGCTGTACGGCGACTCCCCGTAGGCGAGCCGGAACTGGCGGCTGAGGTGCCCGGCCGACATGTGCGCGCCGCGGGCGAGCGCCTCGACGTCCAGCGGCTGCGCGTAATCCCGGTCGATCGGTCGCGAACGCGGCGCAGCCGCGCGAGGTCGGTCAGGCGAAGGTGCTGTGCTGAGGTGGGTTCGC
>DASZZX010000208.1:0-1765 GCA_036260415.1 Nitriliruptorales bacterium
CCAGGTAGAGGCCGGCCGGCACCAGCATGCCGGCCGCGGCGGCGCCGATCGGCAGGGCGGTGGTGCGGGGGTCCTGCAGCTCCCCGACCGCCAGCTCGCGTTTGATCTCCAGCCCGACCACGAAGAAGAAGATCGCCATCAGGCCGTCGTTGATCCAGTGCTGCAGGTCCTCGGTCACGGCCCACTCGCCGACCCCCAGCCGGAGCTGGAGGTGCCACAGGCGCTCGTAGACGTCCGCCAACGGGCTGTTCGACCACAGCAGTGCGACGATCGTCGCTGCGAGCAGCGCTGCGGCCCCGCCGGACTCGGTGTGCAGGAACGACGTCAGGGGGCGGAGGCTCGAGAGGACGCTCGGGGTGCGTGACACGGGCAGCTCCGGCCGTGGCGGTCCGATGCCGACCAGGCTTCCCGGCACACCTGTCGTGCAGGGTACGGGCCACGGTGGTGGGGGGTGGGTGGCCACCCTGCCGCCTCGTGACGGGGGCGGCCTCGGCCGGGGTGGCACTCGCCCCGAGTGGAGTGCGTGCGCTCGGCTCTGGCGCTTCACCGGACGGGCCGGGGGTGCGGTGCGCTACGCTCCCTGCCCCGGCGGGAGGCGGCACGAGGCTCCCGCTCACCCTCGGGGAGCAGCGCCACGGGCACCGCGCGCGACGTCACCAAGCTCCGCGAGCGGCTGGCGAACGTCCACGAGCGTCTCCGCCGCACGCGGGCGAACCTCCGCGTCCTCGAGGAGCAGGTCGCCTACCTCAACGACATCGCGGACGACGCCGAGGTGCGTCGTCTGGTGGCGCAGACCCCGCTGGCGGACCGCGAGTGGCGTGAGGCCAAGACCGACCACGAGCGCCACGCGCGGCTGCTGGAGGAGACGCTGGCCCAGGTGGCCGAGCTCGCCGCCGAGCGCGACCGGTTGCTCGACCGGCTGCTCGACGTGGAGGGGATGCGGTGACCGACGAGGGCGCCACCAGGCCGGCGACGGGCGAGGCGCCGCCCTCGGCGGAGGCTCGCCGCACCCGCGTGCTCATCGCCGAGGACGAGGCGCTCATCCGGCTCGACCTCAAGGAGATGCTCGAGGAGGAGGGCTTCGACGTCGTGGCAGAGGTCGCCGACGGGGCGTCGGCCGTGCGGTTGACCCGCGAACTGCATCCCGACCTCGTGATCCTGGACGTCAAGATGCCGGTCATGGATGGTATCCAGGCCGCCGAGGAGATCGCCCGTGACCGGCTCGCCGCGGTCCTCATCCTCACCGCGTTCAGCCAGCGGGACCTGGTCGAGAAGGCTCGCCGGGCCGGTGCCATGGCGTACCTCGTGAAGCCCTTCCAGAAGCACGACCTGCTCCCGGCGGTCGAGATCGCAGCCGGTCGCTTCCGAGAGATGTCCGGGTTGGAGTCCCAGGTCGACGACCTGCAGGGTCGGCTCGAGGCGCGCAAGGTCGTCGAGCACGCCAAGGGTCTCCTGCAGGACACGGAGGGCATGACCGAGGCGGAGGCGTTCCGCTGGATCCAGCGTCAGGCGATGCAGCGGCGTGTGACGATGAAGACGGTCGCCGAGCAGATCCTCTCCGAGCTGGGCGACGGCTCCGGCGGCGCGTGAAGGTGCGGGACCCGGCCGTCTGCTGCTACTGGCGTAGTAGAACTGGGCCGCCGCGCTTCCTAGCATCCGGTGCAGCCCCCTGTACTGGAGGAGACCCATGCGCCGACGCAGGTTCCCGCAGCTGATCGTCGTGCCAGCCGCCCTGGCACTCGCCTTCGCCGCCTGCGGCGGCGAC
>DASZZX010000209.1:0-4507 GCA_036260415.1 Nitriliruptorales bacterium
GGCGCGGATCCGCGCCTGCTTGCTCCACGTGACGGCGGTGAACGGCCCGCCGAACGCCTCGCTACGCCGGGTCTTGACCTCGACGAAGGCCACAACCCCGCCTCGGACCGCCACGAGGTCCAGTTCGCCCCGCAGCTCGCCGGTCCCCGGCCGCCAGTTGCGCGCCACGATGCAGTACCCGCGAGCCTCGAGGAACGCAGCTGCCAGCTCCTCGCCGCGGCTGCCCAGCAGCTCGCGAGGAGGACGACGGACGGGTCGCGACGACATGGCGCGACCGTACGCAGGGTCCGTCGTCGGCGGGCGGGACGTCGGCGGGCCACTGTGGAAAGCGCCGCTGTCCGGTCGCCGAAGGGGGAGCGAGCGAAGCGCCCCGCGGTGGGCGACGCGGCTGTAGCCTCGGCATGCGCACCACGAGGGGCTGCCGGGGGGCTCCACGTGCGAGCCGTCCGCGCGGCGGTCGCTGGCCCGATACCGGGAGCGTGGCGATCGTGCGGGCCGCCGTGACGTCCGGCGGGCGCCGCTCGTTACGCACGGTAGCGAGGCACGATCGCGGCACGTAGGGGGGCGAGCATGACAGGGCCGGATGTGCTGCCGCCGCGCGTACGGGTCGTGATCGCCGACGACTCCCCCGACCTGCGCACCATCCTGCGGCGTCTGTTCGAGCACGACGGCCGTTTCGAGGTGGTGGCCGAGGCGGACAACGGCGAGGAGGTGATCAAGCGGGCGCTGGAGCAGCAGCCCGACGTGGTGCTGGTCGACCTGTCCATGCCGGTGCTGAGCGGGGGCGACGCGATCCCCGAGATCCGCGAGGCGGCGCCGAGCGCCAAGGTCGTGGTGCTCTCGGGCTTCGGCTTCCACGACCTGGGTGACGCCGCTGACCTGCGTGCCGACGCCTTCATCGAGAAAGGTGCCGGCATCGACGAGATCGTCCGCATGGTGGCCGAGGTGGTGGGCCGCGTCGAGTGACGTCGCTGTGCGACGCGGGCGTTTCCTGGGGCGACGCCCCGCGCCGGCGAGGCGTGTCAGCCCAGGAGCCCGAACCCCCAGGCCAGCAGGCCGGCGAGAACGATCGTGCCGACCACGAGGATGGCGATGTCCACGACCTTGCGGTCGCGGTAGCGGCGGGTCGCGTTGAAGCCCACGGCTCAGCGCACGAACGGAGGGCCGTGGTCGTCGTCGTGGGCCAGCTCCTCGACGTTGACGTCCCGGAAGGTCAGCACGCGCACCTCCTTGACGAACCGAGCCGGCCGGTACATGTCCCACACCCAGGCGTCGCGCAGGTCGAGCTCGAAGTAGACGTCCCCCCCGTCGTTGCGCGGGGAGACCTGCACCTGGTTGGCGAGGTAGAAGCGGCGCTCGGTCTCCACGACGTAGCGGAACATGCGCACGACGTCGCGGTACTCGCGGTAGAGGGCGAGCTCAAGGTCGTTCTCGTAGGCGTCGAGGTCGTCGGCACTCACGGCAGGTTCATCCCGCGTCGTCGAGGTCACCCATGGTAGGCAGGTAGCGGGCCAGCGACACCGGCGCGAAGCAGCGACGGTGGATGTCACAGGGACCGAGCTCGCGCAGTGCGGCGAGGTGCTGCGGCGACCGGTAACCCTTGTGGCTGGCGAACCCGTAGCCGGGGTAGCGACGGTCGGCCCGCACCATGATCCGGTCGCGTGTCACCTTCGCCACGATGGACGCGGCCGCCACCGACGTGCACACCTGGTCGCCCTTCACCACGCGCAGGCACGGGACCGGCAGGCGCCGCAGCGCGAACCCGTCGACCAGGACGTACTCGGGGTCAGGGTCGATCTTGTTGAGGGCCGCACGGAGGGCCGCGAGGTTGGCTCTCTGGAGGCCGATCTGGTCCAGTCGGGTGTGGCTGATGCGGAAGACGCCGACCGCGAGTGCGTGCGCGACGATCTCGTCGTACAGACGATCGCGCTCGGCGGGGGGGACCAGCTTGGAATCGTTCAGACCGTCGGGAACCCAGCCGGGCGGGAGCACCACCGCCGCGGCCACGAGCGGTCCGGCCAGTGCTCCGCGACCGGCTTCGTCCGCGCCGGCCACCCGACGGAAGCCGCGCGCGTGCAGCACGGCCTCGTAGTCGCCGGTCGGGGCGGGCTCGACGGTCATCAGCCGACGCACGGTGCCGCCGGAAGGCCCTGATCGGAGGCAGGTGGCGCCCGGCGGGGTTCCGGGATCTGCGGGTAGTCGGCGCCACGGAGCAGGCTCAGCCGGTCGAGCGGCCAGATGATGGTGAACGCCTTGCCGACCACGGCGTCGCGGTCGACGAACCCCAGGCTCGGGTAGCGCGAGTCGGACGAGTTCGGGCGGTTGTCACCCAGGAAGAACAGCTGTCCCTCCGGCACGAGGATCGGCTCGCAGGAGCGTGGGTCGTCGACCGCGTACGGCTCGTCGAGCGGCACGTCGTTGACGAACACCTTGCCGTCCTCGATGCGGATCTCGTCGCCGGGCAGCCCGATGACGCGCTTGACGAAGTCACGCGCGTTGGCCGGCGTGACGCCCACCAGTTGACCGAAGCCACGCAGCACGCGCTCCACGACCCCCCTGTTCGGTTCGGTGAGCCCCGCGTCCGCTCCCTCGAAGACGACCACCTCCCCACGGCGCAGGTCACGGAAGCGGTAGCTCACCTTGTCCACCAGGATCCGGTCGTTGACCAGGAGCGTCGGCTCCATCGAGCTGGAGGGGATGTAGAAGACCTGCACCACGAACGTGCGCAGGAGGAAGGCCAGTACGAAGGCCACCAGCACCAGCGCCGGCAGTTCCCGGAAGAAGGCGCCGAGGGAGTCGTCCCGCCGGTCGGTCTCGTCCCGGCGGGCAGCGGGGGGGTGGACCAGGCGTCCGTCGCCAGGAGCGTCGCCGACCGGAGCCGCCTCCACGTGGGTGCGGGGGTTGGGCGACTCCGACCGGTTCATCGAGCGGACCCGCGCTTCTCCTTGATCCGGGCCCGCTTGCCGACCCGTTCGCGCAGGTAGTACAGCTTGGCGCGCCGGACCTTGCCGCGACGGGTGATCTCCACCCGATCGATCACCGGGCTGTGCACGGGGAAGGTGCGCTCGACGCCGACGCCGAACGACACCTTGCGCACCGTAAAGGTCTCACGCAGGCCCCCACCCTGGCGGCGGATCACTACACCCTCGAACAGCTGCACGCGGGCGCGGCTGCCCTCGACCACCTTGACATGGACGCGGACGGTGTCGCCGGGCCAGAAATCGGGGAGGTCGTCGCGCAGGTACTGCTGCTCGACCACGTCGACCTTGTTCATCGTCGCATCCGAACGATCGGGGGTGCGCATCAGTCGGCAGGCTGGCGACGCACGCTAGCGCACGCCGCTGGGAGTGAGGTCGCGGCCGGACGTGCCGAGGGAGGGTACGGGCGCCTCTCGGTGCGCCGCAAACATCGGCGGCTCGGCGTCTGGCCGACGATCTCATGACGCCGACGGGGCGCCTCGTCCCCGACCACCCCTCCGGTCGCGCCATGCCCGGTAGTACAGGTCGGGGCGTCGACGTCGGGTGAGGTCGAGCGCGCGTTCCCGTCGCCACCGGGCGACCGCTGCGTGGTCACCGGACAGCAGCACCTCGGGCACGCCCAAGCCGCGCAGCTCGGCCGGTCGGGTGTACTGGGGGTGCTCGAGCAGTCCGAGGCTGAACGACTCGTCGGCGGTGGAGGCCTCGTTGCCGACCACTCCCGGGACCAGACGGGTCACCGCCTCGACCAGCACCACCGCGGCGGCCTCCCCGCCCGCCAGCACGTAGTCGCCGACCGACATCTCGTCGGTGGCGACCGCACGGTGCACCCGTTCGTCGATGCCTTCGTAGCGACCGCAGCACAGGACCAGCCGCGGCTCCCGCGCCAGCTCCGCGACCAGCGGTTGCGTCAGTGGCACGCCCCGCGGGGTGAGCAGCACCGTGCGTGGGCGGGGACCCCCGACACCGCTCGGCGCGTCACCCCCCCAGACGTCCTCCGCAGCCGCGAACCACACGTCCGCACTCATGACCATCCCCGGTCCGCCGCCGTAGGGGCTGTCGTCCACCGTCCGGTGGCGGTCCGCCGCCCAGCTGCGCAGGTCGTGCACGCGAAGATCGACCACCCCCGTCTCCACGGCCCTGTGCAGCAGCGACGTGCGAAACGGTCCGTCGAAGAACCCGGGGAAGATCGTGAGGACGTCGATGCGCACGTCCCTACCGCCCGGACGTGGACGCGTCGTCCTGCCCGGGCTCGGCGACCAGACCCTCGGGAGGCGAGGTCAGCACGAGACGTTCGCTGCCCGTGGGGTCCTGCTCCACCTCGACGTACGCGTCGACCGCCGGCAGCAGCCACGTCGAGCCGTCCGCACGGCGCACCTCCAACAGGTCGTAGCCGGCCGCGACCGGCAGCTCGATGAGGGCGTCGACCACACCGAGCGCGCGGCCGTCCTCGCCGACCACCGCCATCCCCACCAGCTCGGACGCGAGGTAGGTGTCGCTCTCGGGCAGCTCGCCCCGATCGGCCTCGAGCG
>DASZZX010000210.1:0-3668 GCA_036260415.1 Nitriliruptorales bacterium
ATCAGCTCGAGCGACTCGAACAGCGGCGGTGAGACGCTCGACCCGGTCACGGCGACCCGCACCGGCTGGAACACCTTGCGCGCTCCCATCGACAGCTGGTCCAGCAGGCCGCGCAGCACCTGCTCGATCGCGTCCGCCGTCCACGGCTCGAGGCCGTCCAGCGCTCGGTGTGCCGCCTCGAGTGCGGTCACCGCTGCGTCCTTGCCCAGCACCTTGGCCACCGCGTCGGGATCCAGCTCCACGGCTTCGCGGAAGAACGCGGGGGCGTATTCCTGCACCTCGTCGAGACGCTGCATGCGTTCCT
Organism: Nitriliruptorales bacterium; assembly: GCA_036260415.1. Lineage (GTDB taxonomy): Bacteria > Actinomycetota > Nitriliruptoria > Nitriliruptorales > JAHWKO01 > DASZZX01. The sequence continues at coordinate 305 of DASZZX010000210.1, forward strand.
GCACCAGGGGGACCAGCCCGCGCAGGAGCCGCAGCTCCTGGTCGTCCGGTGGGCGCCCGATCAGCGCCTGGCCGTAGGTGCCGTCGAGGAACGGCACGAGCCGCTCGGTCAGCTCTTCGCGCGTGAGCGCGCGGATGCGCTCGCCGTTGAAGGCGGCCAGCTTGTCCTCGTCGAAGGCGGCGGCGGTCCGTCCCACCGCTGCGAGGTCGAATGCGGCGATCAGCTCGTCGACGGTCATGCGTTCGCGGCCGTCGCCCGGCGCCCAGCCGAGCAGCGCCAGGTAGTTGACCAGCACCTCCGGCAGGTAGCCGTGGCGCGCGAACTCGGCCACCGCCACCGAGCCGTGCCGCTTGGACAGGGGCTTGCGGTCGTCGCCCACCACCAGCGACAGGTGAGCGAACCCGGTGGGCGGGCCCCATCCGGGCGCACGGGCCGGCAGCCCCGACTCGTCCAGCGCCGCGTCGACCAGCGCGCCCCGCCCCTCGTCGTCGGCCCGGGTGAGCGCCTCGTACAGCAGCAGCTGGCGGGGTGTGACCGACAGCAGGTCCTCGCCCCGGCAGACGAGCGTCACGCCCTGCGCCACGTCGTCGGCAGCGTTGGCGAGCGGGTAGGTCGCCGACCCGTCCGCCCGCTGGATCACGAAGTCGCCGATGTCGGACCAGTCGAACGACACCCGCCCGCGGACCAGGTCGTCGACGGCGACCTCCCCGGACGTGGGCGTGCGCATCCGGATCGACGGCGCTCCGGTCTCGCCCGGCCGCCGCTCCGACCGCAAGGGTCCCTTCAGCAGCGGCGGACGGGCGGCGGCCCGCTGCGTCTCACGGTGGGCCTGCAGTTCCTGCGCGGTGGCGAAGTCCTCGAAGGCGTCACCTGCCGCGAGCAGGCGGCGGACGACCGCGGCGTGGAACACAGCCCGTTCGGACTGGACGTACGGGCCGTGGGCGCCGCCGACCTGGGGTCCCTCGTCCCAGTCGAGCCCGGCCCAGCGCAGCGCCTCGAGCACGCCCCGCACCGACTCGGGGGTGGCGCGCTGCTGGTCGGTGTCCTCGATGCGCAGGATGAACGTGCCGCCACGGGCGCGCGCGTGCAGCCAGTTGTACAGGGCGGTGCGGATGTTGCCGACGTGCAGCGTTCCGCTCGGGGCCGGGGCGATGCGCACACGCGGTGGTCGGTCGGCGCTGGTGGTCACCCGGCCTCCCCCTCGCCGAGCTCGCGACGCGGACGGGTCGAGCTTCCGCTCACAGGATCGGTCGCGGCTGGTACGCCGACGCTCGCGGATGCTCCTTGCGGATGGCCTCGACGGCCGCGACGAAAACCTGGACCTGGCGGCGGGCCGTTCCCACCAGTTCCAGCGGCCGGGCGACCAGACCGGCCAGTTCGTCCTCACCCAGGGGCAGGCGGTCTTCGGCCGCCAGGCGCGCCAGCAGGTCGTTGTCCGCCGTCGGGTCGTCGCGCAGCCGCGCCGCGACGGCCAGGGAGTGCTCGCGGATGACGGCGTGCGCGTCCTCTCGCCCCATCCCCTTGGCGACCGCCGCCCCGAGGACGCGGGTGGTGGCGAGGAACGGCAGCTCGCGGGAGAGCTCGCGCGCGACCGGCGCTTCGAACACGGTCAGCTCCGTCAGCACGGTCAGGAAGGTCTCGAACAGGCCGTCGGTCGCAAGGAAGGCGTCGCGCAGCGCCACGCGCCGCACCACCGAATCGGACACGTCCCCCTCGTTCCAGCGATCGCCGGCGAGACCGGCGACCATCGTGAGGTGGCCGGTGAGGACGGTCATGAGACCGTTGATGCGCTCGCAGGAACGGGTGTTGACCTTGTGCGGCATCGCCGAGGAGCCGACCTGCCCTGCACGCGTCCCCTCGTCGACCAGGCCCTGACCGGACATCAGCCGCAGGGTGGTCGCCAGGCTCGAGGGGCCGGCCGCGAGCTGCACGAGCGCCGCGACCACGTCCAGGTCCAGCGAACGCGGGTACACCTGCCCGACGCTGCTGAGCACCTCCCGGAAGCCGAGCCGTTCGGCGACCGCGACCTCGAGGTCCTCCACCCGCTCCGCGTCGCCGAGCAGGTCCAGCTGGTCCTGCTGCGTGCCGACGGGCCCCTTGAGCCCGCGCAGCGGGTAACGGTCGAGCAGCTCCTCGACCCGCCGCAGGGCCAGCAGCAGCTCCTGGCCAGCGTCGGCGAACCGCTTGCCGACGGTGGTCGCCTGCGCGGGCACGTTGTGGGTGCGGCCGACCACCACGAGCCGCTCCAGGGCGGCGGCGCGCTCGGCCAGCCGTGCCAGCAACGCGACCGCACGGTCACGCAAGAGGGCCAGGGAGCCACGGATCAGCAGCTGCTCGACGTTCTCGGTCAGGTCGCGCGAGGTCATGGCCCTGTGCACGTGCTGGTGACCCGCCAGCGCGTTGAACGCCTCGATGCGCGCCTTGACGTCGTGGCGGGTGACCCGTTCGCGCTGCGCGATGTCGTCCAGGTCGACCTGCTCGACCGCCGCCTCGTAGTCCTCGATCACGCCGTCGGGGACGTCCACGCCGTACGCCCGCTGCGCCCGCAGCACGTCCAGCCAGAAGCGGCGCTCGGCGACCACCCGGGTGCGGGGTGACCACATGGCGCGCATCTCCGGGCTGGCGTAGCGCTCGGCGAGGACGTTTGTGACGGGCTCGCGCTCGGCCACGGCGGTCCTCCCCTCGTGGCAGCCTGTTCCCACCCGGTGGCGGCGGCCGTCAGGACGGGTCGACGCCTTCCTCCAGTCGGAAGCCGACCTGCAACACGACCTGGAAGTGCTGGACCTTCCCGTCGCTGATCCAGCCGCGCACCTCCTTGACCTCGAACCAGTCGAGGTTGCGCATCGACCGTGACGCCCGTGTGACCGCCTGGCGGACGGCCTCGTCGATACTCTCCTGGCTCGAGCCGACCAGCTCGATCTTCTTGTACACGTGGTCCACGCTGCTCTCCTCGGCGGTCGCGCGGACCGTAGCGAAGGCCGGGGCCGGGGACGGACGCAGGTCCGAACGTCCGTGCCCGCGTGGCACCGCAGGCGCGCCTCGCAGGGCGGAGGCATCCAACGTCACGGAGGCAAACGACATGGCTCTCCTGCCGGTCCTGGGCGTCATCGTCCTCATCCTCGGCATCGTGAGCATCGTCCGGGGCGGTCTGCTCTGGGGGATCCTGCTGATCGTCCTGGGCATCGCACTGGGAGCCGGCGCCATCCTGTAGCCGCCCGGCGTGCCCGTCGGTGACCGCGACGGGGCGACACCTGCGTGCGTCAGCTGCGGCGGATGGCGTAGGTGTAGGCGTCGGCGAGCGCCAGCCAGGAGGCTTCCACCACGTTGGCGTGCACCCCGACGGTGTCCCACGTCTCCTCGCCGT
>DASZZX010000211.1:0-10590 GCA_036260415.1 Nitriliruptorales bacterium
GACCGCAGCAGCCAGGTTCAGCGAGCCTACTGGGCCGTACAGTGGGATCGCGACGACCGCGTCGACGGCGTCCAGCGTGACCGCGTCGAGGCCGTGGGACTCGTTGCCGAACAGCAGCGCCACCGGCGGGGCGAGGACGCGCGGGGCGTCGATCCCCACCGTCCCTGCCGCGTCGAGGGCGACGCAGCGCTGACCGACCGACCGGCACGCCTGCAGGACCTGTGCCACCGCGACCCCCGCCACGACCGGGAGGCGCCCGACCGCGCCGGCCGAGGCCCGCACCGCCTTGGGGTTCCACGGGTCCACCGACCCGGTCGTGAGAACCACGCCGGCGGCGCCGGACGCACCGGCGGTGCGGATGGCGGTCCCGGCGTTGCCGGGGTCCGAGACACCGGCCAGGACGATCAGGTGGCCGGCACCCACCACGTCCTCGAGCCGGGCGGGACGCTGACGGGCCACCGCCACGACCCCCTGGGGGGTGACGCTGGGCGCCAGCCTGGCCAGGACATCCTCGTCGACGAGCGTGACCCGGACACCGGCGCGGCGCGCCGCTTCGGCGACATCGTCGGCTCGGCCGGGGACGACGAACACCTCGTCGAGGTCACCCGTCGGTAGCAGCTCGTCCACACAGCGTGGACCCTCCACGAGGTAGCGTCCCACTCCCGCCCGGATCTTGCGGCGGGACAGCGCCGCAGCCGCCCGCACGCGCGCGTTCTGCGGGGAACGGACGACGGCGACCGGTTTCACGCGTCGGCCGATCCCTTCCCTTCGAGCGCCGTCTTCGCCGCCGCGACGAGCCGGCCGAACGCTGCAGGGTCACGAACCGCGAGGTCCGCCAGGATCTTGCGGTCCACCTCGACCTGCGCGAGCCGCAGTCCGTGCACGAGCCGGCTGTACGACAGCCCCTCCTGACGCGCCGCCGCGTTGATGCGGGTGATCCACAGCTTGCGGAAGTCGCCTTTGCGCTGGCGCCGATCGCGGTAGGCGTAGCGCTCGGCGTGCATGACGGCTTCCTTGGCCACCTTGAAGCGGCGGCTGCGCGCGCCGCGGAAGCCCTTCGCGCGCTCGAGCACCTCGCGGTGCCTCTTCTTGTTGTGGACGCCTCGACGGACCCGTGCCATGGGCGGCCTCCTCTCTGGCGGGCGGTTGGGCGGCCACGCCGGCGGGGCCGGCGCCGCAGGTCGGACGCGCCCGAAGGCGGCTAGCGGTTCAGGAGCCTGCGGGCCTGCTTCGCGGGCGGGGTCGCCAACTCGAAGGTCCCCGACAGACGCCGCTTGCGGCGCGAGCCCTTCTTCTCGAGCAGGTGGTTCTTGTTGCGCTTGCGACCGAGCACCTTTCCGGTGCGCGTGACCTTGAAGCGCTTCTTCGCGCCGCTGTGGGTCTTCTGCTTCATGGCATGGCCTTCTGTCGGTTGCGCCCCTCAGCCGGAGACGGCGGCCCGGCCGCGGTCGCGACGCGGCGCTAGCACCATCACCATGTTGCGACCGTCGACCGTGGGGATCGCCTCGATCGTGGCGAGGTCGCTCATGTCCTCGGCGAGCCTGTCGAGCAGCCGCTTGCCGATCTCGGGGTGGGTCACCTCACGGCCACGGAACATGATCGTGGCCCGGACCTTGGCGCCGTCCTTGAGGAAGCGTTCGACGTGGCCGGCCTTGGTGGAGTAGTCGTTGTCCGAGATCTTCGGACGCATCTTGATCTCCTTGATCTCGATGCGGCTCTGCTTGCGCCGAGCCTCCTTCTGGCGCTGGGCCTCCTGGTACTTGTAGCGGCCGTAGTCCATCACCCGGCAGACCACCGGCCGCGCCTGGGGGGCCACCTCCACCAGGTCCATCTCCAGTTCCCGCGCGTAGCGGAGTGCCTCAGCCAGCGGCACGATGCCGATCTGGTCCCCATCGGGTCCGATGAGGCGGACCTCCCGCTCGCGGATCTCCTCGTTCATCCGCGGCTCGTCGTTGATGCTGTTCCCTCCTCCTGGTCGCTCGCGCCCCTCAACGCCGCTCACCGAGTCCCACACCCCCGCGGACGGCGCCTCCGCGGCCCGCCGCCGGTCGAGCCCCGCGAACGGAGAACGGCGGCCGATGGCCGCCGTCGCTAGAGAGACCCGCCACCCGCGCGTGGTGCGCTGGTCGCGTCGGGCCCCGGCGACCGGGTCAGGCCGATGCCTGCCAGGTGGGAGGCGAGGCGGCCTCCGCTTGTCTTCGGTTGTGCCGAGGCAGGGTACCAGCGTGCCCCCCGGCGGTCAGCGGCCGGGGATCCACAGGCGGGATGTGGCCGAGGACCGTTGCGGCTGCTCTGCCGGCTCTTCCATCCCGGCACCCTGCGACGCGGCCACGCGGTCGGCCGGCAGGTCGCCGGTCTCCTCCTGCGGCAGCTTGCCCTCGGAGCGCAGCTGGGACAGTTGACGCTCCGCATCGACCTGTCCCACCCGCAGCTGTGAGAGAGCCTGGTCCATCTGCTCGCGGAGGCGGTCGTCCACCCGCTCGCCGGCCGCTTACGCGACCGCGGCGGCCACGTCGATCAGCAGGCGACCGTCACGCCGTCCGAGCTTGACCTCGGCGGCGCTAGCCACCATCGAGAAGACCTGGGACACGATGTCGTTCGCGTCGGCCTGCCGCAGCTGGGCGAGGTACGCCCGCAGCTCCTCCTCCGTGGGCTGGCCCGCGTCGCCGCTCTGGCGCTGCGGTCCGGTCGATCCTCCGGCGTCGCTCACGTGACCACCTCCGTCGCTGTCTTCGGGGACCCAAGACAGCTCGTCTCGCGCCGCTCCCGCGGACCGCCGCTCACGACCACCTCCGTCGCTGGCCCAACGGACCGACGCCAGCTCCTCCCGCGCCGCTCCCGATGACGGCCCCTCGGGAGACCTGAGCGCCGGTCAGGAGCCGCCGCCTGACGGCATGTCCTCCAGGCCAGGCTCGGGCACGGCGTGACCTCCGATCCCCCCGCGGACGTCGTGGGCCTGCTCCGCGTGGCTGGGGTGCTGGCCGAAGCGCACCTGCCGGTACGCCACCAAGGTCACGATCGCGCCGAAGAAGACCCCGATCACCATCGCGACCAGCACCCCGCCGAAACTGCCCTTCGCCGCGGAGATCGGCCGGCTCGGGCCCTCAGCCGCGAGCGCCGGCAAGCCCGTCAGCAGGAGGGTGGTGACGGCCACGGCAACGGTCGACATCAGACGGCGCACCCAAGCACCTCCCTGTGGCGGATGAGCCCCATCCTACAGTCGGCGGGGCGCGAACCTCCCCGTCGGGCGGGCCGGGTGGCCCGCTGCTACGCCACGATCTTGGTGATCGGCAGCTCCAGGATGCCCGACGCCCCACGTGCCTTCAGCTCGGGGATCAGCCGGTTCACGCCGCGCTTGTCCACCACCGTCTCCACTGCGAAGCCGTCCTCGTGGGCCAACTGGTTGATGGTGGGGGCCTTGAGGCTCGGCAAGATGTCGAGCACGTCGTCGAGGTCATCGGCGCCCACGTTGAGCTTGAGCAGCACCCGGCCACGGGCGTCGATCGCTCCCAGCAACAGCGTGCGGATGTCCTCCATCGCGGTGCGCTTGGCCGCGTCGGCGGCGGCCGCCGAGTTGGCGATGAGCTCGGTGCGTGACACCAGCAGCTCGCCGATGATCCTCAACCCATTCTTGCGCAGGGTCGAACCCGTCTCGGTCACGTCGACGCAGGCGTCGACGATGCTGCCCACCTTCGCTTCGGTCGCCCCGTACGACAGGAAGACCCTGACCTGCTTGCCGTGGTGCTCGAAGAAGCGGCGGGTGAGCTCGGGCAGCTCGGTGGAGACCTTGATGCCGTCGGGTAGGTCGCTGACCGACTCCCACGGCGAGCCGTCGGGCACGGCGAGCACCACCCGGATCGGGTTGGAGGTGGCCTTGGAGTAGTTCAGCTCGGCCAGCGACACGACCTGCGAAGCGGTCTCCTCGATCCAGTCGCGACCGGTGATACCCAGGTCGAAGAAGCCCTCCTCGACGTAGCGGGGGATTTCCTGCGGTCGCAGGATCGCGACCTCGTCGATGCGCGGGTCGTCGATGCGGCCGAAGTAGTCGCGCTCGCTGGCGCGTTGCAGCCGCAGGTCGGCGTCCTCGAACAGGCGGAGGGTGGCCTTCTCCAGCGAGCCCTTGGGGAGCACGAGCTTCAGCATGATCGTGAGCGTCCTCCCGTCCGCATCAGCAGACCCGGCCGTGGCGGTGCCGGCGGCCCGCCGCTGCCGCCGGTGTGGCAGCGGATCGTCACAGGTGCCCGAAGTCGTCGGCCGGTCGGGGGGGCCTCAGCTGGTCCAGCAGCCGGGCGGTCTCGACCGCGGCCAGCGCCGCCTCCTGCCCCTTGTTGCCGTGGGCGCCGCCGGCGCGCGCGTCGGCCTGGGCACGATCCTCGGTGGTGATGATCCCGAAGCCGATGGGGACCCCGAACTCCCGCGAGACCGCACCGCAGCCGCGCGTCGCCTCCGCCGCGATCAGGTCGAAGTGCGGCGTCTCACCGCGGATGACCGCCGCGACCGCCACGAGGCAGTCGTAGCGTCCGGTGGCGGCGTAGTGGCGCAGGACCAGGGGGATCTCGAACGCGCCTGGCACCCAGCACACGTCGATGTCGGACTCGTCGGCGCCGGCATCCACCAGCGCATCCATGGCCCCCGCCACCAGCCGCTCGACGATATCCCGGTGGAAGCGGGAGGCGACGATCGCCAGTCGCAGGCCGGACGCGTCCATGTCAGCTGGGACGTAGCCCTCTTTCACGAGACGGCCTCCTCACCTGTCGGCTCCCACGACTCGACCGGCGCGAAGGCCAGACCGTGGTGGACGACCTCCGCCTGGCGGGCCAGGTCCCCCACGCCAGTAGATGCCACCTGCCCGGCGGTTCCGACGGTGAACACGTGGCCCAGCTTGGTCTGCTTGGTCCGCAGGTAGTAGGCGTTGGCCGGGTTCGAGCGCACCTGCAGCGGGACGCGCTCGACGATCCGCAGTCCGAAGCCCTCAAGGCCGGCGCGTTTCGCCGGGTTGTTGGTCAGGAGCCGCAGGGTGGTGAGGCCGAGGTCGGCGAGAATCGACGCCCCGGTGCCGTAGTCGCGGGCGTCGGCCGGGAACCCCAGCGCCAGGTTGGCCTCCACCGTGTCGTGGCCGTCGTCCTGCAGCTGGTAGGCCTGCAGCTTGTGGATCAGACCGATACCACGTCCCTCGTGGCCGCGTAGGTACACGATCACGCCCCGCCCCTCGGCGGCGATCCGGGCCATGGCGAGGTCCAGCTGCGCACCGCAGTCGCACCGCTGGGAGCGGAACACGTCGCCGGTCAGGCACTCCGAGTGCATCCGCACGAGCACGTCGGGGCTGCCCTCCGCGTCGCCGTGGACCAGCGCCACGTGGTGGATGCCGTCGACCAGCGATTCGTAGCCGATCACCTGCCAGGTGCCGTACGGCGACGGCAGCCGCGTCCCCACTAGCCGGCGCACCAACCGCTCGCGCCGCCGCCGGTAGGCGATCAGATCGGCGATCGAGATCACCGGCAGCCCGTGCTCCTCGGCGAAGTCGGCCAGCTGCGGCAGCCTGGCCATCGTCCCGTCGTCGTTGACCAGCTCGCAGATCACCCCGGCGGGGTACAGACCGGCGAGCCGTGCCAGATCCACCGCCGCTTCCGTGTGGCCCGGCCGGCGCAGCACACCGCCTTGCTGGTAGCGCAGCGGGAAGATGTGGCCGGGCCGCGCGAGGTCGCCGGGCCGTGTCGAAGGGTCGATCAGGGTACGGATCGTGCGGGCGCGGTCGGCGGCGCTGATGCCGGTCGTGATCCCTTCCATGGCGTCGACCGACACGGTGAAGGCGGTGCGATGCGCCTCGGTGTTCTCGTGCACCATCAGCGGGATCTCGAGCTCGTCGAGCCGCTCGCCCAACAGCGGGGTGCATATCACACCGCTGGTGTGACGCACCATGAACGCGATCGCCTCCGGCGTGACACGGTCCCCCGCCATCACCAGGTCGCCCTCGTTCTCGCGGTCGGCGTCGTCCACCACGACGACCATCCCACCGTCGCGGATCACCGCGAGGGCGTCCTCCATGCTGGCGAACACGGTCACTCCTGCCGGTACGGGCTGGCGAGCACGGTCACTCCTGCCGGTACGGGGTGGCGAGCCTGTCACCCTGGAGCAGGCGCTGCACGTACTTGGCGATCACGTCGCCCTCCAGGTTCAACCGGTCGCCGACCCGCAGGCTTCCGAGCGTGGTGGTGGCGCAGGTGTGGGGGATCAGCCCGACGTCGAAGGCGCCGTCCTCCGCCACGTCCACCACCGTCAGGCTCACGCCCTGCACCGTGACGGATCCCTTGGGCACCAGGTAGCGTGCCACCTGCGCGGGAGCCGCGACCTGTAGCGACACCGTCCCCGCCGCCTGCTGACGGTCCACGATCTCGCCGACGCCGTCCACGTGTCCCTGCACGAGGTGGCCGCTGAAGCGTCCGCCGGCCGACATGGGCCGCTCGAGGTTCACGCGGTCGCCGGGTGACAGCTGCCCCAGCGTGGTCGCCCGCAGCGTCTCTGGCATCAGGTCCGCCACGAACCCCGGCTCGCCGTCGAGGAACGCGACCACAGTCAGGCAGGCGCCGTCCACAGCGATGGACGCTCCCTCGACCGCGTCGGCGAGCACCTGGCGGCAGGCGACGGCAACGCGGGCGTGGTCCTCGCGACGTTCGAGCGCGACCACCCGCCCGACCTCCTCGACGATGCCGGTGAACACGCCCTACACCACGCGGTCAGCAGGAGGTACCGCGGCCTCCGCGGGACGCGCCACCACCTCCACGTCCGGACCGAGCAGGCGCACCGACTCGATCGTCCACCGTCCCGCCGCGGAGATCGACGGCGCGCCTCGACCTGCCAGCGACGGCAGCCCGTCACCGCCAACCACGACGCCGCCCAGGTGCAACACCAGCCGGTCGACGAGCCCCGCCCGCGTGATCGCACCGGCCAGGGTGGGACCGCCCTCGACCATCAGGGCCTGCAGTTCACGGTCCAGCAGGGCGCGGAGCGCCGCCTTGAGGTCGACCCCCTGGTCGTGTGCCGGCACGCCCACCACCTCGACCCCGGCGCCCTCCAGACGGGCGCGCCAGACCGCGTCGGCGTCAGGCCCCGTGACCACCAGCGCGCCGGGGCGGACCACGTGCGCTGACGGTGGGGTGCGCCCGCGGCGGTCGACGACGGCCGGGCGTGGCTGGCCGGCCCGTGCGTCGACGTGGCGGACGTCCAGGCGCGGGTCGTCCGCCAGCACGGTGCCCGATCCCACCACGACCGCGTCCGCTGCGGCGCGCAGCTCGTGGACCGCGGTCCTGGCCTCCCGGGCGGTGATCCAGCGGCTGGACCCGTCGCGTGCGGCGACCCGCCCGTCCAGCGACTGGGCCAGCTTGAGCGTCACGAAGGGCCTGCCGGTGCTGTGCACGTGGAAGAAGACCTCGTTCTGCTGGCGGGCGGCTTCCGACCCAACCCCTCCGGTGACGGACACCCCGGCGGCCCGCAGGAGGGCTGCGCCGCCGGCCGCCAGCGGGTTGGGGTCCTCCGCTGCGTACACCACCCGGGCCACTCCAGCCGCGGCCAGGGCCGGGGCGCACGGGGTGGTCCTGCCGGAGTGCGCGCAGGGCTCGAGGGTCACGTAGACGGTGGCGCCGCGGACCCGCTCGCCGGCCGCACGCAGGGCCGCGACCTCGGCGTGCGCCTCGCCCGCGCGCTCGTGCCACCCCTCCCCCACGACCTCACCATGGCGGACGACCACACAGCCGACCATCGGGTTAGGACGGACCGTGGCACGTCCGCGCTCGGCGAGCGCCAAGGCGCGCCCCATCAACTCGCGGTCACGATCGGTGCTGGGCACGCCGCTGTCGGCACCCTCCTTGGGGAACGCGTTGTCGTCGCTGCGGACGGGACCGTCGACGAGACTACCAATGCGTCGCTGGCGTGCCGATGCCACGATCTATGGCAGGAGGATCCAGCAGCGTCGGTGTGGCGGCCGCCGGACAGGGGCCATGCCCCGTGGGTTCCACAGCCTCGGACGCTCAACAGCGTGTTCCGCCCCTGGTCTGTCACACCGCCGTGGTTCGCTGGCGTGCATGGACTCGATACAGGTTGCCGCGACCTGCTCGGGGTCGGTCAGCGCGCTGCTGGACCGGCTGACCGGTGTGGTGGACGGGCTCGTCGCCTCGAACCGGACGAGCTGGGGGTCGACCATGCCGGTGACGCACTGCGGCGGCTGCGACGGCAGCGGTCGCGGCTGGAAGTCGTCGAGGCGGCCCTGACCACCTCGTTCGACCGCCGCGCCGGCTACCGCAACGCCGGGCACACCTCGATGCAGGGCTGGCGACAGGGCGAGCTGGCATGGCACACGGGGATGCCTGGCAGTAGGTGACCACGGCCGACGCGCTGGCTTCGACGTTGGACGAGACCTGGCAGGCGTTGGCCGAGGGGGATATCTCGTTCGCGCACGCCGCTGCGGTGGCTCACGGCACCCGCCGTCAGCCCGACCACCAGCAGGCCGAGCAGCAGCTGCTGCGCACCGCAAGGCAGGGTGAGGCTCGCCAGGTCGCGCAGCAGGCGCGACGGACGGCCATGCTGTCCGCACCCGAGGAGGGCAACTGGCAGGCGCGTCGCCAGTACGACAGCCGCGGGATGATCACCGGCAGGACCCGCGACGGGATGGTGTTCCGCGAGGGCCAGTTGCACCAGCTCGCCGGCGAACGCCTGCTGGCAGCCCTGTCCTGGGACGCACGCCCCGCCGGTCACGACGATCCCCGCACCCTGCGCAGCGCAACGCCGACGCGCTGTCCCGCTGGGTCGACACCGCGCTGGACGGCTCGGGCCTGCCGGGGGGCGGGGACGGGCGGCGCGCCGAGGTCGTCGCGCTGGTCCCCGTCGAGACGATCGAGCGGGGGCCGGCGCCCCGCCCGGCACCCTGACGTGGACCGGCCCGCGCCCGCCACCACCACGGCGGGTTCTACCCCCCCGCCCGCGTCCCACGACCCGCCGCCGCACGACCCGCCAGACCTCGCCTACGAACACCGGCCCGACTACCACAACCGGCCACCACCGCTCCGTGGCAGCCGCACCCCGATCCGGCCCGACGACCACCCTGCCGGCTGGCAAGCCGGCACGTCGTGTCGACGGCTGGCTCGATCAGAGAGGTGGGAAGAGCAGCGCGCGGCCCCAGGACATCCGCCTCGAGGACCTCGGCGAGCGACGGCGCAGACCTACGGGCGCGAGCGGCGGTCCACCGCCAGGTTGGAGCCGTCCCCCAGCCGCTTGGCGTAGTTCTTCATCTCGGCGGCGACCTCCGCCAGCTGTCGGTGGTCGCTGAACGCGCCCGGGGTGGTGGTCACCATCCCGATCGCAACCGACACGAACGGGTAGCGGTGCAACCTGCCCTGGCGGTCCCGCACCTCGATGAAACCGGCCTCCCGGTCAGCAGGGTCGTACAGCTCGGGGACGCGTGCGTCGAACCGCTCGATCAGCGCCCGCCCGATCGTCTCCCCCGCCTCGGGCCGCGTGATGATCACGAAATCGTCGCCACCCACGTGACCGACGAACGTCGTCTCGTCGCCAAGGGAAGCGACCACATCGCAGACGGCATCCGCCAGAGTCCCGATGGCCTCGTCACCGCGGAGGAAGCCGTAACGGTCGTTGAAGGGCTTGAACCGGTTCAGGTCTGCGTACAGCAGGGCGATCTGCTCGCCGCTGTTGACCCGCTGGGCCAGCTCCCTCTCGATGCGGACGTTGCCGGGCAGGCCGGTCAGCGGTGACACGCTGCGTGTGTCACGGACCCGCCGCAGCGTCGCGTGGATGCGGGCGATGAGCTCATCGACGTCGAAGGGTTTGGTCAGGTAGTCGTCAGCTCCGAGCTCCAGTCCCGACACCCTGTCCGAGGGCTGGGCCCTGGCCGTGAGCATGATGATCGGGATGTGACTGGTGCGGGCGTCGGTGCGCAGCCGTCGACAGACCTCGTAGCCGTCGATGCGCGGCATCATGAGGTCGAGCAGCACCAGCTCGGGTCGCAGCCGCAGGGCCTGCTCGAGGCCGCGCTCGCCGTCCGCGGCAGTGGCGACGTCGAAACCGGCGGACTGCAGGTTGATCTCGACGATGTCGCGGATGTCGGGATCGTCATCGACGATCAGGACTAGCGCGCTCACCGTGGCCCGCTGCGCAGATCGCGCGTGGCAGGCCTCACCGGCTGCTCCTCCTCGTCCACCGGATCCGGCCGCGGACCGCCGCGTGGCGCTGGTCGAGCGCCTGGTCGAGCCAACTCCTGTCGGATGCAACCACATCCGGCCCCGCGCGTCTCAGAGCCTGCGGTGGAAGGTGGCGTGGTACATGCCGTCAGTGTCGTCACGGTGCGGCCACCGCTGGACCTCCTCCACGACTTGCACCGCGTCGCCCCATCGGCCGAGCAGCGCGCGGGTCACCGCCACCGTCTCGGTCGCCGTCCAGGTGCACACCGCGTAGGTCACGTGGCCGCCGGGGCGGACCCGCGTGAGCGCGGCGTCGACCAGGCGTCCCTGCAGCCGCGCGAGCTCGGCCGCGTCGCCGTGGGTGCGCCGCCAGCGGACCTCCGGGCGGCGCCGCCCGGTGCCC
>DASZZX010000212.1:0-3460 GCA_036260415.1 Nitriliruptorales bacterium
CCCTCGCGCAGCTGCAGCTCAAGCGGCTGCTGGCGTTCTCGTCGGTCAGCCACGCCGGCCTGATCCTCATCGGTGTGGGCTTGCTGGACCCGGGGGCGCTGGCCGGAGCTGGCCTGTACACGCTGGCGCACGGGGGGGTCAAGGGCGCGCTGTTCCTGGTGGCCGGCATCCTGCTGTACCGCCACGACAGCGTGAAGGAAGCGGCGCTGCGCGGCCTGGGACGGCGCGAGAGGGTCACCGCGGTCATCTTCGTCGCCGGTGCCCTCGGCCTGGCAGGTCTGCCACCGTTCGGCACGGCCCTCGGCCGCCACCTGATCGAGGAACCCGCGAGCATCCTCGGTCACGGCTGGGTGACCGTGGTGTTCCTGGTGGCGGAGGCGCTGACGGCCGGAGCGGTGCTGCGTGCGGCGGGGCGGGTGTTCCTCGGGTGGGGGCCGGGGCTCGAGCGTGACGACACCGACGATGTCGAGGACGAGGAGTCTCCGGAGCGGCTCGAGGAGGATGCTCGGCAGCGGCGGTGGGCTCCGGTGGTCATGGCCGTGCCGGCGGCGACACTGGTGATCGGGGCGCTGGCGGTGGGGGTGTGGCCGACGGTGGCCCACACCGCCGAGGCGGCCGCCGAGCGGTTCGTGGACTCCGGTGCGTACCAGGCGGCGGTCCTGGACGGGGTGCGTGTCCCGCTGCCCGAGGTACCGGGCGGGGGGCTCACGGCCAAGGCCGCGGCGCTGGGCGTGGCGGCCAGCCTGGCCGCGGTGGCGACCGCGCTGGTGGCGCTGTTCCGTGAACGCATCCCCGCAGCGGCCCGCGCCCCGCTGGTCGCCGCCGGAGAACCGCCGCTGCAGCTGCTGCGCCGCCTGCAGAGCGGCCACATCGGGGACTACGTCACCTGGCTGGTCTGCGGGGCTGCCGTGCTGGGCGGGTCCTACCTGATCGTGCTGCGGTGAGCGCCGGCGTCGCCCGCGCGACGCCGCTCACTGCTCACAGGTCCACCTCACAGCGCCTCGCGGATCGCCGCCAGGGCGCCCGGGTCCTCGGTGGCGAGGACCAACGTGGTCACCCGCGACGACCTCCACGCCTCCAGCCGTGCGATCACTCGTGGGAGGGGGCCAACCAGGGTCAGCATGTCGACCAGCTCGTCGGGCACCGCGGCAGCGGCTGCCCGCCGGTCGCCGGCCAGGTAGAGGTCCTGGATCAGGTCGGCCTCCGCCTCGAACCCGTAGCGGGCGGTCAGGTCGCGGTAGAAGTTGCGCTCACGCGACCCCATCCCGCCCACGTACAGCGAGAGGATCGGCCGCATCCGGTCCCGGCAGTCGTCCAGATCGTCGCCGAGGGCGACCTGCACGGTCGCGGCGATCTCGAGGTCGCCCAGCTCGGGTGGTCGCTGCGCCAGGCCCCGCCGGAGGGGTTCGGCAAAGACATCCTCCCGCTCCGGGGCGTAGAAGATCGGCAGCCAGCCCTCGGCGAGTCCAGCTGCCAGCTCCACGTTGCGGGGGCCGAGGGCGGCCAGGTAGATGGGGATGCGTTCGCGCAGCGGATGGAGGATAGAGCGCAGCGGCTTGCCCAGCCCCGTGGCATCGTCGCCGCGGTAGGGGATCTGGTAGTGCTCGCCCTGGTAGGTGAGCGGCGTCTCCCGTGCCACGGCCGCACGGACGATCTCGACGTACTCGCGGGTCCGAGCCAGCGGCTTGCCGTAGGCGACCCCGTGCCAACCCTCCACCACCTGCGGGCCCGAGACGCCGAGCCCGAGGATGAACCGCCCGCCCGACACAGCGTCCAGGGTCATGGCGGTCATCGCGGTGTTAGCCGGGGTCCGCGCCGGGATCTGCAGGATGGCGCTGCCGAGCTGGATGCGAGTGGTCCGAGCGGCGAGGTAGCCGAGCACGGTCACCGCATCCGACCCATACGCCTCCGCGGCCCACACCGAGTCGATCCCGATGCGGTCGGCGTGCTCGACCAGCGGCAGCACATCCCCGATGGTCGCGCCCGAGTAGCCGATGTTCAGTCCCAGCCGCACGTGGTCCTCCGGCGAGGTCGGGCGAGCATGGCAGAGCGGCGAGGGCACGTCGACCCGCCGGCTACGCGACGGGTCAGCCTCCGGCCGCCTGCACCAGTTCGACCTCGCCGCCCACGACCAGGTAGCCGCGCCCGACCGGGTAGCCGCCCGCCGGGGCACGTGGCAGCGTGACGTCCCACAGGTCACCGTCCGCCGCCAACTGCGGGCGCAACGCGAGACCGTGACGGGAGCGCCGCACCACCGTGGTCCAGTGACCGTAGGCACCGCGCAATGCGGCGCTACGACCAGCGGCCACGATCCGCAGGTGCGCCGGTCGCTGCTCCAGGATCCCGCGCAGCCGCTCGCCTGGGCCGTCGACCAGCTCGGCGTCGTCCACCAGGAGCAGCACCTCCCTGTCCCCGGTCGTCAGCGCCGTCAGCATCCGCTCCACGTGGTCGTGATCGGTCGCGAGGCGGTCCACGTCGGCGAGCCCGCCCAACGGCGACCCTCGCAGAGCGATGGCAGCGACCTCGACCTCGGGGCGCTGCATGGTCACCACCCGGGCGAGCGCGACCAGCAGCGCGCTCTTGCCCGACCGTGGCGGCCCGGCGACGAGCGCAGCCTCACCGGGTCCGAGCCGGAACCCGACCGGTGTCAGGCTGCGGTCACCGATCCCCACCGGCAGGTGCCAGTCGGCGCGGTCGAGATCGGCCGCGGTGGTGAGATCGGCGCTGCGCACGCGGGTGGGCAGGATCCCGATCCCGACCGGTTCGCCGCCAGCCCGACGGCCACCCCACCGCTGCGCCACCGCCTGCACCGCCGCCTCCAACCCCTCGGGGGATGGCAGCGCCAGCTGCATGTGCCGCAGCGACGTGGTGTCCACCGCGCGGCCGGGTAACGGTGGGGGCAGGTCGTCTCCGTGCAGGCCCACGGTCGCGTAGTCGAAGCGATCGGGCAGCCGCAGCAGCAGGCGGTGCGAGAACACCGCGGCGAGCCCAGGGGGCACCGCGCCCAGACGGGGCGCGGTCAGCGCCACCACGATCCCGGCTGCCGGCCCCTCGGCTGCCAGGCGTCGCAACTGCTCGTGCACGGCGAGGTCGTCGATGGGGTCGAACACGGTCGCGAACCCGTCGAGGTCGTCGACGAGCAGCACGGTCAGTGGCGCGTCCGCGTGGAGGGCGCTGCGGCGCCGCTGCAGTTCGTCGGCGAGGTGGCGCAGCAGGCGTTCCTGGCGTTCGCGCTCGACCGCGGACGCGACCGCGCCCACGTGCGGCAGCGCGGCCAGTCCCGTGAGCGCATCGCCGTCGCTGGCCACCACGTAGAGGTGCAGCGCGTGCGGCGGGTGGGCGTGCGCGAGTGCGACGGCCGCGGTGGCGAGGGCGGTGGTGGTGCCGCTGCCACGTACCCCCTGGCACAGCAGGTTGCCGTCGCGCGGGTCCCACGCGTAGGCGATCTGCTGCTGGGCGT
>DASZZX010000213.1:0-8341 GCA_036260415.1 Nitriliruptorales bacterium
GGAGGCGCCGGGAGGCAACCATGGGCGAGCTGCTCAGCGTCGTGGTCGCGCTCGCGCTCGGCGTCGGCGGAGTCATGGTGCTGTTCTGGGCGCTCAACGCCGCCGTGGAACGGCTCCCGGAGGAGTGGGAGCAGCGCCTCAAGCCGTACGTGTTCGTCGGCCCGGCGCTGCTGGTCGTCGGGCTGTTCCTGCTGTACCCGGCGGTGGACACGTTCGTGCGCAGCTTCCAGGATCTCCGCTCCGAGGAGTGGGTCGGTCTCGACAACTACCGGTACCTCGCCACCGACCAGAACGCACGCAGCGCGATCTGGAACAACGTCCTGTGGATCGTCGTCGTCCCGACGCTCTCGGTCGGCGTGGGCCTCGCCGTCGCCGTGCTGGCCGACAAGCTCACCACCCGGTGGGAGAGCATCTCCAAGTCGATGATCTTCCTGCCGATGGCGATCAGCTTCGTCGGTGCCAGCACCATCTGGCTGTTCGTCTACGCCTGGCGGCTGGAGGGCCGCCCGCAGATCGGTGTGCTCAACGCGATCGTCACGAGGTTGGGAGCGGCACCGATCTCGTGGACGCAGAACGCCGCCATCAACGACTTCGCGCTCATGGTGATCATGATCTGGCTGCAGGCCGGCTTCGCCATGGTGCTGCTGTCGGCCGCGATCAAGAACGTGCCGGAGGAGACGCTTGAGGCGGCGCGCATCGACGGTGCCACGGAGACGCAGATCTTCTGGCGGATAGTGCTGCCGCAGATCGCATCGACCATCGTGGTGGTCGGGACCACCATCCTGATCCTGGTCCTCAAGGTGTTCGACATCGTGTTCGTCATGACCAACGGCAACTTCGGCACCGAGGTGGTCGCCAACCTGTTCGTCAAGCAGATGATCACGTTCGGCAACTTCGGCCGGGCCGCGGTGATCGTGGTGTTCCTGATCGTGGTGACCGTCCCGTTCATGGTGATCAACATCCGGCGGTTCCGCGAGCAGGAGGCGACGCGGTGACCTCGTCCGGCAGCGCGGCGGTGACCTCCTCGGTGACCTCCTCCGAGAGCGCCGCGGTCGGAGGCAGGTCATGACACAGGTCCCTCCCACACCGGTCGCGGAGGAGCCACGCGAGCCCGGCGACCGTCGCGAACCCAGCTACGCGGTCGGCACGGGCATCACCACCGGCGGGGCGCCGGCCACCGGGCGTGGGCGCCTGTTCGTCCGGGTCGCGCTGCTCGTCATCGTGCTGCTGTGGACGGTGCCGACCGTCGGCCTGCTGATCTCCTCCTTCCGTGAACAGGATGCGGTGTCATCGACCGGCTGGTGGACGGTGTTCGCCAGCCCGCTGGAGTTCACCCAGTGGACGGTGGCGAACTACGACCAGGTGCTGTTCGGCTCGGGCATGGCGAACGCGTTCGTCAACAGCCTGGTGGTGACGATCCCCGCGACGGTCATCCCCATCACGATGGCGGCGTTCGCGGCCTACGCGTTCTCGTGGATGGAGTTCCGCGGCCGCGAGGTCCTGTTCGTGGTGTTCGTGGGTCTGCTGGTGGTGCCCCTGCAGGTCGCGTTCATCCCGCTGTTCCGCATCTACGGCAACTTCGGGTTGAACGGCACCTTCCTGGCGGTGTGGCTGGCCCACACCGGCTTCGGCATGCCTCTGGCGGTGTACATCTTCCGCAACTACATGGGGTCGTTGCCGCGCGAGGTCATCGAGTCGGCGAAGGTGGACGGTGCCAGCCAGTTCCAGACGTTCTGGCGGTTGATCATCCCCCTCTCCGTCCCCGCCCTCGCCGCCTACACGATCTTCCAGTTCCTGTGGGTCTGGAACGACCTGCTCGTCGCGCTGATCTTCCTCGGCGGTCAGCGTGACGTCGAGGTGGTGACCCTGAACCTCCAGCGCCTCATCGGCAGCCAGGGGCAGGCGTGGCACATACTGACCGCCGGGGCGTTCGTCACGATGGTCGTGCCGATGATCGTGTTCTTCTCGTTGCAGAGGTTCTTCGTCCGCGGTCTGACCGCGGGGTCGGTCAAGGGCTGACCGGAGCGCGTCCGGTCACGACGCGTCCCGTTCGACGATCGCGGCGTGGTCCGGGGCCAGCCGCAGCGAGCGGTCCTCCACCGCCACGCCGTCCCCGGTGGCGTAGCGCAACCGCCAGCTGCCGGGTGGCAGCGCGAGCGTGAGGTCGGTCTGGCCGCAGTCGGCTGCCACCACCGTGTCACCCCGCCGGTAGGCGACCAGCGGTCCCCGTTGGGTGAGCCAGCCGACCTCCGCTGAGCCGCGCAGATCGGCGCTCTCGCGTCGCACCGCGAGTAGTCGGCGGGTGCGGTGCAGGTGGCTGTCGGGCTGCTGTTCCTGCCAGGCGACGGTGTCCTCGGGGCGCCGTCCGCCCAGCGGCAACCACGGCCGGCCCGCCGTGAAGCCCAGACCGGGCCCCGGATCCCATGGCATGGGCGTGCGGGTCCCGTCGCGGCCGCCGCCCGCCCCGCGAGCGTCGAGCGGGTCCTGTGCCGCCGATGGTGGTACCTCCCCGTCCGGCAGCCCCAGCTCGTCGCCTTGGTAGAGGATCGGCACCCCTGGCAGGCCCGCGAGCAGTGTCAGGTAGGCCAGGGCGCGCCGTGCACCGGCCGGGCCGCCACCGAACCTGGTGGGCGCCCGCGCGTCGTCGTGACTGCTGAGGGGCCAGGCGAACCGGTCGCCGCCGGCGTCCACGCCAACCCGCAGGACGTCGCGGATGGCGTCGGCGTCCCACCCCACGCGCACGGCGGTGAAGCACAGCGCAAGGTGGAGTCTGTCGCCACTCACGTAGCGCGCGACGCGGGAGGGGTCCAGCAGGTACACCTCTCCCAGGAGCAGCGCCCCGTACGGCGCGACCACCTCGTACCAGCGGCGGTAGATCTCGACCACGCCGGGTTGGTCGATGTCGTATACGTGCTCGAACTCCGTGTACCCGGGGGCCTCGACCGGCCCCCCGGGGCGATCCTCGGCAGGCGGGTTGTCGCGCAGCTCTGGATCCTTGAGCAGCGCATGGGCGACGTCGATGCGGAAGCCGTCGACCCCGCGTTCGCACCAGAAGCGCAGGATGGCGTCGAACTCGTCGCGCACCGCCGGGTTGTCCCAGTTGAGGTCGGGTTGCTCGGGCAGGAACAGGTGCAGGTAGTACTGCCCCGATGCTTCGTCGTAGGTCCAGGCGGAGCCGCCGAAGTGGCTGACCCAGTTGTTCGGCGGTCCACCGTCCGGCGCGGGGTCGCGCCACACGTAGTGGTCGCGGTAGGGACTCGCCCGGTCCCCGCGCGCCGCCCGAAACCAGGGATGCTCGCTGGACGTGTGGTTGGGGACCAGGTCGATGACCAGAGGCAGGCCGCGCTGGTGCGCCTCCGCCACCAGGCTGTCCACGTCGCCCAGCGTGCCGAACCGCGCGTCCACCCCACGGTAGTCGGCGACGTCGTAGCCGTGGTCGGCCATGGGTGAGGGGTAGAACGGCGTGACCCACAGGAAGTCCACGCCGAGCGACGCGATATGGCCCAGTCGCGCGCGCAGCCCCGGCAGGTCACCGACGCCGTCCCCGTCGCTGTCGGCGAACGAGCGCACGTAGACCTCGTAGCCGACCGCCCCGCGCCACCACTGCCGCCCGCTTCGAGCCATCCGCGGATGCAACCGCTCTCCGGCGGACAGCGTCAAGCCGGCGGGTCGGACCCGCCGCCGTCCCCGGCTCGCCGTCGCTGCTGGGCCTCAGGGGCCTCCGCACGTGACCGCAGCGTCTCGCGCAGGGACACCACGTACTGGCCGACGGCGACGTAGTAGAGCAACCCGAACGTGGCCAGCAGCACCCACGCCGTGCCTCGCAGGGTGATGGCCCCGGTGGCCCTCTCCACCAGGAACGTCGGCAGCGACCCCATGACGCCGAACGTGGCCGCCTTCCCCAGGTCCGTCACGGGCGGCGGGCGCATCCCGCGTACGACCAGCAGGACGCCGGCGACCAGCACCAGCGCGTCGCGTCCGACGATCGCCAGAACCGCCCACAGGGGCACGATGTCGGCCACGACCAACGCCGCCCCGACCACCACGACGAGGATGCGATCGCTCAACGGGTCGAACACCTGCCCGATGCGCGACACCTGCCCGAACCGGCGCGCGACGTAGCCGTCGACCCAGTCGCTCGACGTGATCACGGCCAGCACGATCAGGGCGCGCAGGTCACGGCCGGCCACGATGTCGACGTAGACCAGCGGCACGAGCGCGAGACGGACCAGCGACAGGAGGTTGGGCAGGGTGAGGACACGATCGGTGACCTCCTCCGTCTCGGCGCTCCGCGCACCGCTGCGGAAGACCGACACCTGCTCCCTCCCACCACGGGCGCGGTCGAGCGTAGGACTCCCCTCGGGTGGCGTGACGCGCGGTGCGCCCACCACCGCAGCCCGCTCAGCTGGCTGGCGCTGCGGGCAGGTGGACCACGAACCTCGCACCCCACGGTTGGTTCGGTTCGTAGTGGACATCGCCGCCGTTCAGTGCCGCGAGGCCGGCGACGATCGCCAGCCCGAGGCCGGTTCCTCTGGCGGCACGGGCGCGCCCCGTGCTCGCCTGCGAGAACCGCTCGAACAGGTGTGGGACGAACTGCTCGGACACGCCCTCCCCACGGTCCGCCACCGCGATCGACACGCGATCACCCTTCAGGCGGGCCTCCACCGACACCGGTAGGGAGCCGTACTTCAGCGCGTTCTCCACCAGGTTCACCAGGATGCGCCGGCCGTGGTCGGGATCGACCAGGGCGCTCGCCTCCGCAGGGACGTCCACATCCACCCGCGGCCACCCGGTGAGGCCGTCGAGCGCTGCGTCCACCAGCTGGGCGACGTTGACCACCTCCCGCTGTGGTTGCACCGCGCCGCTCTCGAGCCGTGAGGCCACGAGCAGATCGTCCACCAGCCGCAACAGGTGGCGGCCCTGACGCACCATGGCGGCGATGTACTCGCGCTGCTCCGACTCCTCCGCCCGGTCCCAGCCCTGCTGCAGCAGCTCCCCGTAGCCGAGTAGGGACACGATCGGCGTGCGCAGCTCGTGGGAGGTCATGGACATGAAGTCACGCTTGACCGCGTCGGCGCGCTGCAGCTCGGCGTTGAGGTCCGCCAGCCGACGGGCCTGATCCCGCAGCTGGTGTTCGGCCCGGATCCGGCCGGTCACGTCGCCGAACGACACCACGATGCCGCCGGGCCCACGGAACTCGTCGGCAAGGATGTGGGTGTCCACGTTGAGCCACCGTGCGACGGTCCCGCCGCGGAGGAGCCCCACCAGCTGGTCGCGTCGTGCGCGCCCGTCCGCCAGCGTGGCCGCGACCGGGTGGTGCTCCTCAACGAGGGGCGTCCCCTGCTCGTCGGTCACGTGCCACCGCAGCTGCGACCAATGGGCGGCGCGCAGGTCGCGGATGCGGAACTGCAGCATGCTCTCGGCCGACGGGTTGGCCGCCACGATGGAACCGTCGGCAGCCAGGGCTAGGACTCCCTCGCTGAGGGAGTCGAGGACCGCCACGAGCCACTCTTCGGCGAACCTCGGCCGTTGCAGGTTCCCCTGCGGTCGCCTCTCCACCTGCCCATCATGCCGCAGGCGCGGGGAGGTGCGCCGTCCTCGCTACCCGTTGACGGGAGCGCGGCCGTGCCACGTCATCGCGGGGCGTGGACGGGGAGGTCACGCTCTCGGGCGCCGGTCGGGCTGGTCACGACCTCAGGCGCCGGTCGGGCTGGCCGGACTTGAACCGGCGACCCCTCGCCCCCCAGACGAGTGCGCTACCTGACTGCGCCACAGCCCGTCGCAGCCGCGTGACGGCCGCGACCGGACGCTACCAGAGGCCGGTCGACCGCACGACCAGGGTGGCGAACCGGTCAGCGCAACTCGACCGGCAGGCGCATGCCGTGGTCCCAGTGGCCCGGCAGGTGACAGCCGAGCCAGGCCACGGCGGTGCCGGGGCGCGGGGCATCCGCACCGGCGCGGAAGGTGTGCTCGGTGGTGGCGGTCGCCCCGGCGGGCACCGAGACCGCCCCGTGTGCCCCGTCGTGGTGGCGGTCGGTGCCGGCCTCGTGACGCAGCTGGGTGGCGAGCGGACCGGCGATCAGCTCGTGGTCGATGGGGTCGCGGTTGTCCACCACGAACCGCACCGTCTGCCCGTCGACCACCTGCAGGGCGGTGGCGCCGTCGGGCAGCAGGAAGCGGCTGTGCTCGATCACCACGTGCACCGTACGCGGCCCGCCGCTCCAGGTCTGCAGCGCCAGGAGGGCGGCGGCGGCGACCGCGACCGCCAGTCCCAGCCGTGCCACCGCGGTGGTGGTCATCCCCGGGAGCCGGGCGACCGGTCCGTGCCGGCCCGCCCCTCGGCGACCCGTCCAGCCAGGTACGCGCCTCCGGCGAGTCCCAGCCCCGCCGCGGCGACGACCGCGAGCGGGACCGCGGCCGGCAGCGACCGCTGCGTCGCCTCGCGGGCGGCGTCGCTGACGTCACGCAGCACCGGTGCGATGCCCGCGTCCACCTGGGACGGCCGCCCGGTGGCCCAGGCGTCCACCGCCAGGTCGTGGTCGAGGTCGGCGGCGGGCACGTCGAGCCGCAGGTACGACAGCCACATGCGGTCGGGCACCCACTCCATCCCCTGGTCGGTCCGCAGATCCGTCAGCAGCGTCTGGGACGCCCGCTCGGAGCGCTCCAGTGCCATGCCGCGCCCCGGGGTGGGCAGCAGGGCAGGTCGGTCGTCCGTGAGCAGGAAGATGTCGGCCTCCACCCGGTCACCGGGGGCGGCCCCGGCGCCGAGGATGCGCAGCGGGACCCACGGGTTGTCGGTGGGGATGGTCAGGTGCACCGGGGTGCCGGTGCCGACCAGCTGGCCGCTCTGTTGCGCGCGTTCCACGTCGTAGCGGGCAGCCATGAAGATCGGGCTGCGGGCCGCGTAGAAGTCGAGGATCTCGGGGAAGTCGGGGGTGAGCTGGAACCCCTGCTCTCTCGCCCACCGCCCCACCTCGTCCCCACCGCCCTTGAGGATGGTGACATCGAGCGCGTCGATCGCCACCTCCTGCAGGACCTCCGCGGCCGCCGGCACGGGCGCGGCCTCCGCGCCGTCCCGCAGCAGCGCCGTCTCGTCGGGCGTGACCTCGCGGACCAGTCGTTGCAGCGTCCAGTCCCCGCCCTTCACCACGTCGGTGGGGACGCCTGGCAGTGGCACGATCGCCCCGAACTCCGCCCCGCCGCCGAGGAACTCGAAGCTGGTGACGTAGTGCTCCACGCCCTTGTGGTAGGCGGCCAACGTGGTGGTGCGCTCGACCTGGACCGACCCGTTGGGGCCGATCAGCGCGGCACACGCCAAAGCAGGTCCCGCCCCGGTCAGCGCGAGTAGCGCGGTCGAGGCACCGATGGTGGCGAGTCGTCGCATGGCTCCCTCACTTGCCGTGGCCGTCCCCTGGGACGCCACAGCACGAGGGGTGGTTCCCGACCGCAACACCGCCCATCTCGCCGGATCGTGCGTCGTCGCGGCCACCGATGACTGTCGGCACGCACAATCGCGCAGGGTCATCGAGTCCCGACGGCCACGCGGATCGTGCGTCGTCGCGGTCACCGATGACCGTCAGCACGCACGATCGCGCAGGGTCATCGAGTCCCGACGGCCACGCGGATCGTGCGTCGTCGCGGCCACCGATGACCGTCAGCACGCACAATCTCTCCCGTACCCCGGATCGTGCGTCGTCGCGGTCACCGATGACCGTCAGGACGCACGATCCCGGAATCCCGAGGGGCGACGCGCGAGGCGCCGACGGGACGCCAGCT
Source organism: Nitriliruptorales bacterium (assembly GCA_036260415.1). Taxonomy (GTDB): domain Bacteria; phylum Actinomycetota; class Nitriliruptoria; order Nitriliruptorales; family JAHWKO01; genus DASZZX01. The sequence continues at coordinate 7,777 of DASZZX010000213.1, forward strand.
CGGCCGGTCGCGGTCGCGGCGACCAAGATTGGCACGGCCGCGGGGCGCGGTCGGATTTCAGGCGCGCCGGCCGCGCCGCCGGCTGGGTCGGTCCTCGATGCGCAGGGGCGTGCCGACGAACCCGAAGCGCTCGCGTAGGGAGCGCTCCAGGTAGCGTCGGTACGAGGCCTCCAGCGAGGCGCCGAACGCCACGAAGGTGGGTGGACCGACAGCCACCTGCGTCACGTACTTGGGGCGACGGGCGCTCCCCCCGCGGCCCGGCGGCGGTGGCGTGCGGTCGACCGCCTGCTGCAGCCACGTGTTCAGCTCGCCGGTGGGGATGCGGGTTCGGTGAGCCTCGAGCACGCGTGTCAACCAGGGGATCAGCCGCTCGAGTCCGCGGCCGGTGTGCGCCGACACGTTGACCCGGGGTGCCCAGTCGGTGAACCCCAGCAGCCGATCCAACTCGCGTTCGAGCTCGTCGCGGCGCTGGTCATCGACCAGGTCCCACTTGTTGACGAGCAGCACCACCCCGCAGCCGGCGTCGCGGACCATCGCGGCGAGCCGCTGGTCCTGCTCGCCCAGC
>DASZZX010000214.1:0-14304 GCA_036260415.1 Nitriliruptorales bacterium
GGCGCGGGCCGCCCGGCCGAGTGGGTCACTCGAGCGGTGTGGCGGCGGGGCGTGCGCGACGCACGCGCACCCGCGCGTCCACCGCGAGGACGCCCTGCGCGCGCACGAACACGGGGTTGAGATCCACTTCCACCACCTCGGGCAGGTCTTCGACCAGCGCGTTGATGGCGTGGAGCAGCCGTCGCAGAGCCTCCACGTCTGCCGGTGGGGAGCCGCGGTAGCCGGTGAGCAGGCGGTAGGCCTTCAACGAGCGCAGCATCTCGTCGACGTCCACGTCGGTCAGCGGCGTCACCCGCACCGCGACGTCCTGCAGCAGCTCAATCAGGGTCCCCCCGAACCCCACCATCACGAGCGGGCCGAACAGCGGGTCGTGGGTCACCCCGACGGCCATCTCCACCCCGTCACCGACCATCTCCTGCACCAGGAAGGCGGCGGCGTACTCGCCCAGCCCGCGTCCCTCGAGGTCGGCGCGCACCTCGGCCAAGGCGTGCGCGGCGGCGCCGGGGCGGTCGAGACCGAGACGGACCCCGCCGACGTCGGTCTTGTGGATCGGCGCGGCGACCTTCAGCGCCACCGGCCGGCCGATCCACTGCTGGGCCGCGGCGGCTTCCTCCGGCGTGCGTGCCAGCTGCGCGGCGGCGAAGCGGGCCCCGTACGCCTCCAGGACCTCCGCCGCCTGCTCGGCGGTGAGCCACGCACCATCGCTGCTGGCCAGCGCCGCGTCGACCACCGCCCGGGCCCGACCGGGGTCGATACCGTCGGGGCGCAGCACCTGACCGCGCGGCGAGCTGCGCCACCGGGCGTAGGACGCCGCCCGCCCCAGCGCCCGGGCCGCGTCCTCCGGGAAGGCGTAGCTGGGGATGCGCGCGTCAGCGAGGTCGCGCGGGACCCCCCGGGCGCTCATGAAGACCGACAGGACGGGCTTGGCGTCGGGGATGCCGACGCGCGCCGCCACGAGCTGGCGGGCGACGTCCTCGCCGCTGGTCACGGTGGGCGGGATGAAGATCACGATGACCGCGTCGATCTCTTCGGCGTCGCCTAGGACACGCAGGGCACGTCCGTACTGCTCGGGGGTGCCGCTGGCGATCAGGTCCACCGGGTTGGTGACGCCGGCCTCGGGCGGCAGGAAGCGGGCGAGTTCCGCGCGGGTGGCCTCGGCCAGGGTCGCGACGGTCAGCCCGTGTGACTCGCACGCATCGGCGCACAGGATCCCCGGCCCTCCGGCGTTGGTGAGGATGGCCACGTTCGCGCCGCGTGGCAGCGGCTGGGTGGTCAGCAGCCCAGCGACGTCGAACATCTCCTCGAGCGTGTCGGTGCGGATGACGCCGGTCTGGCGGAAGAGCGCGTCGACCGCCACGTCGCCGGCCGCGAGCGCGGCGGTGTGCGAGGTGGCGGCCCGGCGCCCCGCTGCGGTCCGTCCCGACTTCACCGCCACGATCGGCTTGCGGTAGGACACCCGCCGGGCCAGGCGGGCGAACCGCCGGGGGTTGCCGAACGACTCGAGGTAGAGCAGCACCACGTCGGTGTCGGGGTCGTCCTCCCAGTACAGCAGCAGGTCGTTGCCCGAGACGTCGGCCTTGTTGCCGACGGAGACGAACGTCGCGATGCCCAAACCGAGCCGGTCGACGTGGTCGAGCACCGCCAACCCGAGCGCGCCCGACTGCGACGAGAACGACGACCGGCCGGGGCGGGGGAAGGTCGGGCTGAACGTGGCGTTCAACCGTACGTCGGCGCTGGCGTTCATCAGCCCCATGCAGTTGGGACCGACGACGCGCAGCCCGTGGGCACGCGCGAGGTCCACCAGCTCGGCCTGCCGTTCGCGGCCGACCTCGCCCGCTTCAGCGAATCCTGCGGAGATGATGCACACCGCTCGCACGCCGAGCCTGCCGGCCTCGTCCACCACCCCGTTGACGACCGGGGCGGGGACGGCGACGATGACCACGTCGGGGACCTCGGGCAGGTCCGCGAGCGACCGGTAGGCAGCCACCGAGCGCACCACCCGGGCGTTGGCGTTGACCGGGTACACCACCCCACGGAACCCGCCGTCGAGGATCTTGGCGAAGACCAGGCCGCCGATCGACAGGGGGTCGCGGCTGGCGCCGACGACGGCCACGCTGGCGGGCTGGAGGAAGCGCCCCAGTGACGCCTGCGCCGCTGCCTTCTCGTCCTCCGCGACGGCCTGCAGGAAGCGTTCGGTGGGCTCGAGGCGGAAGCTGGTGTGGACCGTGATCCCCTGCGGGGTCCGGTCGTAGGTCAGCCCGAGGTCGCGGATGACCCGCAGCATGCGGGTGTTGTCGGCCAGCACGTCACCGACCAGCCGCTCGACGCCCCGCTCACGGGCGATCGGGACGAGGTGCCGTAGCAGGGCCGTGCCGATGCCACGGCCCTGGTGCGCGTCCTCGACCAGCAGCGCGAACTCGGCCGCCCGCGGGTCGTCGGGCAGGGTCTCGAAGCGCCCGACCGCCACGATGCGTTCGCTCTCGCCGCGGCCCAGCCGGGCGACCAGCGCGAACTGGGTGTCCGGGTCGAGGACGGTGAGGCGCTCGACGTTGCGCTCGTCCAGACGGAATGCCCCGAGGAAGCGGTAGCGGATCGTCTCCGGCGACAGTCGCTGCCACATCTGCAGCAGGCGCGGGGCGTCGTCCGGCCGGATCGGCCGCAGCTGGACGGTGGTGCCGTCCGGCAGCACGTGGTCGTGGCTGTACGGGTCGTCGCCCACCGTCCCCTCCTGGATGCTGTCCGCCCATCGTGGGGTGCGCCCGCCGGGGGGCCCACCGGCCCCCCGACCGGTCCGACGGCACTTGCGGAGGCCTGCCACCCGCCGTCACCATGTCAAGATCGGCCAAGGGGGGCTGCCGGTGGCGGAGCAGAGGACGGGTGCCGACCGTGGCGGTGGCGCGCTCGCGGACGAGGTCGAGGTGGCCCTCGACCTGGACGCCATCGAGCGTGAGGGCCTGCACATCGAGGATCCCGACGCGGGACCTGTCGACGACGACCGCGACTCGGATGTCGACCACCTGGCCCGCTACGGGCCGCTCGAGAGCGTCATCGACGGGTTCATCGAGGCGTACAACGCCCACGACCTCGACGGCGTGCTGGAGGTCCTCGCCGAGGACTGCGAGCTGCCGGGGCTGGGAGGCGACCCGCAGGGCTTCTCGCGCGCCTGCGACGACCTGTGGGACCGGCGCCCCCACGCGCTGCTGACGCGCGGGCTGGTCGACGACCAGCCGGTGGCCGTGCTGTGGGACGTGTGCACCGGAGCCCAGACCAACGGAGGCTGGGAGCGCGTGGGGCTGTTCGTCTTCGACCGGTCTGACCGCGAGGACGCGATCGGTCTGATCGAGGCGATCGAGGACCCCGCGACGCTGGAGGCCGCCGAGACCGACGACCCGGCGGACGACCTGCTCGAGGGCGCACGCTGGGAGGAGTGGTACGAGGGCGACGGCGACTGATCCGTCAGCGTGCGGAGAAGTACTTCGCCTCCGGGTGGTGGACGATGATCGCCGACGTGGACTGCTCGGGGTCGAGCATCCACTCGTCGGTGAGGGTCACCCCGATGGTTCCCGGATCCACCAGTCGGAACAGCTTGCCCTGGTCCTCGAGGTTGGGACACGCCGCGTACCCGAACGAGTAGCGGGACCCGCGGTACTCCTGGCGGAACAGGCCCTGCTTGGTGCCCGCGTCGTCGCCGGCGATGCCCAGCTCCTGGCGGATCCTCTGGTGCCATAGCTCCGCCAGCGCCTCGGCCATCTCGACCCCGAAGCCATGCGCGAACAGGTAGTCCTGGTAGCGGTCTGCGGCGAACAGCTCGCGCGCGACCTCGCCAATGTGCCGCCCCACCGTCACCACGTGGACACCGAGCAGGTCCGGTTCGCCGCTGTCGACGTCGCGGAGGAAGTCGGCGAGGCACAGGTACCGTCCGCGTGTCTGGCGTGGGAAGGTGAAGCGCTCCAGCTCGCGTTCCAGCGGGGCGCGGGGGTCCCACACGATCACGTCGTCGCCGTCGCCGCTGGCCGGGTAGTAGCCGTATACGACCTCGGGGACGAGCAGCTTCTCCGCCTTGGCCCGCGCCACCCACTCGCGCAGCACCGGCCACGCCTCACGTTCGAGGAAGGCGCGGTACTCCTTCGGTGAGCGCTCACCGGGCGTGAACCCCCATTGATTGCGGAACAGCGCCACCTCGTTGACCAGCGGCCACACATCATCGATCGAGATGCCACGCACGGTGCGCTGGCCCCAGAACGGCGGCCGGGGGATGCCCACGTCGGTGGCCACCGCCGACCGGGCCCGGCCCCGACGGTCGACGCGTGGCGGTGCCTCCGGCTTCGGGCGGCGGCGCGGCAGGTACTTCACGACCGGCTGCACCAGCTCGGGCGGCAGTGCCGCCCCGGCCCGTTTGGCCTGCATGAGCACGTCGAGGGTCTTCAGGCCCTCGAACGCGTCGCGGCAGTAGAAGACCGATCCGCGGTAGAGGGTCCGCAGGTCCTCCTCGACGTACGCGCGCGTCAACGCCGCCCCGCCCAGCAGCACCGGGAAACGCTCGGCCACGCCCCGCTGGTTCATCTCGTCGAGGTTGTCGCGCATGATCACGGTGGACTTCACCAGCAGACCGGACATGCCGATCGCGTCGGCGTCCTCGGCCGCGGCGGCGGCCAGGATCGTGTCGATCGGCTGCTTGATACCCAGGTTCAGGGTCTCGTAGCCGTTGTTGCGCAGGATGATGTCCACCAGGTTCTTGCCGATGTCGTGCACGTCACCTTTCACCGTGGCGAGCACGACCCGTCCCTTGTTGGACGCCTCACCCTTCTCCATGCGGGGTTCGAGGTACGCCACCGCAGTCTTCATCGCCTCGGCGCTCTGCAGCACGAACGGCAGCTGCATCTGGCCAGAGGCGAACAGGTCGCCTACCACCTTCATCCCGTCGAGCAGCACGGCGTTGACGATGTCCAGCGCCTTGCGGGTGCGCAGCGCCTCCTCGAGGTCGGACTCCAAGCCGTCGCGTTCACCATCTATGATGCGCCGCTTGAGGCGCTCGTCGATCGGCAGCGATGCCAGTTCCTCGCGGGACGCTCGGGTCTCGCTGGCGCCCTCGAACAGCTGCATCATGCGGTGCAGCGGGTCGTACCCGTCGCGTCGCGCGTCGAGCACGAGGTCGCGGGCAACCTGGGCGTGCTCCTCGGGGATGCGGTGCAGCGGCAGGATCTTGGCTGCGTTGACGATCGCGGCGTCGAGCCCGCGCTCGATCGCCATGTGGAGGAACACCGAGTTCAGCACCTGGCGGGCGGCCGGTGACAGCCCGAAGGACACGTTCGACACGCCCAGGATGGTGAACGCCTCGGGGATCTCGGCCTTCACCCGCTCGATCGCCTCGAGGGTCTCCAGGCCGTCGCGCCGCAGGTCCTCCTGCCCCGAACCGAGCGGGAACGTGAGCGTGTCGAAGATCAGGTCCGACGCCTCGAGGCCGTACTCGTCGATCGCGATGTCGGCGACCCGCCGGCACACCTGCACCTTCCAGTCGGCCGTGCGGGCCTGGCCGTGCTCGTCGATCGCCAGCACCACCACCGCGGCGCCGTAGCGCGCGGCCAGGGGCAGCAGCCGGTCGGCCTTGACGCGACCGTCCTCGAGGTTGACCGAGTTGATGACCGCGCGCCCGCCCAGCCGGACGAGCGCCGTCTCGATCACCTCCGGCTCCGTCGAATCCAGCACCAGCGGCAGGGTGGACTGGGTGGCGAGCCGGTCCACCAGCGCTGCCACGTCCCGGACGCCGTCACGCCCCACATAGTCCACACACACGTCGAGGAGGTGCGCGCCCTCGCGGGTCTGCGAGCGGGCCAGCTGCACCATCGCGTCCCAGTCCTCGGCCAGCAGCATCTCGCGGAAAGCCCTCGAGCCGTTGGCGTTCAGGCGCTCACCCACCACGAGGAAGGAGGTCTCCTGGCGGATGGGGACGGGTGCGTACAGCGACGCCAGCTGGGGCTGCCACTCGACCTGCCGGTCGAGCGGTGGTCGCCCGTGCACGCGGTCGACCACCCGCCGCAGGTGCTCGGGGGTGGTGCCGCAGCACCCTCCCACGATGGCCACACCGTAGCGGGCGGTGAACTCGTCCATCGCGTCGGCCAGCCCGTCCGCGGTCAGCGGGTAGACCGCCTGACCCTCCACCATCGACGGGATCCCGGCGTTGGGGATGACGCTGATCGGCAGGCGGGAGTGGCGCGACAGCGTGCGCAGGTGCTCGCGCATGTCGTCGGGACCGGTCGCGCAGTTCATGCCGAGCACGTCGATCGCCAGCGGGTCGAGCGCCGCGACCGCCGCGAGCGGCTCGGTGCCCAGCAGCATGGTGTTGATGTCCTTCTCCACCGTGAACTGCACCATGAGCGGCACGCGCCGGCCGACCTCGACGAACACGTCGTGGCACGCCGCCACCGCCGCCTTGATCTGCAGCAGGTCGAAGCAGGTCTCGATGAGCAGGACGTCCACACCACCGGCGAGAAGCCCCCGGACCTGACGCCGGTACCCCTCCTCCATGGTCGGCAGGTCGATCAGGACCTTCGGCGGTTGCGGTCGCGCGGCCGCGGCCAGCGACAGGGTGGGTGATCGGGTGCCAGGCCCGATCGAGCCCACCACCCAGCGCGGCCGCTGCGGGGTCGCGAAGCGGTCGCACGCGCGGCGGGCGACCTCGGCGGCGAGCCGGTTGAGCTCCTCGCAGTCGTCGCCCAGCCCGTACTCGGCAAGCACCCACGGGGCGCCCCCGAACGTGTCGGTCTCCACCGCATCGCAGCCCACGGCCAGGAACGACGTGTGGATGTCCTCGATCAGGTCGGGGCGGGTGCGGACCAGGTGCTCGTTGCAGCCCTCGAGCTGCGCTCCCCCGAAGTCGTCGGCGGTCAGGTCACGCGCCTGGATGGACGTGCCCATCGCGCCGTCGAACACGACCACCCGCTCGCGGATCGCCGCCAGGAACGGATGGTGGGGATCGAGACGGCGCTGGCGCGGGCTCGTGACCGTCAGCATGGCAGCAGAGAGTAGGTGCAGGGCCAGCGCGTGGCGACCCGTCGCGGCGTACGGTGTGCGCCCGACGATCGGCGGAGGAGGTTCACGTGGCGACGCAGCCCGCGGTCATCCTGGACCTCGACGGCACCCTCGTCGACTCGGTCTACGTCCACGTGATCTGCTGGGACGAGGCCTTCCGTGCCCGCGGCTACGAGGTCCCGATGTGGCGCATCCACGCCGGCATCGGCATGGGCGGCGAGCGGCTGGTGCCGTGGCTGCTCGGTGAGCACACCGACGACGTGACCGAGGTGTCCGACGACCACATCCGCCGGTTCCTCGAGCGCGCCGACGACCTGCGACCCACCACCGGGGCGCACGCCCTGCTGCACGACCTCTCCGTGCGGGAGGTGCCGTTCGTGGTGGCGACCTCAGCCGGGGCCGAGGCCCGCAAGGCGCTGCTGGAGGCGCTCGGCCGCCCAGACCTCGACACCACCGACGCCGGTCAGGTGCCGGCCTCCAAGCCGGCGCCGCACCTGCTGCACGAGGCCGCCGCTCAGCTCGGGGAGTCGGCCGAGCGCGCCACCCTCGTGGGTGACTCTCCTTGGGACGCCGAAGCCGCCCGGCGGATCGGTGTGCGCACCATCGCGGTGCGGTGCGGCGGCTTCGGCGACGCAGAGCTGATGCGCGCCGGAGCGCTGGACGTGGTCGACCACCCCGGCGCGCTCGTCGGCCGCCTCTGAGCGCTCAAGCAGCCCGGAGGGCGGTAGCGCGTCTTCCTAGGCCCATCGGACGAGGATGCGTGCCGGCAGGCCCCTCGTCTGCGATGCTCCCGGCTGGTGGACGACCGACAGCAGCGGGGGGAGCGACACGCGCGCACGCACGTGCCGCTGGCTCCGCCGTCCCCGTACGACGGGCTGGAGGAGGCGGCCCTGTCGCTGCTGCTGCCGGGGGCGGGTCAGCTGCGCGCCGGCCGCTGGCACCGCGGGGTGGTCATGGTGGCGGTCACGCTCGGTGTCGCCACGCTCGGCGCCGTGCTCCCCCTGCGCGGTGTGGCCGCGCTGGCGGGGGCGCTGGCGCGCACCCGCACCATCGACGGGATGCTCGCCGTCGACTTGGCCCTGCTGACGTTCCGGGTCTACGCGGTGGTGGACGCCTACCGCTGCGCCCGTCGCCCACTCCGCCAGCGCGGTCACCGCGCGGCGCTGCCCCGGACGGGACGCGAACGCGGCGTGGTGGCCCTCTCGGCGATGCTGCTCGCGATCCTGCTGCTGCTGCCCCACGCCGGGGTGGCGTACTACGGGCTGCACGCCCGCGCGCTGCTGACCGACGTCTTCACCGCACGGGCGGCCGCTGCCCCGGCCACGGACACCGCGCGCCTGCGCCCCGTTGACGAGCCGAGTGAGACGGCCCCGGCGATGTGGCCGTCGGGACCGGGCTTCGAGGGCCGCGAGCGCGTCACCGTGCTGCTACTCGGCGGCGACGCCGGCCCGATGCGCACGGGGCTGCGTACCGACACCGTGATGGTGGCGACGCTCCGACCCCGCACCGGCGAGGCCGACCTCATCAGCATCCCGCGCAACCTGATGCGGGTCCCGCTGCCGGCCTGGGTACCCAACACCTGGCGTTGCGACTGCTACCCGCGCCCCATCAACTCCCTCTACGACTTCTACCGGGGGCGCACCGAGCTGGTGCCGGAGGGCGTCGATCCCGGCGCTGCGGTCGTGACCGGCGCGATCCAGGAGCTGCTCGGGCTGCGCATCGACCACCATGTGCTGCTGGACCACGCCGCCTTCGTGGAGGTGGTCGACGTGCTGGGCGGGGTCACCATCGAGGTGCACGAGCGCGTGTACGACCAGTTGGACTCCCCTGACGAGGGCGAGTGGGACGCCATCGACCTGCGTCCGGGACCCCACCACCTCGACGGCCGTCAGGCGCTGGTGTACGTGCGCACGCGTCGCCAGGGCAGTGACTACGTGCGCATGGGCCGCCAGCGCTGCTTCCTCGCCGCGGTCGCGCAGCAGCTGGACCTCTCCACGGTCGTGCGGACGTTCCCGACGATGGCCTCGATCCTGCGCAGGTCGGTGCGCACCGACATGCCCCGCGACCTGGTGCCCGCGGCGATCGAACTCGCCCTCACCCTGGACGTGCGGGACGTCGGCGTGCTGGGTCTCACCCCGCCCGCCTTCAACGACGGCTGGGACGACGGCTACCCGATCGTCGACGTGGACGCCGTCCGCGCGGCGGTCCGTCAACTGGTGTCCAGCGGCCCGCCGCCCGCATCCGTGATGACCGCCCGCCCCAGCCCGTCTCCCACCACGTCTCCCACGCCGGGCGCGACACCTCCGGCCACGCTGGCGGACGCCTGCGCGTAGCCCTACCGTCGCGACGTGCTGCGACGTCCCGTCCTGCCGCACGACCTCCACGATGCCTGGTGGTCGTTCGCCGGCTGCGCCGAGGCGGTCGACCGTGGCTGCCGCCGTCTGCTGGCGACGCTGCCCGCCGGCCGGGTGGAGCCCGCGCCGGTCGCGGTCGGCCTCGATGCGATGGCCGCTGCGATCGAGGACGCGCGCACGTCTCTGCGACGGTGGCGGCACGTGGACAGGCTGCACGCGGAGTGGGAGCGCTGCGCCGTGGCGCTGCACGAGTCGGCCGGCGCCATCCCCGCCACCCGGCAGGTGGCCGCCAGGACCGCCGAGCTGGAGGAGCTGCTCGGCGCGGTCCAGGCTGTGGTGGACCCGCTCGACGCGTTCGTCCAGGCGGAGCGGGCGTGGCGGCGGCGCTGGCGCCTGCCGTCGCGGCGCCTTGCCAGCTGAGCCGGGACGAGGCCGCCGGCGGTGACGAACGTCCCGCGCCCCGCCGTTCGGGGAACGTCACCGCCGCATGCTGGCCCTGGCCCTGCCCGCCACCGGGGCGCTGGTCGCCGACCCCCTTCTGGGGCTGGTGGACACAGCCGTCGTCGGGCATCTGGGCGCCGAACCGCTGGCCGCGATCGGCGTGTCGTGGGAGCGGTGGTCCTGCTGGCCGCCCGTCCCCTGATCGGGGGGCTCGGCACGGTCGGAGAGCTGGTCGAGCCGGCCGCCACCTACCTGCGCATACTGGCGATGGGTGGTGGCGGTGCTGGTCGGCTGCGTGGGGCACGGCGCGTTCCGGGGTGTCCGACACACGGACCCCCCGGGTGGTCGTGGTCGCGGCGAACGTGCTGAGCGGCGCACTCGACGTGGTGCTGGTGTTCGGGTTCGGCATGAGTCTGGCGGGGGCGGCGTGGGCGACGGTCGCCGCCGAACGGGCCGCCGCGGTCGCGCTGACGCTGCTCCTGGCCCACCAGGTGAACCTGCCGCTCAGGGCACGGGCGCCTCTCGGTACGGGAGGTGCGCGCGCTCGCGGCGGTCAGCCGCGACCTTTTCCTCCGCACCGGGCGCTCGTGCTGGACCTGCTGGTGACCGCGGCGGCCGCCCGGGTAGGGGCGGTGACGACCGCGGCGCACCACGTCACGTGCTCTAGCAGGTGTGGGTGCTGGTCGCGTTCCTGCTCGACGGGTTCGCGATCGCGGCACAGACCATGATCGGCACCGCGCTGGGAGCCGGTGACGTCCGCGGGGCGCGTGGGTGGGCGCGGCATGGGTGGTCGCCATGGCCCGCACGTGCTGAACGGCGTGCTTTCGTCCTCGACGGGGTTCTGATGGGCGCCAGCCACTTCGCGTTCCTGCGCACCTGGACGGTCGCAGCAGCGGTCGTCGCCGCGGTGCTCGGGCAGCTGGCGGCCAGCCGGGGGTGGGGGATCGTTGGGTTGTGGGGCCGCGATCGACGCGATGATGGCGCTGCGGCTGCCGCGCGGCTGACCCGGCTGCGAGGTGGCCGGTGGGCACACCCTGGTGCGGCGTGACGCGCCCGCGTCACTCATGGAGCGAGGCGCTAGTGACCCAGGCTCCTACAGGATCTGGCTGAGGAAGAGCTTGGTGCGCTCCTCCTGCGGACGCTGGAAGAAGTGCTCGGGCGTGCCCACCTCGACGATCCTTCCGCCCGCCATGAACACCACCCGGTGGGCGACCTGACGCGCGAAGCCCATCTCGTGGGTCACCACGATCATCGTCATGCCCTCGTCGGCGAGGTCGACCATCGCGTCGAGCACCTCCTTGATCATCTCGGGGTCGAGCGCGGAGGTCGGCTCGTCGAACAGCATCACCTTCGGCTCCATCGCCAGCGCCCGCGCGATGGCCACGCGCTGCTGCTGCCCGCCGGAGAGCTGCGCCGGGTACTTGTTGGCCTGCTCGGGGATCCTGACCCGCTCGAGCAGCTGCATGGCCCGCTCCTCGGCGTCCTTCCTCGGCTTGCCGCGCACCTGGCGGGGGGCCAGCGTGACGTTCTCCAGCACGGTCAGGTGGGGGAAGAGGTTGAACTGCTGGAAGACCATCCCGACCTCGCGGCGGATCTCCTGGATGTTGCGGATGTCGTCGGACAGCTCGATGTCGTCCACCACGATGCGACCGCGGTCGTGGCGCTCCAGCCGGTTGATGCAGCGGATCAGCGTGGACTTGCCCGACCCGGACGGGCCGATGACGACCACCACCTCCTGGCGTCCCACGACCAGGTCGATGTCGTCGAGCGCCTGGAAGTCGCCGAACCATTTCTCGACGTCCTCCATGAGGATCATGGTCTCGCCGGTCCCACCCGCCCGGCGGGCGTCGGCGGTCAGCTCGTCGTGGGCCGTCATCGCCTGCTCCTCCTCACCGCTCGCCGAGCCCGAGCCTGCGCTCGAGCCGCTGACTCTCCTTCGACATGGCGTACGCGAACACCCAGAACACGAACGCGGCGAACACGTGCGTCTCGGCCTGCAGGTCCTGGGCGCGGAAGTCGGGCTGCTGGAGGATCACCTGCGCGACCCGCAGCAGCTCCAGGATGCCGATAACGAACAGCAGCGACGTGTCCTTGAACAGGCTGATGAACTGGCCGACCAACGCCGGTATCACGTTGCGAAGCGCCTGGGGCAGCACGATCAGGCGGGTCACCTTCCACGGGGCGAGGCCGACCGCCTGGGCGGCCTCGATCTGGCCTCGCGGCACGGACTGCAGCCCTCCCCGCACGATCTCGGCGACGTACGCCGCGGTGAACGCCACCAGGATGATGAGGGCGCGGGCCACCAACTCCGGCGCGCGGAACCCGCGGGGGAACATGAACCCCACCACGAAAAACGCCATCAGCAGCAGGGTCACCAGCGGCACGCCGCGGATCAGCTCGATGTAGCCGACGCAGATCGCGCGGATGCCCGGCAGCCGTGACCGCCGTCCCAGCGCGAGCAGGATCCCGATCGGGAACGACACCCCGATCCCGACCGCAGCGGCGAACAGGTTCATCATGAGCCCGCCCCAACGGTTCCACCCGTAGCCGGCCGCGAACAGGGGCAGGTAGAACGCCATCAGCACCCCCACCAGCGCGGACAGGTCCACCCAGCGACCCAGCCGCGGCGGCACCCTGGTGCCCAGCCAGTACGCGGCGACGCCGACCGCGACCATCGCGAGCACCAGCAGTGTGGGGGTGACGGTGCGCGTCAGGCTCAACGTCGCCGCCAGCAGCAGCAGGAACGGCCACACCCGGGTCCACGTCGCCCGCCAGTCCCGGCTCGCCGGCGCCACCGACAGCTCCGCCAGCGACCGCGCCGTGCGCCCGGCCCACAGCGGGACGAACGCGGCCAGCGCCAGCCCGGTCGCCACCGGCCGCCACAGCTCCGAGCGTGGGAAGCGGCCGACCATCAGCGTCGTGAGGTTGACCTCCACCACCCGCCACCGCCCGGTCACGAACACGAACCGGAACGCCTTGAACGCCACCCATCCCAGCAGGAGGGCGAACAGCACCGTTAGCACGCTGTTGAGCCGGCTGGGGAACAGGTTCTCGCGCACCCATTCACGCACGCCGATCTCGCGGATCGGAGGACCGACCGCCTCGGGCACGGTGATCGCGATGCCCTCGGCCGTCTCGATGGTGTGGACGGCCGGCTCCTCGGGAGGTGCGGGCAGCGGCTCCTTGGGCGCGGTCTCGGTCCCGCCGGGGCCGACCCGGGCACCGTCGGCGCGCACCTCGTCGACCATCAGCGTGTCGCCAGCTGCAGCCGGCGGTTGACCGCGTTGGTCACCGCCGAGATGGACAGGGAGAACGCCAGGTAGAGCAGCATGAGGATCGCGATGACCTGCGGGGCGGGGAACCCTTGGCTCGACGCGATGAAGGCGATGCGGGTCATGTCGTAGAAGCCGATGGCGACCGCCAGCGACGAGTTCTTGACCAGGTTGAGGTACTGGTTGCCCAGCGGCGGCACCATGATCCGGAACGCTTGCGGCAGCACCACGTAGCGCATGCGCTGGAACTCGGTCAGCCCCACCGCGCGGGCCGCCTCGGTCTGGCCGCCGGGCACCGCGAGGATGCTGCCACGGACGATCTCGGCGATGTGGCTGGCGGTGTAGATCACGAGGGCAACCAGCAGCGCCGCGTAGGCGGTGTCGAGCTTGATCCCGCCGCTGGCTCCGAAGGTGGTCCGCTCGGGCAGCGACAGTCCGAACGGGGCGCCCAGCGCGAGGTAGCCGACCACGAGCACCGCGAGGAACGTGGCGGCACCCCACCGGAAGCGCTGGTGCGGCGTGCCGATGAGCTCGAAGCGGCGCGTCCGCCAGATCGCCACCGCCACCGTCGCGGCCAACGCCGCCGCCACGACCAGCCAGTACCACCCGGCCCTCCCCGGCTCCCCCTCCAGCCACGGCACCCAGATACCCCGGTTGGACACGACCGCGGTGCCACCCCAGGTGGGGGCGTCGCTGACGTTGCCGGGGAGGCGCAGCACCACCGCGAGGAACAGGATCAGGATGAGGATCAGCACCGGCGTGTTGCGCAGCGCCTCGACGTAGATGCCGGCCACTCGCCGCACCAACCAGTTGGCCGACAGGCGCATCACCCCGACCAACACGCCGAGCAGCGTGGTGAGGAAGATGCCGACGAACCCGATCAGGGCCGTGTTCTTGACACCGGTCAGCATGGCGCGCCAGAAGGGAAAGCTCGCGCTGCCGGTGACGTCGGGGATGGCGAACCTCGTTGCCTGGTCCAAGAAGCCGAGGTCCGTGCGGATCCCCTGTCGGCGGAGGTTGTCGGTGAGGTTGTCCCACAGGAACCACAGCAGCAGCGCGACCGCCACCACCACGGCGACCTGGGCCACCACCCGCAGCACGCGCACGTCGCGCCACAGCGGCGGGCGGGGCGCCGCACGGGTGGGCAGGGTGGCGTCGCTCACGGCCCTCCTAGCAGCCGGGCCGCCGGGCGGGGCGGCGGGTGCGCC
>DASZZX010000215.1:0-2852 GCA_036260415.1 Nitriliruptorales bacterium
CGAGCGCCGGCGGCGGCCGGGGCGCGGGCCGGGCGCTCCTCGGCCGCGGCGGGACCGACCCGCTCGCCCGCCGCCGCCTTCAGCTTGCGGACGGCTGCGGCCTTCGCCTTCGCCCGGGCGATGCGCTCGCTCTTGCCCTCAGCGATCAGACGGTCGTAGGTCTCCTGATCGATCTCGACCTCTTCAGCCATGTCCGGCTCCCTCGGGTGACCTACAGCGGACCGGAGATCCCGCCGTCCTTGCGGATTCGCCAGAAGTGCACGGCCAGGAAGATGACCGTCACGAACGGCAGCGCGAGGACGTGCAGCACGTACCAGCGCAGCAGCGTGTTGGGTCCGATCTCGACCCCTCCGAGCAGCACGAACTGGACCTGGCGACCGAACACCGGCGTGTAGCCCATCATCGACGTGCCCACCTGCACCGCCCAGATCGCGAGCTGGTCCCAGGGGAGCAGGTAGCCGGTGAACGACAGCAGCAGCGTCAGCTGCAGCAGGAAGATGCCGACGACCCAGTTGAACTCCCGGGGTGGCTTGTACGCCCCGTGGTAGAAGACCCGCGCCATGTGCAGGAAGACGGTGAACACCATGAGGTGGGCGCCCCACCGGTGCAGGTTGCGGACGAGCTGGCCGAAGGTCACCTGCGCGATGAGGTTCTGCATGTCCAGGTAGGCGAGCTCGGTGTCGGCGCCCGCGGTCGGCCGGTAGAAGAACATCAGGAAGATGCCGGTGATGGTCAGCGCCACGAAGAGGAAGAAGGAAAGGCCACCCAGACAGTAGGTGTAGGTGAGCTTGAGCCCGTGGCGCTTCACCTTCACCGGGTGCAGGTGGTACAGGACGTTGTTCATCGCGGCGAGAGCACGGTCGCGCGACGTGTCCCGGTACCCCTTGCGGTAGATGGAGCCGGGGCGGAACATCGAGCGCCAGACGACGTTGTCCTGCACCCGACCCTTGACGTCCTTGAAGCTCCCCGGGCGCGCCTCCTTCAGGCGCCCCCGGAACTCGGAGATCCTCGACACTCAGGTCCTCCTGGGGCTCGGTCGCAGGTCACCCGGCCACGGGCAGGCTCAGTAGCCCTCGACCCGGCCGAGCCACAGCGCGTCGGACGGGCAGCGCTCGACGCAGATCGCGCAGCGCGTGCACTCGTTGTCGTCGATGATGAACACCGCACCGGCGGTCTCGGCCAGGCTCTTCACCTCCGGGTTCGAGGCGTCGCGGATGATGCCGGGGTCCATCATGTAGATGCACTCCCAGGGGCACACGTCCTCGCAGGCGCGGCACAGGATGCACAGCTCCGCGGTCAGCCCGATGTGACGTTTCGGCTTGACCCGTTCCTGCAGCCACTGCGCGTCGACTGTCTCGACGCGGTAGTCGTCGAACATCAGCGGGTGTTCGCCGCGGTCGGTCTTACCCATGGGGATCGTCTCCCGCTCGTTGACGACCGAGGGTACGCCCGTTCACCGGTACCCGCCGGGCTCGCGCGACTGCTCGCCCGGCACCATCGTCTTCGGCAGGCGTTTCTGGATCGCGATCGCGGCCCAGAACAGGATCCCGAACGCGATCAGGTGCTCGACCACCACGACGACATCGCGGATCACGTCGTAGAGGTTGGTCGCGACCGGGAAGTTGACCCCACCGAGCGTGAAGGTGAACGAGGTGGGGATGATGCGGTCCTCGAGGATCTCCTTGTTGGAGTCCACGAAGTAGATCCAGGCGGACGGCAGGATGCCGAACACCCACCACAGCACGCCGAGGCCTCCCACCACCCCCATGGTGGCGGACACCCACTCGCGTCGCTGGTAGGTGACGCGGGCGATGCTGAGCGGCACCGCGATGATGAGAACCCCCCAGATCAGGGCGATGACGATGCCCCACCAGCCCTGACCGACGTTGCTGGGGTCACCGAACTGGTAGAGGGCGCGGAACGCGTCCGGCAGGGCTCCGAAGAACTCGCCGAACCAGCTCCATCTCACGGGCCGACCCTCGTCGTCGCATCGGGTGGGGGGCGGAGCCTACAAGGGGCCGGAAGGGCCAACAAACCTGCCAACCGGCCGCAGGCGGGTCCTCAGGCAGCGTCGCGGGGCGGCACGTCCAGGTGCTCGTGCAGCAGCTCGGTCAGCTCGTCGGCGGTCAGTGGACCCGCGTGGCGGTAGGCGATGCGTCCCTCGGGGTCCACCAACAGGGTGGTGGGCATGCCGCGTCCCTGGACGGCCCGGAAAAAGCTGCCGTCGGGATCGGTGACCAGCTCGTAGGTGACGCCGGTCTCGCGCGCCAGCATCCTCGCCTTGGCGTGGTCGTCCTCGCGGTCCACGCCGACGAAGCGCACGTCGTCGCCGAGCCGGCGGTGGACCGCCTGGAAGTCTGGCATCTCCTCGACGCAGAACGCGCACCAGCTGGCCCAGAAGTTGATCACGGCCGGACCCGTGAGCGACCCCGTGTCGAGGCTGCCGGACCCGTCGAGCCGAGCCAGCTGCACGGCCGGCAGCCGCTGTCCCGGCTGCAGGGCGGTCAGCTGGGCCGACGGCGGCTGCGACCGGTCGGTCGGGGCGGCCCGGGCGCACGCGGCCAGCGCGAACGCGAGCACGGTCAGCACGGGGAGGATGCGTCGCACGTCGTTGCTCGCAACGTGCTGTCGACCTGCGAAGTTTCCCTCAGCCACCGGCCGGCCGGTCGTGGTCGGTGTCGGCCAGCTACTCCGCCGCCGCGCGCGCGGCGGCAGCGACGAGTCCCAGCGCCTCGTCGTCGTGGGCGAGGGACGTGAAGACGACCTCGTACGCGGAGGGTGCCAGGTACACCCCCCGGCGGAGCATGGCGTGGAAGAAGCGCGCGTACGTGTCGGTCCGACGGGCCCGCGCC
>DASZZX010000216.1:0-13909 GCA_036260415.1 Nitriliruptorales bacterium
GTGCGGCAGGACATCATCCGTCCAGCCGCTGACGCAGCTCGTCCCCGGTGGGCATGCCGTCGCGTGCGCCCTCAACCTCCACGGAGAACGCGGCCGCCGCCACGCTCCGCTGGACCGCCTCGAGCAGCGGCCGACCCTCGGCGAGGCCGCCGGCGAGCACACCGTTCATGGTGTCGCCCGCACCGGTCGTGTCCCGCGCCACCACGGACGGAGGTCGGACCGTCGTCACCTCGTCCCCGGTGACGACCAGTGCCCCGTCCGCTCCCAGGCTCACCACGACCGGCCCGCCCGTCACCTCCTCCGCCAGTCGTCGTGCGGCGACCTGCGGTTGGCCTGCGCCGGCGATCACCTCCAGCTCGCCGCGGTTCGGGGTCAGGATGGCCCCGGAACCGTGGAAGGCGTCCAGCAGTTCCCGGGCGGGAGCGGGGTTGACCACCACCTGCCAGCCGGCGGCACGGCCGGCGTCCAGCGTCCGGGCGACCGCGGCGTCGGGCACCTCGAACACCGTCAGGATCACGCCAGGACCGGGCAGCCCTGCGAGCAACCCCGCGAGGTCGTCCGCATCGACCTGCAGGTTGGCGCCGGAGGCCACGGCGATCTGGTTGTCGCCGTTGCGGTCCACCGTCACCAGCGCGACCCCCGTCGCGCTGTCGGGGAGCCGGCCCACGCGCTCGGTCGACACGCCGTCGGCGACGAGGGCCGCGACGGCACCCTCGCCGAGGTCGTCCTCGCCGACGGCTCCCAACAAGTGCACGTCGGCCCCGTAGCGCGCCGCCGCCACGGCCTGGTTGGCGCCCTTGCCACCCCAGTGGCGTGCGAAGCGTCCGCCCGCCACGGTCTCACCGGGCCGAGGGAGCCGTTCGACCACGACGACGAAGTCGACATTGATCGACCCGACGACCACGACGCTACCCATAGCTGAGCACCGTCTCGATGAACAGGTCGAAGAATCGGGCCACGTCGAGACGCAGACCGACCTCCGCGTTCCGAGGGGGACGTCGTCCCCGTTGGACGCCTGCGTCCTGGCTGCCGTTCTCCCCGGCCGCCGCGTCGTGGATCGGTTGGCGGGCCGTCTCGCCGGCCACATCCGGGACCGGACGTGTGTCGCAGACGGTCATGCCGCGCGTCAACTGGCCACGGAGCTCCACGTCGACGTGCATCCACGAGGCCTGGACCAGGGTGGGGTCGATCGTCCAGGCGACCGCGCACGGGTCGTGGAGCGGGGCGCCCGCGAGGCCGGTTCGTGCGCTGACCCTCCTGCCGTAGAAGCCCAGGAGGTCGGCGCAGACCCTGCCCACTCGGGTCCCCGCGGCGCGCAGGCGGTCGAGCTCCTCGGGTCCCACCATGGCCTGGTGGGTCAGGTCAAGCCCCGCCATCCGGATCGGGACTCCGCTGGCGAAGACGAGTTGGGCCGCCTCCGGGTCCGCCCAGACGTTGAACTCGGCTGCCGGTGTCACGTTGCCGCCGGCGACCGCTCCGCCCATCAAGCTGATCTGCCCCAGGCGGCCCGCGAGCGTGGGCTCCAGTTGGAGCGCAGCGGCGACGTTGGTCAGAGGGCCGGTCGCCACGAGCGTGAGCGGCTCGTGTTGGACGGCGGCCTCGCGGATGAAGTCGACAGCGTGGCGACCTCGGGGTCGTATGACCGGCTCCGGCAGCTGGGCGCCGTCCAAGCCGGTCTCTCCGTGGACCTCGGCGGCGTGGTGCGCATGGCCGACGAAGGGACCGGCCGCGCCCGGGTACACCGCGATGTGCTCCAGACCCGCCAGCGTGAGGACCTTCAGCGCGTTTCGGGTCACCTTCCCCAGCGACTGGTTGCCGTGCACCGTCGTGATCCCGACCACATCGAGGTGGCGGGCGGCCAGCAGGATCGCCATGGCATCGTCCTGACCTGGGTCGCAGTCGAGGACGACGGCTGGCCGTTGGCTCATGCCAGTGCTCCGGATGGGTCGGCGCAGGCGACCCGGAGCGTAGGAGCAGAGCTCCGAGGCCGTCGCTGTTCGCAACTGTCGGCGGTGTCGCGGTGGCGGCCCCACAGGCGGCTGCGCTCCTCCAGGCCGCACAGGCGGCTGCGCTCCTCCAGCTCGCGAACACCGCGCCGGGTCGTGCGGCGCCGTCCGGAACGGGACGCTCGTCCGTCGCCCTCGTCCTCGTACGGCCCCCCCGCGGTCTGCGGCCGGGTTACCGTCGGGACACCGGACGACGGAGGCGTCGATGCACGAGATCTTGGCCGAGGATCGTGGTCCGCAGGTCCATCCGCGCGCCCGCGAGCAGCTGCGACGGCCGATCGACTCCGACGAGTACGTGACGATCCGCGAACGGTGGAAGCAGCACTCGATCGCGGAGGACGCCCGTGACCTGGAGGGGTTGATCGCCACGCTCACCGACGACTGCGTGTACGAGCTGGTCGGCTCGGGTCAACGCTGGGAGGGCCACGACGGCGCACGCAGGTTCTACACCGAGTTCCTCGGCGCCTTCCCTGACGTCAGGTTCTACCTCCAGGACATCGTCATCGGCCCCCAGGGTGTCTGCGAGGTGGCGCAGGTCACCGGCACCTTCGCGCGGGACTTCGCCGGCAGGGCCGCCACCGGCGAACCGCGGCGCTGGACCGTGGTGATCGTGTTCCCATGGGACCCTGACCGCAGACTGTTCCGTGGGGAGCGGGTGCTGCCCGTGTGGGGAGACGACCGGGTCGGGTGACGTCGGGGCGGTGTCCGGTGGACGCTCACCGTGCGCGCCCTGGCTGGTTGCGCGTACCCAGTCAGGCTGTCGTCCCGGGATGGCGGGGGCTGTCGGTTCCAGCCCTCGGATCTCCCGCTCGTCGGCTGCCAGGTAGTGCGCAGCGACTGAGCGGGCCTGGGTTCGCTGATCAACGACCTCGACGAGGTCGCTCCGGCGTTCCTCGTCGGCTCGACGCCGACCTGCCAGCAACTTCCACCTGAAGACGTCCGGCGGTGAGCGGAACGGGTCTTGCCGTTCCGAGGTCTTCGAGGCCGGTATGCCTCATTCCCCCCCCCCGGAACAGGCCACGCAGAGGTATCCTGCGATCGCCGCTCGTGCGCCATGCGGCCCACCCACTGTGGGGCGGCTGAGCGCAGCGTTCCTGGGAGGCCGGCTTCCTGCAGGTTCGGTGGCGCCGACCTCGGGAAGGAGTCTTGACGGTTATGGACGCATCCGGGGACCGCAGATTGGATGCCCGCAGGTTGTCGGGTGGCGCCCAGCCCCTACAGGGCGAGCGACTCGAGCACGGCGGCGTGCCTGGGAGCCCCAAGCGCCTCAGACGGGATCTCTCGCGTGATGGTCTGGGCAACCGAGCCGAGACCTACCTGCTGACACACTTCCGGAGGACATGGCAAGCGGTCCAACGGGTCCCGAAGTTGGAGAGCGCAATCAACGCATTCCTCATCGACTACGCGATCGGCAAGAGCGAGCCCCGCCCGCACCCCTTCAGCACGATGAGCCCCTATACATCGTGGGAGTCGCTCACTGATCGGACCTGGAGCGGACTCAATCTCGCGCCGGATCCGGCCTTCCGGGCCGGCCTGCCGCCTGTGGAGAAGGTTCTCGAGCTGTTCCGGCGACCGACGGGCCACATCAAGCTCTCGCCGAAGTCGACCGTTCTGTTTTCGTCCTTCGCACAGTGGTTCACGGATGGCTTCCTCCGAACCGATCGTCAGGACCCGAGGAGGAACACCTCCAACCATGACATCGACCTGAGCCCCCTCTATGGACTCAGCCGTCGCGATACGGAATTCTTGCGGCTCTTCCAGGGAGGAAAGCTGAAGAGTCAATGGATCAATGGCGAGGAATACCCTCCCTTCTACTTCGACTCGGAAGGGCAGGTACGGCCCGAGTTCAAGAAGAGCGCGAGTCACCTCCTGCCTCTGCTGGTGCCTCCGGGATTACCTAGGGAGCGTTCCGCGAAGCTTTTCGCCATGGGCGTTGAGCGCGCGAACGTGCACGTCGGCTATGTAATGTTCAACACCCTCTTCTTGCGCGAGCACAATCGGATCTGTGATGTGCTTGCACGTGAGTATCCGCACTGGGACGACGAACGGCTGTTTCAGACCGCGCGGAACATCCTCATCGTCCTCCTCATGAAGCTGGTCATCAACGAATACATCAACCACATTGCCCCCTACCATTTCGAATTCAGGCTCGATCCCCCGATCGGAGGGGCCAAGCGCTGGTACCGGCAGAATTGGATGACGGTCGAGTTCGATCTCCTTTATCGCTGGCACAGCCTCGTCCCCGATACTTTGGATCTGCCTGATCGGCGTCTTCCCATAGTGGAGACGGTCTACAACAACAGCATCCTCATCGAGCGGGGCTTGGGACCTCTATTTGACGCGGCAAGTCGGCAAGCGGCGGGCGAGGTCACGTTGGGCAACACCCACCCGTTGCTGCTCGAAACCGAGGAGGCGAGCATTCGCCTCGGCCGCTCCGCCGAACTGCCGGGCTACAACGCCTATCGAGAGGCGAACGGGTTCCCTCGTGTGACGCGTTTCGAGCAGATCTCCTCCGATCCCGAGATCGTCGGAGGGCTTCGCGACGTGTACGGCGAGGTGGACCGGATCGAGTTCTACGTGGGGCTGTTCGCCGAGGACGTGCGGCCCGACTCGGTTCTGCCAGCGCTGGTCGGAAGAATGGTCGGCATCGATGCTTTCTCCCAAGCCCTGACGAACCCGCTGGTCGCCGAGAACATCTACAACGAACAGACGTTCTCGCCGGTCGGGCTGAAGACGATCAACGAGACCCACTGTCTGTCTGACCTGCTGCACCGGAACATCGGCGAGAAAGGTCAGCGCTATCTGGTCACGATGACGCAAGAAGGCCCCGGAACCCGGCATCGGACGGGTCCTATGCGCGGGGACAGCCCCAGTCGTTCCTCCTAATCCAGCGCTCGCACCAAGAGGTCCCCCGGACTCGGCGCGGCGGGGACCCGGACGGCACCACCTGCGGCCCTACCCAGGTGTCGGTCGACGACCGACGGGCGGCTCTGCTCGACATCCACTTCCCGGCAGATACGGGTTCTAGGGCGCGGCGCTCCGACGGCTTCTCGCAGGCCACCGGCCCGGGGAGGGCCTCCCAGTTCCGCCGTCACCTTCTGAACGTTCCGTGCCCATGCGCCGGGGAGTTTTACGGGTCTTCGCCACTGAAGTGGGTCAGGCTGCGTTGGTGAGGGTGCAAGACCTGATCCTCGGGTGGTCGCGACCTTACGTGGCTGGCCGGCGTGGAGCATGATGCGGGCGCGGTACAGTGTGACGGCGGTAGTCGTGCAGGCGATGCAGCTCGATCAGGCCGCAGTCCGGGCACCCCTGCACGTCCACCGGCAGCTCCACCTCGGCGACAGGTGACCAGATCGACGACGGGCAGCTTGCCGGGCAGATTGCTGCTCGCGGTGCCGGCGTGGCCGTCATGGTGTCCTCCGCTGTCTCATCTGGTGTCCACGACCAGTTGCGCGACGCGATCACTGATGGTCGGTTGCCGATCGGGGCCAGGCTGACCCCATCGCCGGCGGTGGCGGCCGAGCTGGAGGTGTCGCGTTCCACGGCCACGGACGCGTGCGAGCGGCTGGCTGCCGAGGGCTACGTCGAGGGCCGTCACGGTGGCGGCAGCGTCGTGGTCGTCGGCGCCCTGCCACTACCCTCGAACCACGCGGCGTCGCACAGCGAGGTCGTCCCCACGCTGGATGCGGCCACGATCGGCCGCTACGGACCCTCGCCGGTCGCGCGCTGCGACCTGACGGGCAGGGCGCGTGGACGCACGCTTGTTCCCGGTGGGTCGAGTAGCCAGGCTACCCGCCCGCGACCAGCGTGGTGCGCAGCCAGGGCGTCGAGGTGGTCGGCGTGCCGGTCGACGAGGACGGTCTCGTGGTCGAGGCGCTGCCGCCCGAGGCGCGGTTCGTGCATCGCAAGGCCCGCGACAAACGTGATTCTGCGCCCGAGGGCTCTGGCCCGTGGTGCCCACGATGCTCGCGGGCATCCAGCGTCAAGGATCGTCCGCTTGGGGCCTACGCCCTACTCCGTGGGGGGTAGGTGTTGGCAGAGGGCTGCCCCTACGCGGTAGCCACGGTGCCTTCCCCTGGAGGACGCGGTTGTCGGTGATACCCGGACAATGTCCACATCCCGCATCCGGGTCACCCGCGAGCAGCCGAAAGCGATCCTCCATGACTCTCCCTGAAGCTCCCAGCGATCCGCGTGTCGACGAGCCGCCACCCGTTGCGGTGACCGACCTCCGATGGCTCAGCCTGCAGCGCGGTGTCGCCGTGGGGATGGTCCTGACCTTCGTCGCCCTGCTGCTGCTGGCACCTGAGATCCTCGACGCGCCACTGGTGCCCGCAGCGCTGTTTGCCGTCGCACTCGCGCTGACCGGCTGGCGCCCGCTGGGCGCCGCGATCGCGATCGGCGTACTTGCGACGCTTTGGCTCGCGACCCAGGTGGTGACCATCCGCGCGTTGCTGCCAGATCTCGCACGGCCTCAGGACACCGCCCTCTTCGTCATCACGTTGGCCATGCTCATAGTGCCGACAGCCGGGGCCGTAGCGTTGGTGGGCATGCTCCGTCGTTGTTCCGGGCACATCGCGACGATCGTGCTGCAGGGCACGGGCCTTGTCCTGCTCGCCGGCGCGCTGGTTGGCGTTGTGGCCGGTGCCGTGGTGGAAGACACCCCGCCACCGGTCTCCGAAGCCCGACCGTGACCCTTGCTGGTAACGCCTACGAGCCCAACGAGGTCGCCATTCGGGCTTGGGACGGCGTCACCTGGGTCTGGGAGGACGGCGCCGGGCAACACGACGTGGTAGCCCGAGGCGTTCCGCAGCGCCATCCAGGCCGATGGCACCTACCGCCACGCGTTCGAGGAACCCGGCACCTACACGTACCGCTGCAGCCTGCATCCACGCATGACCGGCACCGTGACCGTCGTCGCGACCGACGCCGCCAACAGTTGAAGAACAGCCGCAGCGGCATCCACAAGAGGAAGACCCTTGACCATGCCCTCGCACTCCAAGCCGCCCTTGCCGACTCGGCGGGCCGATCGGGAACCGGAGGGGGCCCCACCGTGGCGGGGGCACGGCCCCGTGCTGTCCCTGTTTCTCTCAACCCTGATCGGCCTGTCGTCTGGCTCATCATCCGGCTTCGTCGTCCCACCGCACCCGACCCGACGCACCAAGCACGACCTGTGCTGGCTGACCGCTACGCCAGGGGCGAACTGTCACCGATGAGTACACAGAGCGACTGGAGAACCTCTGATGACCAACACTGCGACCCTGCACACCCTCCGAGCCCAACGCATGGCCCTAGCCCTCGGGGTGCTCTCGCTGGTCTGGGCCGGGGCCTTACTGTTGAGCTCCCTCCTCCACGCAGGCATCACGGTCAACCTCGGCATCATCGTGCTGGAGGAAGCCACCATCCTGCCCGCCCAGATCGTCGAAACCGTGAGCGGCCTCGCCCTGGCCGTCGGCGGCCTGACCGTGCTCACACGCCGGAGCTGGGCCTGGACCGCGGCTACCACGGGCCACGCAGTCGCGCTCGTCGGAGTCACCCAAGGAATCCTGGTCACCACGTTCCGCGACGGAACATCGTCGGTGCGCAACGACATCTTCCACTGGGTGATGGTCGTGGTGCTGGTGTCGGGGCTGCTCGCGCTGACCAGGCCGTCGGTGCGGGCCGCGATCGAGGATCGATCCGACCCGCACCGAGCCGAGACGTGAACCGGCTCGGGGACCGGCGGATTTCGAGATCGCTTGGCCCACAGCACCACCGACCCCGGTCGCCGCGCTGGACATCGCGACCGGCCGGGTCAACACCCAGCTGCACGTTCTTCCGCCACCCGGACGGCAACGTGCTGTCGCTGTTCGAGCGCGAGTAGTCCCATCGGGGCGACCCTTAGAGGAAGCGTTCCAACGTGACCGTGCGCATGGCACGGGTGGTGCAGGTCGGTGTCCCTCCCGGAACGCCCGCCCGACCTCGCCCGGACCGCCAGCCGCTACCCGGTCGTTGTCGGGACGTAGGTCAGCCGGGCCGATCGGCAGCGCGCATAGTCGCCGACGAGCCACCCCGGTCGGCGAGGGTGGGGCCATGGCAACTGCTGGAACCGCCCGACGGGTGCGACTCCTGGCGCCTCCGGCGAGTACCAACGGGCACAGCACGGCGGTCTCGTAGCGCGACCGCGGGGTGTCGACCCTGACGGCATCGTGGACGTGTACGCACTCGTCTCATCACCACCCAGGGTCCGCCAGCGGCTGGCCGTGCGGCACCGCACCAGTCTGCCGGGAGGCCGCACCGCACCTGGAACGCAGCTCACCTGAACGGGAGGTGGATCCTGTGGGTGGATGCATGACGTGCCCGGTCGTGCCGGCTGGGTGCGATCCAACATTCGGGGCAACGCGGCAAACACGCCGGAGTTCATCTCGCGGACTTCAGTAGCGAATGGATGTCGGCGACTGGCCCGAGGTGAGTCAGCTTGTCGGGGTTGACAATCGAGTTGATAGAGGTGATCTGACCGCCGGCGATGTCTAGCGCCACCACGCCGATCAGCCTCTCCTGTCCGTCGAGGAAGAGCGCCCCCGGTCCGCCGTTGACCTCGACGGGGCGGAACGACACACCCGGAAAGCGGGTGACCTGGCGGAGCCCGTTGATCAGCGTGCGCGCGACGCGGCTGCGCCCGCGCAGCGACCGCGCAAGGGCCGGAACCTTGCCGCCGCCGTCGGCGGTCAGCTCCACGTCGTGGGCGAGCAGCGCCTCGAGTCCAGCGAGATCGCCGTGCTCTGCGGCTGCGAAGAACCGTCGTGCCAGTTCGTCGCGCTGCTTGCGCGTCGGTTGGAAGCGGGGCCGGCGCTGCTTGACGTGGCGTCTGGCGCGGGTGGCGAGCTGGCGCACGTTGTTCTCGCTCTTGCCGACGACCGCCGCGATCTCCCGATACCCGTAGTCGAACACATCGCGAAGCAACAGCACGGCACGCTGCTCTGGCGAGAGGCTCTCCAGCAGCACCAGCATCGCCAACGACAGCGAATCGGCTGTCTCGGCATGCCGGGCAGGGCCATCTTGGCCGTCGGTGATGATCGGCTCCGGCAGCCACTCGCCGACATAGCGCTCGCGGCGGACGCGCGCAGAGCGCAGCTCGTTGATCGCCAGCCGGGTGGTCACCGTAGCGACGAACGCGCGCGGCGATGCGATCCGCTCGCCGGCATCAAGCGCCCGATGCACCCGCAGCAGCGCCTCCTGCACGACGTCCTCGGCCTCGGAGACACAGCCGAGCATCCGGTAGGCGATCGCGAAGGAGACCGGCCGCAGTTCGTCGAGAAGTCGGTCCCGATCGGTCATGACGCTGCGAACCCCTGCCGCCAGCTCGGATGCGCAGGGATCCACCCCAGCTCGCGCTTTGCCTTGGCATTGGAGGCACCGCGCGCCTCGGTCATCATCAGCACACCAAACTCCCCAGCGGCTAGCCGCACGACGAAACGAGGCACGCGCCTCGGCTTCTTCCCGCTCAGCATCCGCGTCAGGGCCGGCAGCCACTCGGCGACCCGCGCGGGATCATCATCTACGACGTTGTAGACACCGCGACGGCCGTGCTCGACGGCCGCCGCCGTCGCCTCCGCGGCATCGGCGATGTGGACAAAAGACCACACGCCGCCACCGTCGCCGACCAGCGGGAATCGACGCTTGCGGATCATCTCATACATGTCCTCGCTAGGCGCCATCCCTGTGCCGGGCCCGTAGAAGCCGCCGTAGCGCAGGACGATGCCCTCGGTCCATCCTGCATCGAGTACCGCCTCCTCGAGATGATGGATCGCGGCTGCTGCCTCGCGAAAGTCGCGTGGGGGCGTCCGGTCGAGCGGGTCCTCCTCGCTCTTCACCGGCCCACCCGTGCGCGCGTATGCGGCGATGTTGCTCTGCGCCACAAACCGCCGTACCCCAACCGCCTGTCCGGCCGATAGCAGGTGGTCCGTCCCCTCCGTCCGCAGGCGGTTGGTCAGTGTGACGCGGCGCTTGAGGTCACGCATGCCCTTCCCTGCGAGCGCGGTCAGCTGGTGGACGATCACGTCGGGCCGCGCCTTGCCCACGGCGTCCGCGACCTGATCGGGATCGAGTGCGTCCGCGACCACCGGCACAGCGCCCAGCTCGTTGAGCATCGCCTGCTTTGAGTCGCTTCGCGTCATGCCGTGAACCTCGTGGCCGCCGGCAACCAGACGGGGCACCAGTTGCCTTCCGATCGCTCCCGTGGCTCCTGCCACGAACACTCTCATGATCATCTCCCTGATCGGTATCACGCTGTATTCCATAAGACAAGATGACGGCCTCGGCTGTGACATCCGCGAGCACCCCGGCACGTGAGGGCGGGCGTAAGAAGACCCGCGCCCCGGTCCGGTCAGACCCGGGTGCGTCCGAGGCGAGCTGCAGGCGATCGCGCCGGAGAACGCCAGGCCCAGGACATGGACACGCTCGACGTCCAGCAGCGAGACGAGGAGTACGGCGAGGCGAGGCCGCGTGATCGCCACGGACTCCACGTCGCCCGATGGGACGGCGCTGACGCTCGCGGTGGTCGGTTGGGGTGGGGTCCATCGCTGGGGCAGGTGAGCTCGAGGTCGCCGCGCGACGGCTGGCAGAGGAGGTGACCGGTGGGCCGGTCAACGTGAGCCTGGGAGTGGACGGGGCGCTCGTCGTCGACGGGGACGAGACCACGACGATCCGACAACCTTCGGTCGTGGCACGGTCACCCACGACGGAGGGGAAGTGCCAGTTCTTCGCGGCTGCATCCAGGCTGTCCACCGCTTCCGCGGCCTTCACCATGATCTCGGGAGCTCGGCACTCCCTGTCCCCCGTACGAAGACGGCCCCTGACGACGCCGCAGGCTTGGCTTGACGCGACGGACCGCTCAGTCGCTTCCCCCAACGGGGCTCTTGATGTGGCGACGGGTCAGGTGGCCCGGGTCCGCCGGCGGGGCGTTCGCAGGCTGGGGTAGCCGCACGACGAACCGGGCGCCCGGGTGGGCGCTCTCGTAGGTGATCGCGCCGCCATGGGCCTCGACGAGTTGGCGCGCGATCCACAGACCCAGGCCGACCGACCCGTGGGTGGTCTCGGCGTGGCTGAACGGTTCGAACAGTGCCTGTTGAGCGTCGGGAGGCACGCCGGGTCCGTGATCACGGACCGAGATCTCCACTCGGCCCTCGGACGTCTCGGCGGTGACATCGACGGGAGGCCGCCCGTGAACGAGCGCGTTCGAGATGAGGTTGACCAGCACCTGTTCGAGCCGGTCGGCGTCGGCCCACACGCTGACACCCGGTTCGACCGCGACACGGATGTCGGCGTCCCCGACGTAGCCGGCCGCGTCCTTGGCGGCGCGTGCCAGCTCGACCGCTTGCCGGTCGATCCTGAGCGCCCCCGACTCGACACGGTCGAGGTCCAGCAGCCCTGTGGCCAGCTGTCTGATGCGGCGGGTCTGGCGGAAGGCCGCATCCAGCACCTTCCGCCGGGTCGCCTCGTCGAGGCGATCGGCACACCGGTCGAGCAGCTCTAGGGCACCCTCGACGGCCGTCAGCGGGGAGCGCACGTCGTGCGCCAAGATCCACATGAGGTCCGCCCTCCACCGTTCGGATCGTCCGACCTGCTCCAGGGCATCCTGCAGGAAGGCGACCTGTCGGGCGATCACCTCGGCGACGACGACCGCAACAGGCATCACCACGACGACGAACCCGATCGCTTGCGCCGGCGCGCCGGTCGCCACCAACGGAGCCACGTATGCGATCGCTGCGGTGGGGGAGAGCCACAGCCCTGTCCACGGGGGCAGACACAGCCCGATCCAGACAAACAGCAGCACGAAGAACGGCACGAACTGCACAGGCTCCGAGCCGGTCACCCACATGGAGCCGGAGATGATCGCTAACGCCGCGAGCGCCAACCCCAGCAACCATCGCCGCCCGAGGCGGTCCCACGGTGCCCACCAGGCCAGCCCCGCGATCAGCAGGTCCACCGTGCCGATCACCACCAGGGCGGCGGGCCGGCTCCCCGGCGTGGCCGCTGAAGCGAACGCCACGAGCCCGGCGACCGCGAACAGCACCGCCGCGACGCGACCGGCCGACCGCGGGTTGCGTTCACCATCAGTCTGCAGCTGTCCCTGCCGACGGTCTGGGTGAGCCGCATCGCGGGTGGAGGGATCGAGACTGGCGGGGGAGAGGCCGGCGGGGTCCATCGCGCTGCTCAGCCCATCCTCGGGGCGCCCATCAACGGACGCACGCATCGGCTGAGTCCTCGACGGGAACCGGGCATGTGATGCCATGCTGGTGAACGTCCTCAACCGTCCAGCCCCGGCGGCTACCGAGCACGGCGACGACACGCTGGTGACCATCGATGAGGCGAGCGCCTGGGCTTCACGGGCATGAGTCGTGTGATGTGGGTTGCCGAGCACGAGGGCGCGGGCCGGATCGTCGGCGACAAGCCGTGCGCCCTCCTCGGGGGACATGCGGGCGCGGGTGCGCCGCGGAGGCTGCAGATCCACGTCCCTCCGTTGCGTGCCATGTCCTCAACCTCCGCTCGGCCGCTGCCGCTGCGACCGGCCCGTCCTGCAATCCGGCTGGCCGCGCGGGGCGCCGAGCAAGTGTCCGAAGCGGTCCTGCCGCTGCTCACAGAGCCGTGCGCGTCGGCGGAAGCTCGGCCACGTGAGCGAGGACGGTCGCGTCTCGCGGCGACGTGACCAGTTGCATCCCAGCTCGACCTTCCATGGCAGCGCAGCCGATGATCCATCCCTCGCACGGGACGAAACAGGTCACGACGGGCCATTCCACCCTGCCCCTCCGGATGAGACCCACCAGCGTCCCACGGGTCGGTCAACCGCGACGGCGACCGTCGTCGCTGTCGACCGTGGGCGAAGGGTCCGGCACCAGACTCGGCCCGAGGCGGGCGGCACCCCGGATACGGACAGGGTGGGCCTGGAGGTCGGAGGTGCGCAGCTCCTCGCCGCACTCCGAACAGGTCACGCGTGGCCGAGTGACATGGCCGCAGCTGACGTGGGTGAGCGTGACCGGTGGTCCGTCGTCGGCCTCCCACCGGTCGCCCCACGTCATCATGGCGAGGATGACGGGCAGCAGGTCGCCTCCCTTGTCGGTGAGGCGATACTCGTGCCTCGGTGGGCGTTCCTCATACAGGTGGCGTTCGAGGACACCGTGGTCGACGAGCCTGTTGAGGCGGTCGCTGAGGATGTTGCGGGCGATGCCGAGGTCGCGCTGGAAGTCATCGAAACGACGAAGTCCGTAGAAGGCGTCCCGGATGATCAGGAGCGACCAGTGGTCGCCGATGACGTCCAGCGTCCTTGCGACCGAGCACTGCATCCGCGAGAGGTTCGTTCGGCGTCCCATAGCTGGAGCTTACATTTCACTTCGCAACTGGCTCCGCCTCGACTGCCGGCAGGGCCCGCTGGCGATCAGCTGCCGCCCGCCGCAATGCCAGCCGGCTGGCCGGCTGTGGGGTGGGCTCGCGGTCGGGCAGGTGCGAGGTGAGGAAGGTGACGATCTGATCGGTGACCTCTGGGTCTCGCAGGATCCGCATGTGCCCGAGCCCGGTGGAGGTCGTCAACGTCGCCGTCCGCCAGGCGGCGACCAGCAGCTGCACGTCGCTGTGGTCGACCTGACGGTCGGTCAGGTCGTGCACCACGAGGGCAGGGACGTCCAGTTCAGCGGCGATCCGGTCCGCTGCGACGTCCGTCCAGACGTCGGACCCGAACCGGTCCTCGATCCGGGCTCGCAGCCCGGCCATCGCCCCGTCCGGGATATGGAACCTCCGCTGGAAGGGGGCGAGGGCGTGCTCCAGTCGCACCGCCGGGGCCAACAGGGCGACCGCGTCCAGGCGCATCCCGTCGCGCATCGCCAGCAGCGTGACCGCCCCGCCCATCGAGTGGGCGACGACCATGCGGGCCG
>DASZZX010000217.1:0-3690 GCA_036260415.1 Nitriliruptorales bacterium
GCATGGGATCCACCGACGTGGTCCGCCTGGTCCGGCGCATCACGCGTCAGCGGCGGGTGGGCCACACCGGCACGTTGGACCCGGGGGCGACCGGGGTGCTGATCGTGTGCCTGGGCCGCGGCACCCGTCTGGTGCGGTTCCTGCAGGAGGGACGCAAGACGTACCTGGCGGAGGTGGTGTTGGGTGTGGAGACCACCACGCAGGACACCAGCGGCGAGGTGGTCGCGGAACGGTCCGCCGCCGACGTCGACGAGCGCGCTCTGTGCGCGGCGCTGGCAGGGTTCGTGGGGGACCTCGAGCAGGTACCCCCGATGGTGTCGGCGGTGAAGGTGGGAGGCGAGCGGCTGTACGAGAAGGCCCGCCGGGGCGAGGTGGTGGAGCGGACGCCGCGTCGGGTGACCGTGCACGAGCTGGTGCTGGAGTCGTTCCAGGCGGGGCGGCGGGCGCGGGCGACGCTGCTGGCGACGTGCTCGTCGGGGACGTACGTGCGGACGCTGGCGCACGACCTCGGTCGTGCCCTCGGCTGCGGGGGCAGCTTGGGCGCACTGCGGCGGCTGGCCAACGGTCCCTTCACTCTGGACGACGCGGTCACGGTGGAGGAGCTGGAGCGGCGGGCGGAGGACGCTTCGCTCGACCAACGGTTGCTGTCCCTCGAGCAGGCCACCCGGGCCATGCCGCAACGTCGCGTGGGTCTCGCGACGGCGCGGGCGGTCGCCAGCGGCCGTCCCCTGCCGCCGACGGGTGAGCGGGGGCCGGTGGCGGTGGTGCTCGAGGGGCCGACACCGCGGCTGCTGGGTGTCTACTCCGACCGTGGCGGTCAGGCTCGACCCGAAGCGATCCTCGTGCAGCCGGCGGAGCTGCCGTGACCGCCGTGCCGAGCACGGAGCAGGTGTGGCGGTCGCTGGAGGCGGTCGACGCGGCCCCGTGCGTGGCGACGATCGGCTTCTTCGACGGCGTGCACCGTGGTCACCGTGCGCTCGTCGACCGGGCGCGGCGTGCGGCCCGCCGCCACGGCGTGCGGGCGGTCGCGGTCACGTTCGACCGTCACCCTATGGAGGTCGTGCGCCCCGGTGAGCAACCTCCACTGCTGACGACCCTGGAGCGCCGCGTGCGCGCGCTGCTGGAGGCGGGGGTCGACCGGGCGCTGGTCCTACCGTTCACCGAGGAGCTGTCGCGGCTGTCGCCCAGCGCGTTCGTCGAGCGCGTGATCGTCGACGTGCTGGACGCCCGTCTGGTGGTCGTGGGCACGAACTTCCGCTTCGGGCATCGCGCGGCCGGCGACGTGGCGATGCTGACCGAGCTCGGAGCCGCTCGCGGCGTGGAGGTCGAGGCGGTGGACGTCGTGCACTTGGACGGCGTGCCGATCTCATCCACCGAGATCCGCCGACGTCTCGCCGATGGGGACGTCACGTGGGCTCGCGAGGCTCTGGGCCGCCCGCACCTCCTCGACGGGGTGGTGGTCCGTGGCGACCGGAGGGGTCGGCGGCTCGGCGTCCCCACGCTGAACGTGGAGGTCCCGCCGATCCTGGCGTTCCCGGCCAACGGTGTGTATGCGGGTCACGTCACGACTCCCGCCGGCCGGTTCGCTGCGGTCACCAGCGTGGGGACGCGGCCCACCTTCGGCGGGGACACGGTGACGGTCGAGTCGCACCTGCTGGACTTCGACGGTGACCTCTACGGTGCCCACGTGGAGGTCGAGTTCGCCCACCGGCTCCGCGACGAGGTCCGCTTCGACTCGGTCTCCGCGCTGGTAGCCGCGATGCACGACGACATCGCGCGCGGGCGCGAGCTGCTCGCCCCGGGCTGACCGCGGCGACCCGCTCGGTTGCTGGATCACCCTGCCTGTGGAACACTGAACACGGCGGCCGGCTGGCCGCCTTCACTGCCCGTTCGGGTGCCGGGGGTCCGGCCGGGATCTGACCCGCGGCGGCGCAAGCCGTCCGCAGCTGCGGCAGATCCACGGTGGTGGTGCGCGCTGGTGGCATTCGGCGCGCGAGCCCCGGAGGTGTCCGCGGACCGAGACGGCGCCACGAGCACGGCGGAGCAGGGAGGAGAAGGAGACGACGTGGCGGTCACGCTCCCCGACGACAAGCAGGAGATCATCCGCAGCTTCGCCCAGCACGAGGGCGACACCGGATCCCCGGAGGTGCAGGTCGCGCTGCTCACCGCGCGGATCAACCACCTCACCGAGCACCTGAAGGTCCACTCCAAGGACCATCACTCGCGCCGGGGCCTGCTGATGCTCGTCGGTCAGCGCAAGCGCCTGCTGGGTTACCTTCGGGACCGCGACGTGGAGCGCTACCGCCACCTGATCGCGCAGCTCGGGCTGCGTCGTTGACACGACCTGGACGGCGCCACCCCGGCGGGTTCGATCGGCAGGAAGGAACACGGGTCCGGCTGTAGCCGCCGGTCCTCAGTGGAGGCGTGTGAACCGCGTGCGTCACGCGCGTCGACTGGCGACCGTCGGCCCCGGACTCGGCGACAGCGGCCCTCGTGGGCCGCAGAAGGAGGCCCGCGTGGGCAAGCTGGGAACCGTCGAGCATCAGGTCACCATCGCTGACAGAACGTTGCGTTTCGAGGCTGGCAAGCTCGCGCAGCAGGCGGGCGGGTCGGTGGTCGCGTCGATGGGCGATACCACCGTCCTCACCACCACCACCGCCGGCCCTGTCAAGGAGCACCTCGGCTTCTTCCCGCTGACCGTGGACGTCGAGGAACGCATGTACGCGGCGGGCAAGATCCCGGGTGGCTTCTTCAAGCGGGAGGGCCGGCCATCGGAGAACGCCATCCTGACGGCGCGCCTGATCGACCGGCCGATGCGACCGACATTCGCCGAGGGCCTGCGCAACGAGATCCAGATCGTCAACACGATCCTGCAGACCGGGCAGGTCGACCCCTACGACGTCGTCGCGATCAACGCGTCGTCGGTCGCCACCATGCTCGCCGGGGTCCCGTTCGACGGTCCGGTCGCCGGCGTCCGCTACGCGATGCGCACGGACGGGACGTGGGTCCCGTTCCCGACCTTCGAGCAGCTGGACACCGAGATCGTCTTCCAGATGGTGGTCGCCGGCCGTGTCGACGACCAGGGTGACGTGGCGATCCTCATGATCGAGGCGGACGCGACCGAGAACGCCTGGCAGCTGATCCAGGACGGTGCTCCCCAACCCACCGAAGAGCGCATCGGGGAGGCGATCGAGGCCGTCAAGGGGGTCCTCCGTCAGCTCTGCGAGGCCCAGCAGGCGATCGTCGCGAAGCTCGAGCGCCGGGAGGCAGCCGACTACCCACGGTTCGTCGACTACTCCGACGCGGTGTTCTCCCACGTCGAGCGGTTCGCCGACCGACTGCGGGAGGCCTACACGACGCCGGGCACCAAGCAGGAGAAGAACGAACGGATCGCGGCCGTCCGCGCCGACGTGATCGAGGACGTCCGGGCCGGTGGCCCCGCCCACCTGGCCGAGGACGACCGGGCGACGCAGGCGCGACAGGCCTTCCGGGCGCTCGAGAAGAGGATCGTCCGCAAGCTCCTGACCGAGACAGGGGTGCGCGTCGACGGCCGCGGCCCGAAGGATCTGCGCCCGGTCACCACCGAGGTCAACGTCCTGGACAAGGTGCACGGCTCGAGCATCTTCCAGCGCGGGGAGACCCAGGTCGTCAACGTCCTCGCGCTCGGGCCGCTGCGCGAGTCGCAGCGGC
>DASZZX010000218.1:0-1831 GCA_036260415.1 Nitriliruptorales bacterium
CGAGTTCGGGCCGCTGCCCTACATCGTCATGGAGTACGTCGACGGGCAGACGCTGCGCGAGATCGTCAAGACCCAGGGCCCGCTGACCCAGCGGCAGGTCATCGAGGTGATGGCCGACGTGTGCGCCGCCCTCGACTTCAGCCACCGCCACAACATCATCCACCGCGACGTCAAACCCGCCAACATCATGATCAACCATGCGGGCGCGGTCAAGGTGATGGACTTCGGCATCGCCCGCGCGCTCGGCGAGGGGCAAAACGTCACGCAGACGGCCGCGGTGATCGGCACCGCGCAGTACCTGTCTCCCGAGCAGGCGCGCGGCGAGGCGGTCGACGCCCGCTCCGACGTCTACGCCGCGGGCTGCGTGCTGTTCGAGTTGCTCACCGGCGACCCGCCGTTCACGGGCGACACCCCGGTTGCGGTCGCCTACCAGCATGTGCGGGAAGAGCCGCGCCGCCCGTCGGAAGTCAACCCGAGCATCCCCTCCACCCTCGATGCGGTCGTGCTCAAAGCGCTGTCGAAGAACCCGCTCAACCGCTACCAGTCGGCCGCCGAGATGCGTGCAGACCTGGTCCGGGTGCGCAACGGGCAGAGCCCGATGGCCCCGCTCGTCATGAGCGATGACGAGCGGACCGCGATGCTCGCGACGTCGAGCACACCCACCCGGCGGATCAACGGCCGCCAGACCCCAGCGGCCGCGGACGACTACGACGACTACTACGACGAGCCGCCACGCCGCAGCACCGGCAAGGTGATCGGGATCGTCGCCGCCGTGCTGGTCGCGCTCAGTCTGGTCGGCTTCTTCGCATACCAGGTGCTCAGCGGCCCACCGGCGCCACAGACGGTGGAGGTCCCCCCGGTCGCAGGGCTGTCCGAGAACGACGCGCGCACCCAGATCCTCGCCGCGGGCCTGCGTCTGGGCGAGCCCCAGCGCCGCGAGTCGTCCGTGGAGCAGCGCGGCCAGGTCATCGACACGAACCCACCGATAGGCACGCAGGTCGACGAGCGCACGGTCGTCACGCTGATCGTCGGGAGCGGCCCGGCGAGCGTCAACGTGCCCCTGCTGGCCGGCAAGACCTTGCAGGAGGCCCAGACCCTCCTCGAGCAGGCAGGCCTCGAGCTCGGCACGCAGACGCAGCAGGAGACCCCCGACTCCCGGCTGGTCGGCCGGGTCATCGGCTCCACCCCGCCCGCGGGGTCACCGGTAGAGGGAGGCTCCGCTGTCGCCGTCAGCATCGGAATCGAACAGACCGGCGTCCAGATCCCGGATCTTTCCGGGCAGGACCTCGACGATGCCGCGAATGCTCTCCGCCAGCTCGGGCTCAACCCGCAGCGCCCCGACTCCGCCGACGACAACGACCGGGTCTCGGGCACAGATCCGGCCGCCGGCACCCGGGTCCAGCGGGGCTCGGACGTCGAGCTGCTCACCGGAAACGGCGAGGAGGCCGAGTTGCCGGATGTCGTGGGGCTTACACAGGCCCAGGCCCTGGACCGGCTCGGCGAAGCGGGATTCCGGCAAGTCCGGGTCGAGGAGGAGCAGGTCTCGAACGACAGCCAGGACGGCAGGGTTCTCCAGCAGTCACCCAGCGCGGGCCGTCGGATTCCTACCGACCAGCAGATCACCCTGACCGTCGGCGACACGCCAGGACTTGTCAATTAATCCGGCGATACCGCCCCGGGGATCGAGGAGACTGGCACGATGCGCGTGCTCGTCGTCGACAACTACGACAGTTTCGTCTACAACCTGGTCCAGTACCTCGCCCAACTCGGGGCGCAGGTCACGGTGCGCCGCAACGACGAGGTCGACTTCGACGGGCTGGACGAGGTCGAC
>DASZZX010000219.1:0-25480 GCA_036260415.1 Nitriliruptorales bacterium
ACATCGACCACCTCGACCAACGACGTGGTCGCCGCGCGCGCCCGCGCGGGTGAGCCCGCGGGCCTGGTGGTGGTCGCCGACCGCCAGACCGCGGGGCGTGGGCGTCTGGCACGGCCGTGGGAGGATCGTCCCGGCGGCTCGCTGCTGGTCAGCTGCCTGGTGGACACCTCCCCGCAGCCGCCCGACCTGACGCCGCTGGCCGCAGGCCTCGCCGTGGCGGACGCCGTCCGCGCCGCGGGCGCCACACCCGAGCTGAAGTGGCCCAACGACATGCTGGTCAGCGGGCGCAAGTGCGCCGGCATCCTGGTGGAGGCGGTGCGACGCGGCGACGAGGTACGGCTCGTGATCGGTGTGGGCGTCAACGTGGACTGGGGCGGAGCCTCACCACCGACCGGTGGCACGACGCTGGCCGAGGCCACCGGCCGTCCGGTGGACCGCTGGCAGGTGCTGGCGGACCTCCTGGCCTCGCTGGACCGGCGGCTCGGCGAGCTCGAGCGTGAACCCGGACAGGTGCCGCGCGACTACGCCGCCGTCTGCACGACGCTGGGGCGCCGCGTGCGGGTCACCCTGCCCTCGGACGAGGTGGTGGTGGGCGAAGCCGCCCGACTGGACCAGCAAGGGGCGCTGGTCATCGCCGTCGACGGTGGGGAGGTCACCGTGCGGGCGGGTGACGTGGAACACCTGCGACTCGCGTAACCAGGGACGCACGCGCGACTACGGTGGACGCGTGAGCCTCTCCTTCGCCCTCACGCCCGAGCAGGAGGAGTTCCGGGCGGTGGTGGCGGACTTCGCCGATCAGGTCATCGCTCCTGCGGCGGACGGCTTCAACCGCGACGCGCGACTACCGCTGGACATCCTGCGCAGGATGGGGGAGATGGGACTGTTCGGCATCCCTTTCCCCGACCGCTACGGGGGGATGGGCGGCGACTTCCTCACCCTCTGCCTCGCGGTCGAGGAGATCGGCAGGGTCGACCAGTCGCTGGGGATCACGCTGGAGGCGGCGGTGGGCCTCGGTGCCGAATCGATCCACCGCTACGGGACCGAGGAGCAGAAGCAGAGGTGGCTGCCGCCGCTCGCGCGCGGCGAGGCCCTCGCCGGGTTCGCCCTCACCGAGCCAGCCGGCGGGTCCGACCTCGCGCACGCCACCGCGACCCGCGCAGAGTTGGACGGCGACAGCTGGGTCCTCAACGGCCGCAAGGCGTTCACCACCAACGCGGGCACGCCGATCACCTCCCTGTGCACCGTCACCGCGCGGACCGGTCAGGACGAGATCTCCTCGTTCGTCGTGCCGGTCGGAGCCGACGGCTTCAGCGTCGCACCCCCCTACCGCAAGGTCGGGTGGCACGCCTCCGACACCCGCGAGGTGGTCCTCGACGACTGCCGGGTCCCTCCCGACCACCTGCTCGGCGAGCGCGGCCGTGGGCTCGCGCAGTCCCTGTCGGTCCTCGACGACGGTCGGATCGCGATCAGCGCGCTGGCCGTCGGGCTCATCCAGGGGTGCATCGACGAGTGCGTCCGCTACGCGCGGGAGCGGTACGCCTACGGCGCCCCGATCGCGCGGCGGCAGGGCGTCGCCTTCAAGATCGCTGACATGGAGGTCGCCGCACAGACCGCACGAGGCATGTACTGGCACGCTGCTTGGCGCAAGCAGGAGGGTCTGCCGTACCGTCGGCACGCGTCGGTGGCGAAGCTGTACGCCTCGGAGCAGGCGGTGGAGGCGGCGCGGCAGGCGTGCCAGGTCTTCGGCGGCTACGGCTTCATGACCGAGTACCGGGTCGCGCGCTTCTACCAGGACGCCAAGGCCCTCGAGATCGGTGAGGGCACCTCGGAGGTGCAGCGTCACCTGATCGCACGTGACCTGGGGCTCACGTGACCTACTGGTAGCAGCGGTCCGCGGGATCGCGTCGGCCGCGCGGAGGAGCCGTGCCCGAGAAGTACACCAGCCTGATCGCGCTGGTCGTCGACCGGCCGGTGGTCGACGTCGGCGCGGTCGTGACCGCGGCTCGCCGGTTCGGGGCCATCGTCCGCAACGCCCCAGTGGGCGACCCCGCCGACGCCCAGGAGGTCCTGTGGGGCGGTCGCATGCAGAAGGCGGTGGTCCGCACCGTCGAGGGTGCGGACGGCGCCCCCTTGGTCCGCGCGGAGACGTACGTCGGCGCGGAGGGACCACGTCGCGGGATGCGCCGCCACGCCGAGCTCCTCCTCGCTCTCGCGCGGGCCCTGGAGCAGCGGGTGGTGGCCGTGCGCGACCTGTCGGCCGCATCCGAGCATCCACCCGACTGGCTGGAGCGCATCGCCGGCGGCGACGTCGAGGTGTCGGATGCGATCGCCGTGCACGCGGAGGGTCAGGGGACGCACTGGGTGCACTCGCACGGCGCGGCGCGCTTCGACCTGCCCGACCTCGAGCTGTACGGCGTCGACCGCTCGCTGATCGCCCCGGCCGAGCGGCTCATCCGCCACGTCCACGAGCAACTGCTGCGCTCCGGCCTGCGCGCGCCGCTCCAGCTGCCGGACGGCACCGCGATCTACCTGGTGCCCGTGCTCGAGGCGTGGTCCCGGCTGCCGCTGGACTGGCCCGGCGTCGGCCGTGCCGGGCAGCCACGGGAGGGACACGAGGGCCCCCGCGCGACCGTCTCGATCCTCCACAAGCGGCGGTTCGGCCGTTACCGCAAGGACCTCAGGGGCGTCGTCCAGCGCCTCAGCGACTGAGCTGCCCGTCCGTCACATCCGGCTCTCCGAGTGCACGGGCGCCGAGGACGGGGCGGTACCCGGGTAACACACCACCAGGACCGCGCGGACGGTCGTGCGCCCGGCTGCCTCGTACAAGTGGACCACGTCGGCGTTGAACGCCAGGTAGTCGCCCTCGCCGAGCTCCTGCACCGCGTCGAGCGGGCCGACGCGCAACCGGCCCTCGTGCACCAGCACGCGCTCCCGGGTGCCGGTGGTATGGGCGTCGAAACGGAACTGCGAACCGGGCTCGTAGCGCAGGTCGTAGACCTGCACCGAGCCTCGGGGCGCGAAGGTGTCGACGAGGATGTCGTCGGTGCCCGGACGCTCCGGCCGGCGGCCCCGCACCAGCCGCTGCAACGGACCGGCGCCCCGACTCAGAAGCTCGTGCACCGGCACCTGCAACGCTCGGCTCAGAGCGTCCAGCGTCGCCACGGTGGGGTTGCCGTGGCCCGACTCGAGCGCGGACAGCGTGGCCTTGGCAACGTTCGAGCGTCGTGCCAGCGCTGAGAGTGACAACCCCTGCTCACCACGCAGGCGCTGGACGTTCACCCCGACGGCCAGCACAGCGTCACGGGGCTTCCTGACCACAGCGGACATCCGATCATCGGGGCGACAACGGCAGGGTGATCGCGGGTTCGCGGCCCGCTTCTCGCCCAGCGGCGCCCGTACGAACACCTCGATACGGCGACACGAACGGACCGTCCTCGCACGCCACCGGCCGTTCGGTCAGCGTCCGAACCCCATCGGCCACCGGCCGTGGTCGGAGCAGCCGGTCACGTCGGCGACCCGGCTAACCCGGCTGCGCGCCACGGTCGCGGCGGTCACTCCCAGCCGGTCTCCGGTTCGTGCCACCCCTCCTCCCCCTCCGGCCGCTGGTCGCCGCAGAGGGAGCGCAGCAGAGGCGCGCCCTCCTCCGGTCCGATCGCCAGCAGCCGGTCGTTGGCGTGCAGCAGACGGGCCGACCGTGGCCGGTACACCCAACGGCGCTCCCGCTCGATCGCCAGCACCTCCATCCCTGTCTCGGTCTGCACCTTCAGATCGGCCAGCGAGCGCCCCTCTGCCGGCGACCCCGGCGCGACGACAGCCTCCGCCACGATCTCGTCAGCCTCGGACAGTGCCTGCGCGATCACCGGATGGGGCGCGTCCTCCTCCTCGATGATGCGCGTCATCGACTGGGCGGCGTCCGCGATGCGCTCGGAGGCGGACGCGAGGTGCAACAGGCCGCGCAGCGATTCGGGGTCGTCGGCCTCGGTCGCCGCCCGCAGCACCCACGTCTCCAGCTCGTTCCACAGCACGTCGGTGCGGTCCTCGATGACCCCCACCTCGGCGGCCAGGCCGCGGTCGCGCAGCAGGATCGACGAGTAGGCGAGCCCCACCGCGACCTCGCTGGCGTTCTTCAGCTCGACGCAGAGGTCGACCGCGTGGTCGAGGTTGGACAGCCTGCGGTGCTCGAGCGGCGGGGGGAGCTCACGCGGCGTGCCGCCGGCGAGCTCACGGACCAGGTCGACCCCCTCGGCCGGACCCTGCAGGAACAGCACGTCACCCTCGCGGACCACGAAGTCGCCGTCCGGTCCGAACTCGAAGTCGGCGTCACGCCGCACCGCGATGACCCACATGCCGGTGCGAGCGGGCAACGCCGTCTCGCGCAAAGTGAGACTCTCCAGCTGGTTGTCGGGCCGCAGCTTGACCCGGGCAGCGACCTCCGCCGCGTGGCGCAGGTCGTCACGCAGCTCCCTCGGGACGCCGATGTCACGGAGGGTCACGCGGGCGATCTCCTCGGCGGCCCCGGCGATGCCCTCGATCGCCACGGCCAGGTGCAGCACACCCGACAGGCGTTCGGCGTCCTCGGGCGTGCGTGCTGCCAGCATGCACACGAACCGCAGCTCGTCGAGCGCCTCGTCGAGCTTGAGCTCCAGGCGCAGCACCTCACGCCCGAGATCGTCGTCGCCGAAGAACAGCGCAGCGTAGGCCAGATCCACCATGAGTTCGGCGGCGTCCTTGGCGCTGACCAGCAGCTCCTTGACGGTGCGGCGGTGTGGTCGCATGTCACTCCATCCTGACGAGCGCGATGCCGGCGACCAGACACAGGACCCCGAGCAGGTCCATGGTCGCCGTGACGATCGGGATGCTGTGGTTGTCGGGGTCGAGGCCGAAGCGGTAGGTCGCCGTGGCGGCCGCGTAGGCCACGGCGGACAGCAGGGCGAAGGCGAGCAGGCCGCCGAACGAGGTGATCGCCAGCAGCTGCGGCAGCGGCGGGCTCGCGCGGCCGATGAGCTCTGCGGCCAGGCGGGTGACGGCACCCACCCCTGCGAAGGCCGTCACGGCGAACACCAAGGTCACCGACACGTCCAGCGCCGCGATCTTGCCCGGCAGCGCGCGCGGCTCCATCAGGCCGAGATGCAGCTTGGAGGCCAGGCGACTGGCGAGGATGCCCCCGAGAGAACCGGAGGCCGCGATGAACGGGGGCACGAGGATCAGCAGCGCCGGCACGTCGAAGAACTGCTCGGCGCGGCTCTCCACCACCGTGCCGGCGAAGATGTCCACGGTTGCGGCCAACGTCAGCACCACCACCGACTCGCGCACGATCCGACGCACGTCCGGCTGCGGGTGCCGCCACCCCCTCCACAGCGCCCAGCCCCCCGCCAGCACGCCGGCCACCCCGAGCGTCGCCGTCATGCCCGGCACCTCGACCAGCAGCGACGCCAGCAGCAGCGCGGGGAGGGTCACGAGGTCGCCGGTGGCGGTGATCGCCGGGGCGCCCACGTCGTCCATGTTCCACCCGCGCAGGTAGGCCTGGCGTGCCAGCACGATGGTGACACCCACCAGCACCACCGACGACAGCAGCCCGCCGACGACGGAGATCACCACCAGCTGCCCCAGCGCGGCCCGCACACCGAACGCCCGCCCGACGAACCAGGCGAGGACGGCGATCCCCGCGCTGCTGGTGAACGTGAGGATGGCGGCCGCCTCGATCTGGCGCCCGAAGAAGTTCCTGCGCGCCAGCTCGATCTCGAACTCCCCGGTGTGGATGCCGGTCCCCAGCCGCGCCGCGAGCGCCCCGAAGTTGCTGCCGCGCATCCCGATGGCGGCGGGGATCAGCAGCAACAGCCCCGGCAGGGCCTCCAGCCGCTCGGTCGCGGAGCCCAGCACCACGCCGGCCACCAGCGTGGCGAGAAGTCCGACACCGAGCGCGGCCAGGCCCCGCTGCAGCGCCGAGCGCTCGTCGTACCAGTAGCGGGTGACCTCGGCGAGCGGTAGCCCCAGAGCCCGCGCCGCCGTGCGGACGGGCCCGGGGATGCGCGCACGCACCCGGATGGCGGGCCGGGTGACGCGGCGGTCGCCCCGCTCGCGGCTGCGTTCACCGAGTACCAGGTGCGCTCCTGGT
The DNA here is from genome assembly GCA_036260415.1 of Nitriliruptorales bacterium. GTDB lineage: Bacteria > Actinomycetota > Nitriliruptoria > Nitriliruptorales > JAHWKO01 > DASZZX01. Next base: position 6,116 of record DASZZX010000219.1, read on the forward strand.
GCCGAGGACGTCGCGTGGTCCGGGGAGCGTAGGCACTAGGGGTGGGTCACGACGCCCAGCGTGTGACCCCCTCCGCGCGGGTCGCGGCCGGGTCGGCTCCGGCGAGGACCACGGTCGCTGCCCCGGTCACGAGGGGTCGCACCACCGCTGCCAGCCACACCGCCGGCTCCGCGTCGACCAGCACGCCGAGAGCACCCTCGTCGCCCCACTGCCGGGCTGCCTGCAGCAGCTCGGCGTGGGTCCAGCTCAGGTCCCCGGCCATCACCGCCGACCGGTCGCGCGCAGCAGCCGGTTCGGGCGGCTGGTCGGGGAAGGCCTGGATCGCGGCGGCCCACGCCTCCGACGGCGTGTCGCCGAGCGGTGATCCGTCGGGCGCGTCGCCGAGGACGAACAGCGTGTCGGCCCCTTCCGGTGGTGGCAGCGCCTCGTGGTGCACCGCGACGTGCGCGTCGCCGTCGACCGTGATGATCAGGCCGACCCACCACGCGGCGTAGCAGACCGCGGCCGACACCCAGCCTGCAGGGGCGTGGAGCATGAGCCGGTCCCCGGGCTCAAGGAGGCACTCGACGCGCAGCAGGTGCGCTCCCTTCGCCGCCCATTTCAGCAGCGACCGGAAGCCCTGCTCCTCGCGTCGGTCCGTGCGCACGACGGCCACCGCCGGCCGGTGGCCGAGCCGCCCGGCCGCCGAGTGCAGAGCGCGCGCCACGTCGTGCGCCGGCGGCAGATCGGCGCGCGGGCCGCCGAGCTGGATCAGCGTCGTCCTCCCGACCCCTTGTGGCGGGGACGCACGCTCCCCACGTCCCCGATGCTAGCCTGCGCCGCCGTCGGGCCCCTGGCGCCCGCCGCCGGGCTCCCACCCGAAGGTCTTCTTCCGTGGACCCACAGGCCCGCCCGTTGCCGTTCGTGTCCGCCCGACCCGCTGGTCGACGGTCCGGGTGGGGCCGGGCCGTGCGCTGGGTCCGCGCCGGCATGGTGCTGCTCGTCGCGCTCGGGCTGGGGACCGCCGGGCTGCTGTACGGCTACGCGGGCAACCGGATAGCCAGACGCGACATCGACTGTCTCGCCGACGCCGTGGCCGGCTGTGTGGCCGCTGCGGACGTGCCACGACCGGTCGAGGGTGTCCGCAACGTCCTGGTGGTCGGCACCGACAGCCGAGAGGGGCTGTCGCAGCAGCAGCTCACCGAGCTCGGCACCGAGGACGTCGCGGGACCGGTCCGGGCGGACACCATCATGCTCGTGCACATGTCGCCCCAGCGCGACGACGTCGTGATGGTGTCGTTCCCGCGGGACCTGCGCGCCGCCGTGCCGGGTGAGGGCGTCCACAAGCTCAACGCCGCGCGGGCGCTGGGGGGTCCCGAGCTGCTGGTGCGCACCGTCGAGGACTTCACCGGCATCGCGATCCACCACTACGTCGAGGTCAACATCGCCGGGTTCCTGCGTCTGGTCGACGTGGTCGGAGGGGTCGCGGTCTGCCTCGAGGAGCCCCTGGTCGACCCCGAAGCGGGGGCCGACATCCCGGCAGGCCGTCACGTGCTGACGGGCAAGGACGCCGCGGGATACGTGCGTGCGCGCAAGTCCGATCCCCGCGGCGACCTCGGCCGCATCGAACGTCAGCAGCTGTTCCTGCGGCAGGCGCTGGACCGCGTGATGTCGCCGCGGACGCTCGCCAACCCGCTGCGCGTCAAGCGGTTGATCGACCGCGGGGCGCGCGCGGTCGTGACCGACTCCGGCTTCAGCACCGCCCAGATGTTCCGTCTGGCATGGTCGTTCAAGAACCTCGACCCCGACCGTGTGACGATGCTGACCGTGCCGTCCGACGCGGGTCGCAGCTACGTCGAAGCCCGCCCGGAGGCTGCCGAGGCGCTGTTCCAGGCGATCCGCGCCGACCGCCCCCTCCCCGCCGACCAGCCGGCGGCTCCGGCGGCGCCCGACCCGACCGACATCCGGATCGAGCTGCTGAACGGCGCCGGGATCGACGGCCTCGCCGCCGCGGTCGCCGAGCAGCTGCAGGAACGGCAGCTGCGGGTGACGGAGACCGGCAACGCCGAGCGGTTCGGCGTCGAGCGCACGCGCATCGAACACGCCGCGGGGGACGAGAGCCTCGCCCGTCACGTCGGCGCCTACTTCCCGTCGGCCCGGCTGGCCGAAGTGGACCAGATGGGTGACAACGCCGACATCAGGGTGGTCCTGGGCAGCGACCTGGGTCGCCCCCCGGTCCTGGCCACACCGACGGCCACGCCGAGGGGTGCTGCGCCGACCGCGGAGGGCCTGCGGCCCGGAGGGACGTGCCCGTGACGGTGGACGGGCGAGCGTGAACGGGGTCAGCGAGCGTGTATGGGGCCCGACGGTCCTAGGTGGTCGGTCGCGGAGCCGATGGGGCCTGCGGTTGCTCGCCGTGACCGTGGCGGTGATTGCGGTCGGCGTCGGGGCGGTGGCGCTGTCGCTGTACCGACTGGCCCACGGGAACGTGGAACGGATCTCGTTGCCAGCGCTCGCCGAGAAGACCAGCAGCTCCGAGCCCCTCAACGTCCTGGTCGTCGGGTCCGACTCGCGCGAGGGCCTCACCGCCCAGGAGATCGAGAGCTACCGCCTGGGCGACTTCTCCGGCCAGCGCGGCGACACGGTCGTGCTGGTGTCGATCACCCCCGACCGCGAGGACGTGCGGGTGGTGTCGTTCCCGCGCGACCTGGTCGTGGTCGACGGGCAACACCGTCGCAAGCTCACCGAGACCTTCTCCGAAGGGCCCGACCACGTGGTCGAGGTCCTGACCGCGGCGACGGGCATCGCGATCCACCACTACGTCGAGGTGTCGATCCCCGGCTTCCTCAGCGTCGTCGACGCGGTGGGCGGGGTCGATCTCTGCATCGACTACCCGCTGCGGGACGAGAAGTCCGGCGCCGACTTCGACGCCGGCTGCCACGCCCTGTCCCCCCCGGAGGCACTCGCGTTCGTGCGGGCGCGCAACACCCCGCTGGGCGACTTCGACCGCATCGAACGCCAGCAGGAGTTCATGCGGGCGCTGCTCGACCGGCTCGTCGCGACCCGGACCGTGGTCGACGTGCCCCGACTGTTCAGCGTCGTGGAGCGGGTTTCGCGCAACGTCACCACGGACTCGGCGCTGGGCGTCGGCGAGATGAAGGCGCTGGCCCGCGAGCTGCGTGGCCTAGCGGAGGGTCAGGTCCCGATGCTGGTGGTGCCCACCTACACCGACGTGATCGACGGCAAGAGCTACGTGGTCCCCTACGGACCGGGCGCCGAAGCGCTGTACGCGTCGCTGCGTCACGGGGTGCCCACCCCGTCACGCGGCACGCAGGAGGACCGGGCCGCGACCGGCGTGACCGTCTGGAGCACTGGTCGGCCGGCCGCCGCGGACCTGGTGGGGCGTACGCTGCACTGGGCCGCGTTCGGGTTGAAGGGCTCCGTCGAGGGCCCGCTGCCCCGGCCGCCGCCGCGGACGGTCGTGTACGCCGCGCCCGGGAGCACGCGGCGGGCCGCCTGGGTGGCTGCCACCCTGGGGGCGACGGTGCAGCGGCCACCGATCCACGTCGAGTTTCCCGAGGGGGCGCAGGTCATCGTCGTGGTCGGGGCCGATGCGCCACCGCCCGACGACGCCGGTCGACCACGGCGGCAGGAGACAGCGACGTGAAGGCCCTCGTACTGGCCGGCGGCTCCGGGACACGGCTGCGTCCCATCACGCACACCAGCGCCAAGCAACTCGTCCCGGTCGCCAACAAGCCGATCCTGTTCTACGGGCTGGAGGCGATCAGGGACGCCGGCATAACCGACGTCGGGATCATCGTCGGTGACACCCGGGCCGAGATCGAGGCAGCGGTGGGCGACGGTTCGCGCTTCGGGGTCACGTCCCGCTACATCCAGCAGGACGCCCCGCTCGGGCTCGCGCACGCGGTGCTCACCGCGTCCGACTACTTGGGGGACGACGACTTCGTGATGTTCCTCGGCGACAACCTGATCGAGGGCGGCATCCGCCACCTCGTCGAGGACTTCGAGTCGCACGGGCCCGACGCGCAGATCCTGCTCAAGCAGGTCCACGACCCGGAACGCTTCGGCGTGGCGGAGCTGGACGATCAGGGCCAGGTCGTCCGCCTGGTCGAGAAGCCCGCGGTACCGCCCAGCGACCTAGCGCTCGTCGGGGTCTACCTGTTCACGTCGGCGATCCTCGGCGCCGCCCGTCGGATCCGACCCTCGTCCCGCGGCGAGCTGGAGATCACCGACGCGATCCAGCAGCTGATCGACGACGGCTGCAAGGTCCGCAGCAGCCTCCTGACCGGCTGGTGGCTCGACACCGGCAAGAAGGACGAGCTGCTCGAAGCCAACCGGATCGTGCTCACGACCATCCAGCGCCGCATCGACGGGGTGGTGGACGAGCGCTCGGAGATGGTCGGCGACGTGGTGCTCGAGCGCGGCGCGGAGCTGGTCAACTCGTCGGTCCGTGGGCCCGCGGTGATCGGCGCCAACACCAGGGTCATCGACGCCTACGTGGGACCGTTCACGTCGATCGCCAACGACTGCGTGATCGAGCGCACGGAGCTGGACCACTCCGTCGTGCTGGAGGGCTGCCGCATCCGTGACGCGAGCCGGATCGTCGACTCGCTGGTCGGGCGGGCGGTCGAGATCGCCCGCTCGGACCGCAAGCCGTCCGCCTACCGCTTCATGCTCGGTGATCACTCACAGGTCGGCATCTAGCCGGGGTCGTCGTCGGTGCTGGGCAGGAGGCGGCCCACGGGAAGGAGTGCAACGTGCGGGTATTCGTCACGGGAGGGGCGGGGTTCATCGGCTCCAACTTCGTGCGCTACCTGCTCACCGAGCACCCCGACGTCACGGTCACCAATTACGACGTCCTGACCTACGCCGGCAACCTGGCGTCGCTCGCGGACCTCCAGGGCGACCCGCGCTACACCTTCGTCCGCGGGGACATCCGCGACGGGGCCCTGCTGCGCGAGGTGCTGCCCGGCCACGACGCCGTGGTCAACTTCGCCGCCGAGAGCCATGTCGACCGATCGATCGTCGCCAGCGACGACTTCGTGGAGTCGAACGTGCGCGGCGCCAACACGCTGTTCCACGCGGCACTCCGCTTGGAGATCCCCCGGTTCCTGCACATCTCCACCGATGAGACCTACGGTTCCATCCCCGCACCCGGCCGCTTCGTCGAGGGAGACGCGCTGCAACCCAACAGCCCTTACGCCGCCTCCAAGGCCGGGGCGGACCTCCTGGCCCGCGCCTACCGCATCACCTACGGCTACCCGATCACCATCACCCGCACCACCAACAACTTCGGTCCGTTCCACTACCCCGAGAAGGTCGTCCCCCTGTTCATCACCAACCTGCTGGACGGCAGGAAGCTCCCCCTCTACGGCGTCGGGCACAACGTGCGTGACTGGACCTACGTGCTCGACAACGTGCGCGCACAGTGGCTGGTGCTCACCGAAGGGAGAGCCGGCGAGGAGTACAACGTCGGGGCGGGCAACGAGATGACCAACCGGGAGCTCACCGACGCCATCCTGGCGCGGTTCGGGCACGCGGGACCCGAGGCCGAGCGGTGGATCGAGCTCGTCGCCGACCGCCCCGGACACGACCTGCGCTACTCGGTCGACACCACCAAGGTGCGCCAGCTCGGCTGGGAGCCCAAGTGGTCCTTCGACGAGGCTCTGGACGCCACGATCGCGTGGTACCGGGAGAACGGATGGTGGTGGCGTCCGCTCAAGCGACGGGGGGCATCGCGGCGCCAAGGTCTTGTGGAGCGGCGCACACGTGAGCAGGAGACCACCTGAGCCATGCGTGTGCTCGTCACCGGGGCCGGGGGGCAGCTGGGGCTCGACCTGCTCGACGCGTTCGCGGACCACGAAGTGGCTGGACTCAGCCACGCCCAGCTCGACGTGGCCGACGAACCCGCCGTGGTTGCGGCCGTCCGCGACCACGAGCCCGACCTGGTGGTGCACGCCGCCGCCTGGACGAGCGTGGACGGCTGCGAGCAGGATCCCGACCGCGCACACCGCGTGAACGCGCTCGGCAGCTGGTGGGTCGCGCGGGCATGCCGCCTGGTCGATGCGGCGATGGTCTACATCTCCACCGACTACGTGTTCGACGGGCGTGGCCGGGGCGGCGCTGCGGGCACCCCGCAGCCCTACAGCGAGTTCGACCCGGTGGACCCACTCAACCACTACGGGCGATCCAAGGCCGCTGGCGAGCAGCTGCTGCGCCAGACGCTCGCCGAACACTACATCGTGCGCACCTCGTGGGTGTGCGGCGCGCGCGGTTCGAACTTCGTGACGACCATGCTGCGGGTGGGTCGCGAGCGTGGGGCGGCGCAGGTGGTCGACGACCAAGTGGGCTCGCCGACGTTCACGCGTGACCTGGCTGGGGCGATCCGCGAGCTCGTCGTCACGGGGCGCTACGGCACCTACCACCGCACCAACCACGGCACGTGCTCCTGGTACGACCTCGCCGCGGCGACCTACGAGCTGGCAGGGATGGACGTCGACCTTGAGCCGATATCGTCGGACCAGCTCGACCGGCCCGCCCCGCGCCCCGCGTACTCGGTGCTCGGCGAGCGCCACTCGGTGCTGTCCGGACTGCGCACGCTCCCGCCGTGGCGCGACGGGCTGGCGCGTCTCCTCGCGGAGGTCGCGGCGCGCGAGGGGTCCCCGTGACCACGCTCGGGATCCTGCTGACGTCCATCGTCCTGGCGACCGTGGGACAGCTGCTGCTGAAGGCGGGAATGACCCACGTCGGCGAGTTGGGCGGTGTCGTCGCCGACGCCGGACTCCTGGGGCTGCTGGCACGGGTGGCGAGCACGTGGCAGGTGGTCGCCGGGCTCGGTGCCTTCGGGCTGTCGGCGATCTTCTGGCTGGTCACGCTGTCGCGTCTGCCGCTCTCGACCGCCTACCCGGTCGTGAGCTTGTCGTACGTGCTCATCCTGGCCTTCAGCGTGGTGGTGCTGGGGGAGCGCCCGTCTGGCCTGGTCTGGGCCGGCGTGATCCTGATCACGTTCGGTATCACGCTGGTCGGGGTCGGCCAGCGTTGACGTCGGTGACCGGGGTGTCGCGAGGGCCCAGGCCTCGGCCGCGGACGGCCGTGGTGATCGTCACCCACGACACGCGTGACGAGGCGCTCGCCTGCCTGCGCACCTTGCGGGCCGCCGGCGCCGACGAGGTGGTGCTGGTGGACTCCGGCTCGTCCGACGGCACGCCCGCGGCCGTCCGTGCCGCGTTCGACGACGTGGCGGTGCTCGAGCTGGCCAACGTGGGCTACGGACAGGCCGCCAACGTCGGGGTGGCTCGCACGAGCGCACCATTCGTGGTCGTGGCCAACGCCGACACCCGCTTCGCACCGGGCAGCGTCACAGCCCTCGCCGACGACCTGGACCGGCACGCCCAGGCCGGCGCGGCCGGCCCGCTGGTGCGCTACCCCGACGGGCGGCTGCAGGCGAGCGCCCGCCGCTTCCCCACGCTGGCGCAGGCGGTGGGCCACGCCCTGCTGGGACTGTGGTGGCCGCGCAACCCGTGGACACGCGCCTATCGCATGCACGACGAGGACCCCACGGCCGCCCGGGAGGTGGACTGGCTCTCGGGATGCGCGCTGGCGCTCCGTCGGGAGGCGTTCGAGGACGTCGGGGGCTTCGACCCGGGCTACTTCATGTTCGTCGAGGACGTGGACCTCGGTTACCGTCTGCGCCGAGCAGGGTGGCGGGTGCGGTTCGCCCCGGCTGCCGAGGTCGTCCACGCGGTGGGTGCGTCCACGCGTCGACGGCGCGTCTGGATGGTCGTTGAGCACGCCCGCAGCCTCGACCGCTTCTACGCCCGGGCCTACGGCCGCGGCGTGGGACGGCTGCTGCACCCTCTGGTGAGGGTGGGGCTGGCGTTCTGGGTGGCTCTTGCGCTGGTGTGGGGGGCGATCGCCGGCGTCCGCCGAGGCAGGAGCAGCACGGGTGAGTGACCACGGGTCAGCCGAGGCACCTGTTCGCGAGGCGCTGATCGTTGCGGGCGGACGCGGCACCCGTCTTCAGCCGCTGACCCACGACGTCCCCAAGCCGCTGCTGCCGTTCTGCGGCCCCCCCTTCCTCGAGGGCCTGATCCGCCGTCTCGGGGCGGCCGGTGTGCAGCGGGTCCATCTGGTCATCGGCGCCGACGCCGCACCGTTTCAGACGTTGCGCGGCCCCGCGCAGCGGCACGGGATCGAACTGCGCGTCGTCCCCGAGCCCCAGCCCCTCGACACCGCCGGCGGTGCTCGTGCGGTCGCCGCCAGCATGGACGGCCCGGTGCTGGTGCTCAACGGGGACATCCTGACCGATGTGGACTTCGCGGGGGTCGCCACCCGCCACGTCGCCGCCGGGGCGGACGCCACGATGGTCCTGACACGCGTGGCGGACACGTCCGCCTATGGCGTCGCCTTGCGGGAGGCCAGTCGCGTCGTGCGGTTCGTCGAGAAACCCGCGCCCGGGAGCCTGCCGGGGCACGACACCGTGAACGCCGGAACCTACGTGCTGCAGCCGCATGTCCTGCTCGCCCATCCCGAGGGACCGCTGTCGTTCGAGCGGGACGTGTTCCCGGGACTGGTGGAGGGCGGCGGTCACCTGGAGGGCATCGTGTGGCAGGGTGTCTGGGCGGACCTCGGGACCCCGCAGCGCTACCGGGAGGGGCACTGGCTCGCGCTGTGCGGCGCGGTGGAATGGCCAACCGTGCGTGACGTCCCCGAACGCGGCGGAGGGGTGCGCGTCGCCGAGGACGCCCAGGTGCACCCGCGCGCCCACCTGATCGGGCCGCTGCTGGTGCTCGGGGGCGCCCGGGTCGCCGCCGGCGCCACCGTGGGCCCGCACACCGTGCTGGGGCGCGCCGCCACGGTCAGCAGCGGGGCGGTGGTGGAGCGCGCGATCCTGCACGATCGGGTGCGCATCGACCAGCGGGTGCTGGCCCGGGGATTGCTGGCAGGGCACGACGCCCACGTCCAGGCTGGTGCCCGGCTCGGGGCGGACGTGGTGCTGGGCAGCGGCGAGGTGGTGGCCCGAGGGGAGACGGTCCCCGACCGTGGGCGGCGCCCGGCGCCGCGGGGCTGAGAGCGTTGGTGGACGGCCCGCGCACTCAACCGGCCGCGGTGGCGTGTCGAAGAATCTGGCGGGTGCCGCGCCCCCTCCTCCCGGGCCGAGCGGCACGTCCGCTAGCCTCCGCCGGACCCGTCAGGCCGAGTCGAGTGATGTTGCGTCTGTGGCGACGGACGCCGGTTGCGTTGTGCGTGCTGTTGATGACCGCTCTGGGCACGCCCGCCGGGCCGGCGGCGGGTGCGGCGTGCCCCAGCCCGGGTGGTGCGGATCGCTCCTTCGATCTCGACCCGTCCGCGGTCGCGGACGGGGCCGACCTCGCCGTGGTGGGTGGCGGGTGGGGCCACGGCGTCGGGATGAGCCAGTACGGTGCGCAGGGCGCCGCGCTCCAGGGGTGCGCCTACACCACCATCCTCGACGTGTACTACCCGGGGACCCGGCTCGACACGGTGCCCACCCCCGAGGTGGCGCGCGTGGGGCTGCTGGACCCGCGCAGCCAGTCCAACGGCGGTGCCACGGTCCGGCTCACGCCCGAGGACGGTCCGGTCGCCTGGCGCCTGCACGGCTGCGGCGAGCCACCCGGCGGAGTTTGCGCCTCCCAGCCGCCCGCCCAGCAGCGCGGCGCGGTGTGGTCGGTGCGGGCGGTCCGCGACGGAGGGTACGTCATCAGCGACGCCCGCGGCGCGCCGCTGTGGCGCGGCGGGGACCGCTACGCGCTGCTCGAGGCCGTGCACGACGGCGTGGTCGTCTCCATCCAGGTGCCCGGACTGACCCGCCGCAGCCGGTGGGGCTTCACCCGACTCGACTCGGTGGCGGACGGCGACGGCAAGCTGTTCGTGGTCGAGCACGTCACCGCGGGCAACGGCCACTCGGGGCTCGAGCGCTACCTGTGGGGCCTAGCGGAGGTGCCCTCCTCATGGCACGTCGAGGCGCTCAGGGCGCAGGCGGTGGCGGGACGCGCGTACGCGCTGAACCGGGTCGGGCTGGCCTCCCGCGACCGCGACTGCCGCTGCGATCTGTACGCCACCACGGCCGATCAGCACTGGACCGGTTGGCAGCGGGAGGCCGACGATCAGCAGGCCAGCGGAGGCCGCTGGAAGGCCGCCGTCACGGCGACGGCGGGGCAGGTCCCGCGCCACGTCGACGCGGGCAGCGGCGCGGTCGAGGTGGCCGAGACCTTCTACTCGTCGTCCCACGGGGGCTTAAGCGACAGCGCGCGTGACGTGTGGGGCTCCGACATCGCGTACCTGAGGGCGGTCGACACCTCCAACTGGGAACGGGCCGCGGACAACCCGCGGCAGCGCTGGACGGTGGGGTACAGCCGCCCGGCGCTGGCCAACCGGTTCGGGTTGGCGAGCCTCACGTCGCTGACGGTCGAGCGGCGCGGGGCAGGCGGGCGACCCACGGTGCGGGACCTCGACGGCAACGGGGCGCCCGACGGCGCCAAGGTGGTCGGCGCGGACGCGTCGGGCAGCACCGTGACGCTGTGGCTCTCGGGGGAGCAGCTGCGCTCGAAGCTGGGCTCCTACTCGGCGCTGGTGCACGTGTACGAGGTCTCCAGCGTCCCCGTCACCCGCCTGGAGGAGACCGATCCCGCTCACCGCCACCGCATCGGCACGTCGGTGGCGATCTCCCGCCACGGGTGGACGGCCGCGCCGAGCGTGGTGGTCGCGCGGGCGGACGAGCCGGCGGACGCGCTCGCCGGTGCGGCGCTGGCGGGACGGCTGCAAGCGCCTCTGCTGATCACCTGGCCTGACGCTCTGCACGACCTCGTCGCGGCCGAGGTGCGCCGCTTGGGAGCCGACGCCGCGTACCTCCTGGGTGGCGAGCGGGCACTCGCCCCTGCGGTCGCGGACGGCCTGCGACAGACCGGCGTGGACCGGGTCGAGCGCGTCGCCGGGCCCACACGCGTCGAGACCGCCGCTGCCATCGCCGACCGGCTGGAACCGGGGGCCGGGGCCAGCGCCTACCTGGTGTTCAGCGAGGCCGGCAACCCGCGCAGCTGGCCGGACGCGCTCGCGGTGTCCGGCCCTGCCGCGCGTCTCGCGCGGGCAGGCACGCCCCGCCCGGTCCTGGTCACCGGCGGCACCGTGCCGCCGCCCACCTGGGACGCGCTGGCACGGCTGCGGGTCACCGAGCTCGTCCTGGCCGGTGGCACGGCCACCATCCCCGAGGCCGTGCCGCGGGAGCTGGAAGCGCGCGGCTACGCGACCCGGCGACTGGCAGGCCCCGACCGGTACGCGACCAGCCGGGCGGTCGCCGACGATCGACCCGCCCCTCCAGGGCGGCTGCTGGTCGCCACCGGTCAGAACTTCCCCGACGGTCTGTCGGCGGGCGCCCTGGCGGGCCAGCTCGATGTCACGTTCGTCCTGGTGCCCACCGACCGACTGGACGAGGGCGGGCGCGCGTGGGTGGAAGCGCTCGATTGGGAGCAGCCGCGGCTGCTGGTCGCCGGTGGTCCGGCGGCGGTCGCCAGCGACACCGTCGCCGCGCTTCAGCATGCCCTGGAGCCGCCGTCGTCCTGAGCGCGGACCGCCCGGGGGCTGGCCGCAGACGCAGGGCCCCGCTACCGCGCGAGGGCGGCCAGCCGAGCAGCGGCGTCCCGCCCCAGCGAGGCCGCCGACCACCGTCGCGTCACCGCGCGCGCCCCCGCCTCGGCCCGCCGACGGCCCTCGTCCGGGTGGTCGAGCACGGCCGCGATCGCGTCTGCGAGCCGGCGCGGGTCACGCGGCGGCACCTTCCACCCCGTCAACCCGTCCTCCACCACGACCGACAGCCCGCCCACGTCGCTGACCACCACCGGCCGGTGGCGCGCCAACGCCTCGACCGCCACGAGCCCGAAGCCCTCCCGATGGCTGGGCACGACCACCACGTCGGCGGCGGCGTAGGCCCCTTCGAGCTCGACCGGAGACAGCGCACCGGGCAGCGACAACGGCACGTCCCAGCGCTCGGCGAGCCGTTCGAGACGTGCCTGCTCCGGGCCGTCACCCACGATGGTGAGCGACAGGCGGTCTCGCCCGGCGCGGCGCAGCCGGTGGACCGCCGCCACCAGGTCGGCGTGGCCCTTCTCGGCCACCAGCCGTCCCACCGCCAGCACCCGGCCCGAGCCGGGCGGTGGCCGCGGCGGGCTCGTGGGGGGCGCGTAGGGCATCGGCGCCACCGCGTCGGCGGGTCGGCCCATCACCGCGCACAGGTCGGTCGCCAGCGGCTGGGAGGCCGCAGCCACGGCGTCGAAGCGGGCCAGCACCCGACGCGCTAGCGCCCGGCGCACCGAACCTGCCGTCACCAGCGCCAGGTCCGTGCCGTGCACGACCACCTGGGCCGGCATGGGGACGTGGGCGAGGTACGCCACGACCCCTCCGGGCACGAGCCAGTGGACGTCGAGCACGTCGGGGCGCCACCGCCGCACCTCCTGGCGCACCGCGCGCACCAACGCACCCACCAGCCGCAGCGCCTTCCACGCCCCGAGCGTGGACGCCGCCCGGAGGTGCATCTCGCCGCGGTAGGCGAGGTCCTCGCCGTACGGGTGCGCGTAGCGGACACGCCGGACCGGGATGCCGGCCACCTCGTGGTCGTCGGGCAGGCCCGGGTCGTGCGGCGCGAGCACACGCAGCTGGGTGCCGGCCGCCACCAGACCGCGGGCGTAGCGCAGCAGGAACGGGGCGGCAGGGTCGTCGGGGTGACGGGGGAAGACGTGGGTGACCAGCAGCACGCGCAGCCGAGGCTGCGGGCGCAGCGTCACGGCAGCGTCCGGCGGACCCGGTAGGGCGGCTCCCGCGCGGCCGCGGTGTGGCGCAGCACGTCCCCGAGGAAGCCCACCAGCACCAGCTGCACCCCCACCAGCAGCGTCACGACCCCGAGCTGGAGCAGAGGTCTGGTCCCGATGCCCGCCCCGGTGAACAGCTTGAGCACCACCAGGTAGCCGATCGCGGCACCGCCGAGCAGCGACATCGCCAGGCCGAACCCGCCGAACAGGTACAGCGGTCGGTCCGCGAAGCGGGTGAGGAAGACCACCGTGAGCAGGTCTAGGAGCGTCTTGGGGAAGCGCGCGAACGACAGGTACTTCGACGTGCCGGCCCGCCGGGGCCGGTGGGTCACCGTCACCTCCTCGACGCGGAAACCGAGGTCGTGCGCGAGGACGGGGACGAAGCGGTGGAACTCGCCGTACAGCGGCAGCTCCTCGGCCACCTCCCGGCGCAACGCCTTGATCCCGGCGTTGAAGTCGTGCAACGGCAGCCCGGTGAGGGCCCTCGTGGCGGCGTTGTAGACGCGGGACGCCCAGCGCTTGGTGGTGCGGTCGCTCCGCTGGCGGCGCCAGCCCCCCACGAGATCGGCGCCCTGCGCGAGCCGGGCGAGCAGCTTGGGGACCTCGGAGGGGACGTCCTGACCGTCCGCGTCGAGTGTCACCATCACCTCGCCCCGCGCGTGCGAGAACCCCGCCGCGAGCGCCCCGGACTTGCCGAAGTTGCGCCGCAGGGTCACCACCCGCACCACATCGGGAGCGTCGGCGTGCAGCTTCTCCAGCAGGTCGGCGGTGCCGTCGGTGGACCCGTCGTCGACGTAGATCAGCTCGACCCGCCCGTCCGACCACGCCGGCAGCGCCGCCATCAGCTCGGCGTGGAAGTCCGGCAGCGCCGCTACCTCGTCGTGCACGGGGATCACCGCCGACACCGCGGGGCGTGCCGGGTCGTCTGCCATTGGAGGGACGTCCCCGGCCACCTGCCCTCCCGACGACGGCCTGTGCGGAGGCTAGTGGACCCTGTGCTAGACCTTGCCGGCGTCGCCGCCGCCGAGGTCACCGCCCGTGGACCCCAAGCACTGGCCCACCGTCACGGTCGTGGCCGTCAACTACAACGGGCGCGACTACCTCGAGGGCTGCCTCGGCTCCATCCTCCAGCAGGACTACCCACGGGACCGCATCGAGGTGCTGCTGATCGACAACGCCAGCTCCGACGGCTCCGTGGAGTTCGTCCGCCAACGTTTCCCCCCGGTACAGGTGATCACAAACGACCGCAACCGGGGCTTCGCACCAGCGGTGAACCAAGGGGCGCGCGCCGGCCGCGGGAGCATCCTTGCCCTGATCAACAACGACGCGGTCGCCCATCCGGCGTGGCTGCGCGAGCTCGTCAAGCCCCTGATCATGCACGACCAGGTGGCCGCCACCGGTGGGCTGGTGCTCGACGCCCGCGGCGAGAGCGTCGACTTCGCGGGCGGCGTCCTGGCCTTCTACGGCCACGGCTTCGCCGATCACTGGGAGGAGCCCGTCCCCGACGACCTCCAGCTCGGCCCCACGATCTTCGTGACCGGCGCGTCCATGGCCGCGCACCGTGAGCTGTTCCTCCAGGTGGGCGGCTTCGACGAGGACTACTTCGCCTACTTCGAGGACGTGGACCTGGGCTGGCGGCTGTGGGTCATGGGCCACGAGGTGTGGTTCGTGCCCACGTCGGTGCTCTACCACCGCCACCACGGCACGGCGGCGCGGTTCGGGGATGCCCGCCGACGCTACCTGCTGGAGCGCAACGCGCTGGCCACCATCTTCAAGAACTACGGCGACGACACCCTCTCCCGCACGTTGCCGGCGTCGGTGATCCTCACCATGCTGCGCGGCTTCTTCGATGAGGGCAGCGACCTCGGCGACTACCGCATCACCAGCGAGGACGTGGCCGAGCCCCGGCCGACCGTCTCGGCCATGACGGGTGCGCACCTGGCCGCGATCCGCGACTTCGGGCTGTCGCTGGACCGCCTGCGGGAGGCGCGTGTCAGGGTGCAGGCCGCCCGTCGACGCGACGACCGCGAGATCATGCGCCTGTTCCGCAAGCCGGTGCTGCCCAACGTGCCCGACGCCACCTTCCTGACGGTCTTCCAAGCGGCGGTGGACACCTTCGACCTCATGTGGCACGCGACCACCCGCCAGCGGGTGCTGATCATCACCGCGGACACCCTCGGCCCTAAGATGGCCGGCCCGGCCATCCGGGCCTGGGAGATGGCCAAGCTGCTGGCACGCGAGCACGAGGTCGTGCTCGGCGGCATGTCCCGGCCGCAGCTGAGCCACGGGTCCTTCAAGACCGTCCACTTCGACGCGGGCAACGCCCGACGTTGGATCGGGTGGGCCGAGGTGATCGTGCTGCAGGGCTTCGCGATGTTCCACTTCCCCGAGATCGTCGACTCCGACGCGGCCGTCGTGGTGGACATCTACGACCCGTTCCACATCGAAGCGATCGTCCTGCGCCGCGACGAGCCGCCGCAGGAGCGCTGGGCCACCGCGAGGAGCGACCGCGAGGTCGTCAACGACCAACTGCAGCGCGGCGACCTCTTCTTGTGCGCATCCGACAAGCAGCGTGACTTCTGGCTAGGTCAGCTGGCGGCGCTGGGACGCATCAACCCCGCCACGTACGACCAGGACCCCGACCTCAGAGCGCTGCTGGAGGTCGCCCCGTTCGGGCTGCCCTCGGAGCCTCCCCGCCAGGAGCGTCACCCCATCAAGGGCGGAGCCGTCCAGGGAGGGGTGGCGGACGGGATCGGCGCGGACGACTTCGTGCTGCTGTGGGGCGGTGGCATCTACAACTGGTTCGACCCGGCCACGCTGATCCGCGCCGTCGCCAAGGCCTCCGCCGACGAGCCACGGCTGAAGCTGTTCTTCATGGGGACCGCCCATCCCAACCCCGACGTGCCCGAGATGGTGCGTGCGGGCGAGGCGCTGCGGGTCGCGCAGGAGCTGGGCGTCCTGGGCACCCACGTTTTCTTCAACGACGACTGGGTGGACTACGAGGACCGCGCCAACTGGCTGCTCGACGCCGACGTCGGCGTGTCCACCCACTTCCTGCACCTCGAGACGGAGCTGTCCTACCGCACCCGGATCCTCGACTACCTCTGGGCTGGGCTTCCGATCGTCTGCACGGAGGGCGACTCCCTGTCACGGCTGGTGCAGCGCCACGACCTCGGCGAGGTGGTGAAGGCCGAGGACGTCGACGATCTGGCGGCGGCGCTGCTGCGCATCGCGACCCCGGAGCGACACGCCGAGGCCAGGGCGCACGTCGAAGCGCTGGCACCGACCATGACGTGGGAGCGGGCCCTTCGACCGCTGGTGGACTTCTGCCGCTTCCCGCGCCGCGCCGCCGACGTCGAGCGGCCCGACAGCCCCTACGTCAAGGTCGGCCGTGTCAGCCGCCCGCGCCGCTCGCCCTTGCAGCTGGCGAGGCGGTTCGTGCAGGTGACGCAGGACAAGGGGCTGGCGAACGCGGTGCGCATGGCCCAGAACTCGCTGCGCATGCGCCGGGAGGTGTCCGCGACCCGCCGCGGGGCACGCGGCCGGTGACGGCCGACGCGTCGGCGCCGGGCTGGCGCGCCCCGTTCCGCGACCCCCGCTTCGGCCCCAGCTTCCTGCGCTGGGGACTGCTCGGCGTCCTCGTGCGTGTGCTGCTGCTGCCCGTCGGCATCACGTCCGACACGCTCGCTGTGTACTGGCGCGCCCACCTGATCGCCTTCCACGGGGACGTGTTCGAGGGCTACCTGGTCAACATGGGCAGCCACGTGTTGCACGCGCTGTGGCTGCTGGCCGTGCAGCCGCTCATGGGACCGTCCGAGCAGCTGTGGACCCATCCGTGGTGGTGGTCCGACCCCAACGGTCTGGTCGCCGAGCACATGACGGCGCTGCTGACCAGACCGGACGCGCTGCGCGTGGTGAGCCTGCTGAAGGTGCCGTACGTGCTGGCCGACCTCGCCGCCGGCCTCGTCCTGCTGAGCTTGCTGTGGCCAGCGGTCGAGGACCGTGACACCGCCCGCGAGCTGGCGGTGTCACGTGCATGGCGGGCGTGGATCTTCTGGATGCTGTCCCCGGCGGCTCTGTACGCGACGCTGATCTTCGGCCGCTACGAGTCCTTCCCGGTCCTGGCCGTGGTCGTGGCGTTGTGGCTGCTCGAGCGGGGACACGCGGTGTGGGCTGGGCTCGTGCTCGGGCTGGCCATCACCCTGCGCACCTACCCGGTCCTGTTCGTACCGGTCGTCGCGCTGGTGTGGTACCGCGACCTGCCCCGGCAGGTCGCCTGGTCCGTCCTCGCCGTGACGCCGTTCGCGCTCACGATGGGCCTGAACCGGCTGGTGGGCGGCACGTACGGGGAGCTGGCCGCGGCCGGCGACTTCTCGTTCGGCGGCAACTTCTTCGCGTTCGCGTTGCAGCCGGAGCGCGGCGGGCCGGGCCTGTTCCTGTTCGTCGCGGCGGTGTTCGCACTGGGCACCTACCTGCTCGGGCGCGCGCGGGGCTGGTGGGGGATGGGTCCGGTGCCGCGCACGCAGGTGTGGCGCTGGCTGGTGCTGGCCCACCTCGCGATCTTCGCCTTCTCCCAGTTCAGCCCGCACTACCTCATGTGGATCACGCCGGCGGTGGCGCTGCTGCTGGGTCGCACCGGCCGGCCCGGCATCGCCCCGCTGCACCTCGCGCAGATCGTCGGCGTGGTCGTCGCCCAGTTCGTGCTCGTCGGCGGGGTCATCTTCACCGGTGCCCTCGGTGGTCTCGGCCCGACCGCGACGACGCTGCTGCCGCTCAACCGCCCCATGGAGGGAAGCGTCGCGGACCAGGTCGTGAACGTGGCCTGGACCGGTTTCTGGGTCGCAACCCTGGCGCTGGCCCTGCCGTTCCTGCTGGCGACGGTGCGCGCCGATCCCCGCGCCGGACCCTCGTGGGAGCTCCCCTGAGCCGCAACCACCGCGGCGCCACACGCCCGACCGGCCGTCACCGCCAGGCCAGCACGGCGAGGGCCGGACCGTGTTCGCGGTCGGGTTCGTCGAACGCCACCTCGACGTGCGTGTACCCGAAGGCGCGCAGCGCCTCCAGCAAGGCGTCGCGCGTGATCCAGTGGCTGTGCGGAAGCGGTCCACCGCAGAAGCTCGGCAGGCCGCGTCCCTCCCGGTACTCGTAGCGGTAGCCGGTGCAGGTCGTCCCGGCCTGTTCCAGCCGGGTGGTGCCCGAGAAGCGGGCGGCCACGTCGGGGCGGCGCGCCATCACCACCGGGTCGTAGAGGTGGGTCCACAGGAACACCCTGCGGCACCGCTCGGCGATCAACTGCAGCAGCTGCAGCGGTTCGGCCATGTGGTACAGCACCCCGCTCGCGACGCACAGGTCGAACCGCTCGGCGGTGTGCCGGAGGTAGGCGACGAAGTCGCCCAGCAGGAAGTGGGCGCGCAGGTCCAGCAGGTTCTTGACGACCAGGCAGCGGAGGAACGCCCGCTCGTGCGCCTCCACCGCTACGATGTCGGTGGCGCCGGCCTGCTCCAGCATGGCCGTGTGACCGCCCTCCAGCGGCCCGAGCTCGAGGATGCGCCACCGCTCGCCGGGCCGCAGACGGTCGATCATCCAGGCCATGCGCGGATCGTCGAAGAGGTCCCTGCGCGGACCGGACACGGTGTCCTCGCCGGGCAACGGCACGGCGGAGGTCCACTCGCCGCGGAACAGGTCCAACTGGTGCTGCGCGCTGGGTGCCGCGGTGACGTAGTGGCGGTTGTGCGTCGACCTGCCCGCAGACGCCGGCGGTGTGCTCGCCCCGGCCCCCCCACCGACCATCCTGCGGAGCCTGTCGAGCACGACCCGCCTCCATCCGTCGGACCGCACGGTAGCCAGGCCCTCACCGATGGCGGGACGCCGCCGCGCGCCACAGCGAACGCACCAGCCAGGCACCTCCCGCCGCCAGCGTCAGCGTCCACACCACCGTGAACGGACGGTCGTCGCGGAGGCGGCCGGCGAACTCCGTCGCGACCCGTCCGCCCGCATCCACCGCGCCCCCCACCCGGCCGTGGTGGCCCACCCGGAAGGCGAGGTCACCATCACGGCCCAGGAGCTCCCCGTCGGGGTACGGGTCGTTGGGGTTGAGGAAGAGGGCCAGCGGGTCGCTGCCCTCCCAGCCCACGGTGGCGGCGAAGCGCTCGCGGGCGGCTCCCTCGACCGGTGGGAAGGTCAGCGCCAGCCACGCGGCGTCGGCGATGTCCGCACCGCCGACCACCGCCCTGCGCACCTGCCCGGCACCGCTGAGCCGCAGGGTCAGCACGCCGTCCGGCTGCGCGACCCCGTAGGTCCCCACCAGCAGGTCGAGGCGTCCCAGCGGGTTCCCGCGGGGCACGAACGACTGCGTGAGGCGGTCGCCCCCCTCCAGGCGCAGCACCTCGGTGAACCCCGGTTGCTGAGGCTCACCGGTGTACGCGCAGCCGCCCAGCAGCAGCGCCGCGACCACCGTGGCCGTCCGCCGCCATCCCAAGGAGCGGGGGACACGGCGCGGGTCGCGGGCGCGCGCCGCCTCCACACGCATCTGCGGTTCCCCCCCGTC
>DASZZX010000220.1:0-5345 GCA_036260415.1 Nitriliruptorales bacterium
GCACCGACAAGGCCGACCTCGACACCATCCGACGGCTCAAGCGCTTCATCGTCCGAGAGGTCTACCCCCTCCTCATCGAAGCCCTCGACCCCCCACACGACGAAGTGCCCGACGCCGCTTGACGGCTATAGGAGCTTCGGCATCGCGCGGGTCCGGTTTGCAGTCAGGGTTAGGAGCGATCGAGTCTCCGCGAGGTGTCCTTGTAGTTGCGCCGCGCGGTGGGCAGGACTCCACGGTTCCTGCGATCCTCGATCGGGGTGCGCTGCGATTGCCGCGCGCACGACCGGCGTGGCGTGGCCGATCATGTCATCGAGGCACACCTGGAGATGCGTCGCCAGGTCCTCGTCCTCGTTCATCAGCCGGCGGAGGGGCCCGCCAGGCCAGCTCCTTGATGAAGGCTGCGGCGATGCCCTCTGTCCGCTCGATGACCCATTGGAGTGTCGCATAGAGCACCGCGGCAAGCGGCCCATCGCCACACAGATAGACGTCGGGCGGTCTGCGGCGAGCCTGGGCACCCTTGGCTGAGCCGACGGGACTGCTGTATATGTATAGAGCACTTACCGTCGGGGAACCACCATTGCTAGGAAGTCCAGGCGTGACTGGTTCCACCGATGATCTACGTTCGATTCGGTGTCGTCATGAGAACTCATGGAACAGCGGCCGAGCCTGGTGACCTTGGGCGTCGCTGACATTGACCGCGCACGCAAGTTCTATGAACGGCTCGGGCGGCGCGGGCAGGAAGTCGAAGTGACGGTCTTCTTCCAAGCAGGCAGCAACGCGGTGGTCCTGTGGCGTCGCAAGAAGCTCGCCCAGGACTCGGGCGTCGACGACGCCTGTACCGAAGGGTTCGGGGGCATCGCGCTTGCCCACAACGTTCGCTCACCAACGGAGGTCCCACAGCATCCTCACCGCCGCCGCCAACGCGGGAGCCAAGGTCACCCCGGCCCCGGGCGAGAGCTTCAACGGCGGGTACGCAGGATGCTTCACCGATCTCGACGGACACGTGTGGGAAATCGCATACAACCCGGGATTGCCCTTGGACATCACCATCCCGGACTTCGGCACGGGGACTGACCGCTCCCCTCGCCCGGCTCGTGTGGTGGCTCCGGTCCAAACGGGAACCGCCCGGTGCCACGGTGACGGGCAGCGAAGAACCGCCCTGTCGAGAGGGAGCGAGGCGACCGCGACACAGCGTGCTCTCGACTCATCCGAGACCCCGCCGGCTCGGTGTCGGTAGCCCCCTTCGTAGCCGTAACATTCCCGCCGAGGTGGCGGGGGTCCACGCTCAGGCGACCGCGACGACCACCTTGCCGAGAGCGCGGCCCGCGCCGACGTAGGCCAGCGCCTGGGGCACCTCATCGAGGCGGAAGGTGCGGTCGATGTGGATCTTCACGTCGCCTGCGACGCACCGCTCCTGGAGAGGCTCGAAGTGGGTCGGTCCCTGCTTCACGCCGAGCACCTCCACACGGCGTCCCGTCAGCGGGCCAACCACGGCCCCCAAGATCGCGAGCGGCAGCAGCGTCCGCACGAGCCCGCCGACGCACTGGTACCGGCCGCCGGGAGCCAGCGCCCGTCGACACGCGAACGCCGACCTGGTGGCGACGAGGTCAAGGATGCGGTCGAAGGGCGGGAAGTCGGTGAAGTCCTGTCGCCGATAGTCGCCCACCTCATCCGCCCCCAGCGACCTCATGAACTCGAGTTTGCCGGCGTTGTCGATGGCCGTCACGTGCGCGCCTGACTGCTTGGCGAGCTGGATCGCGAACGCTCCCGAGCCGCCACCCGCACCGTTGATCAACATCCGCCGCCCGGCTGACAGGCCGGCCGTGCCTTGTAGAGCGATCGCTCCCGCCTGTGGCAGCGTCGACGCGTCTGAGAACGACATCGCCTCCGGCTTGTGGACGAGCACCGACTGCGGCGCCACCGCGTACTCCGCGAAGCCACCCATCAGTTGAAGGTTGTCGCCGTACACCGCGTCGCCTGGACGAAACCGGCCCACCTGGTCACCGACAGCGGCGACGCGACCGGCGATATCGGAACCCAGTGTCCGGCGCTTCGGGGTACGCAATCCTCCGATCCGCGCGTACGACGGCGCGCCCCGCAGGCACTCCCAGTCAGACAGGTTGATCGACGTCGCGACGACCTCGATGAGCACCTGATCCGGACCCGGAGACGGCACCGGCAGCTCGTCGACCCGAAGCCGGTCAGGCGGGCCATACCGGTCGTAGACAACTGCTCTCATTCGTCCACCTGTAGGGCGGGGCGGACCTGCGGTCGCTGGGTGGGGCGTACGGGCCCTCGGGGTCTGCCAGTTGCCGGTCGGACTGACCGTACTCTACGAGGACCTCCAGACCCGCCACGCGATCCGGCGACGAGAGACCTGCCCCGTAGCCCCGGAGAGCGGCGCTGTGCACGGCACGCTGCCCTCGGCCGCCGGCCGATCGAAGCCACGGCTATGACGCGGCACCGAGTACGGCCCTCCCATCCGCGTCCGGCCGGAAGGCCGTCGCGGTCTATGGGCCGAGGAGAGGAAGTCCCTGCGCGCGCCGCTGAGTACGGCCCTTCGACGCCTCGTCCCACGGGTTTCCGTAGCGGCCATCGGGCCGCAACGTCTGCTTCGTGACCTCCCGCACAACCCGGGAAGGATTGAAGGCTCTTCGCGATGAACGAGGGGGGCGCGGAGAACGGGTAGCGCGCGTCAGGTGCTTTGAGGGTGCCTGTGGCGTCGCGCATTGGCGGTGTGACGCACTGCGGATGTGGAGGCCACAGGCATGGATCACGGTAGCGAACACGCACGCTTGTCGTCGGGCTGGACGAGTTCGTTGTGCTCGCCGCGACCGGGCATGAGCGCGAGCTGGTGCTGCTGGTGGAGACGGTCGCGGACCGGGCGTGGTGCCGCGAGTGCGGTGTTGGGGCCGGGTCGAAGGGCCGAGCGCGGACCCTGGTGGGCGACGTGCCGATGGGCGACCGCCCGGTCGTGCAGCAACCACGGCCGGGGAAGTCGGGGAAGGGCCTCTACCGCAAACTCCGTCAGGTCTTAACAAGACCCCGACCGGGCGTCCCCCAGCGAGACCGTCCGAGGGCGACGCGTCCGCGACGTCAGGTGGGCGCCCAGCACGGACGGCCGCGACAATCGGCGTGGTGCTGATGGCGATACGGGCAGCCCACCACGGCGTGAAGAACATCACGAAGAGCACTGGCGTGGTTCGCCTGGCAAGCTCGGTGGTGACTGGCGCCCCGATCGCCGTTCGGGCATTCTGGGACGGCCGTGGACGTCGTTCTGATCATCATGGTGCTGCTCCTGGTGGGGGCGGGTGTGGTGCTGTGGCTGCGTGGCAGGCAATCCTCCGGTCCCGGTGCGCGACCTGCCGCGTCGCGCTCCCGCCCGCAGCCGGCTGGTCCGCTGCCGGGACCGCAGGCCACCGTCACTCTCGACATCGACGCGGCAGATCCCGACAACGCTTCGGTCCAACGCCTCGTACGCGATGCGGCGTCCCGCACCTTCCGGGTCTCTCCTGACGTGAAATCGGTGACGGTGCAGAACCGCGCGGGGATCCGGCTCGGCACTGTCGAACGGCACCAGGACGTGTCGGGTCCTGGCGTGGTGGCCCCTGAGATGCCGCAGCGGCCACCACGGCGTGCAGCCCGTTTGCGGCGCAGGCCGGTCACCGGAGGGGCAGCCGAGGAGGAGGCGGTTCCGAAGCGGACGCTCGCGGATCGCTTCGACCTCCCCGACGCTGTGCTGGCGACCGTGCGCCGACCGGACGATGCCGTGGACGTGATCCGCGCGATCCTCGAGGCGGCCCAGCTACCGGTGGAGGTGCACGAGAACGTCATCCGTTCAGGTGACGACGCTGTGATCGTCGCAAGCCTCGCGGGGGGCTCAGCGGCGGACGCGCTCTCCCGTGCCTTTCTGCGCTTCCAGAAGAGCGGCGCCTCCCAAGGGGTGGTCGTATCGCTCGGCTATCTCGATCCACGCGACGTACGGCGCCGTCACGCGCTGGCCCCCAACCTGCACTACAGCGGCCTGTCCGCGATCCAGCGCATGGCAGACGCTGTGGCGCTGGGGGCCGATCCCCTGAAGTTCGCCACCGAGCCCGGCACTGATGGCTGATCAAGGGGGCCCTCGCTGTCGGCGAAAGGGACATGCCGGGTTGGCTGGGGTGTCCTGGACACGTGGGTGAGAAGATTGATTGCGGCGAGCAGCTGCTGCTCGATGCCGTCGACGCATCGCATCGGCGCGCGGAGCTTATACGCCGGTTCGGCTCATCGGCCGACCGCTCGAACCCACGGCTATCGACCGGATGGCGATACCGAGGCGTCTTGGCGCGCCGGCCGGGCTGCGTGTCCGTCGCTGTCACGGGGGTCGCTGAGGCAGTGCTCCGTGTTGGGTGTTCGTGTCATGCGCCAGGTGATCGGCGGCTGACGAGCCACGGGCTCAGCTGGATGTGGGCCGACCTGCACCGGGAGACGGTGGTCCACCCGTGAGTCGGGTCCGCGCTGGGTCCGGCGGAGGACAGCCCGGAGCAGACAGGCGTCACCTGGGGGAGATTACGGACCCGCTCGGATGACCCGACGGTGGGGGGAGGGGCTCGTCGGGTAGCGGTGGGGTCGCGAGGCACCCCAGTTCCCGACCCACGTAGCGGAAACCGATGCGGTCGCCTGCGGCGTACCGTGCCGGCCCAGGCGGGTGGTCGGTGAGCGGTTCGTGCATGAGGTGGTCGCGGTCGGCCACGTGTCCGAGACCGACGGCGTGGCCGAGCTCGTGCAGCAGGACGCGCCCGCGGGTGATCCCGGACCCGAAACCGCCGGGCAGCGTCTGACCGGTGTCGAGGTCGACGATTGCGTTCAGGTTGACGCTCACCTGCGCGGTGACGATGACGTCCTCGAGTGCAGTCGGCAACCCGGTGCCGGCGACCACCGCAACGTCGCCGCGCCGGGCGTCCTGCGGGCGACGC
This sequence comes from Nitriliruptorales bacterium, assembly GCA_036260415.1. Taxonomy (GTDB): domain Bacteria; phylum Actinomycetota; class Nitriliruptoria; order Nitriliruptorales; family JAHWKO01; genus DASZZX01. The sequence goes on from DASZZX010000220.1 coordinate 4,956, forward strand.
GGCGGCTCGGTGCCGCGACGTTCGAAGGTGATCAGCAGCGGGACCCAGCGCTCGCCGTAGCGTTCGGGTTGGTAGGGGGAGCGTCCACGGACGTCTTCCTCGGTGGTCCCGTCGTAGACGAAGCGTAACCCGCTCGCCTCAGCGGTCCTGGCGACTGCCTCGTGAGCGTCGTTGACGGTCTCGACGGAGACGTCACCGCCGATCACGTAGTGCACCGGCTGGCAGGGGTCGAAGCGGACGGGGTTGCAGCCGTCGGCGGCGGCCAGGAACGCGTACCCGCGGGGCAGCGGCGCCTCCCGGTCGCGCTCGGTCCGCTCGCGGTCGAGGAAACGCACCGCTGCGTCCGGGGCGATGTGGTCGCGGGCGGGGCAGTCGGGATCGACGGCGGGG
>DASZZX010000221.1:0-2287 GCA_036260415.1 Nitriliruptorales bacterium
CGACCCGGAAACGGGTCGACGTGGCCTCGACCGGGGTCGCCCTCGCGGGCCGTGCCGACGAGAAGGTCAAGGGTTACTCGCAGGGCATGCGCCAGCGGCTCGGGATCGCGGCGGCCCTGCTCGGCGACCCCGAGCTGCTGCTCCTCGACGAGCCGACCAACGGTCTCGACCCGGCGGGCATCGTCGAGATGCGTCGGTGGCTGAAGGACCTGTGGCCGACGGCAGGACGGTGGTCGTGTCCAGCCACCTGCTGAGTGGGGTCGAGCAGATCTGCGAACGGATCGTGGTGCTGTCGGCCGGCCGGTTGATCGCCGACGCCCGGGTCGAGGAACTGCGGCGCGAGGAGGTGCTGGCGGTCACGGGCACGCCGCTGGCGCGTGCCCGGGACGTCGCGCGGCGCGTGGCCGGTGTGCTGGACGCCGAGGAGCGCGACGGGTGGCTGTGCGTGCGGATCCAGCCGGGCACGTCCGCCGACCTCAACGACGCGCTGGTCTCCTCGGGAATCCGCGTCGGCCAGCTGTACCCGACCCAACGGTCGCTGGAGGAGATCTTCCTCGAGATGACCGGTTGCGAACACCACGCAGGCCGGTGGAGGAGGTGGCCGCTCGTGTCCGGCGCGATCTCCGCGGAGCCGCTGAAGCTGCGCCGGCGCCCCGCCACGTGGGTGGTGCTGGCGGTCCTGACGCTGTTCGTCCTGGTGTTCGGCTACCTGCTGCTGTGGGTCCTCGCGACGACCGCCCCCGAGGAGGCGTTCGGGGGCGGGCCCCCGCCGACGGAGCTGCTGGACGCGCTCCGCCCCGCCAACCTGTCCGCGTACGCCGCCTCGAACGCCACCGGGGTCGGCGGGGCGCTCGCACTCGTGCTCGGGGGGCTGGTCGCGGGCAGCGAGTACAGCTGGGGGACCGTCCGGACCATCGCGGTGGTCCGCCCGCGCCGCCACACGATCGAGGTGGCCAAGTCCGTCGCGGTCACGGTCGCGGCGGCCGTGCTCGGGCTGGTCGGGTTCGCCGCGGCCGGGTTCGGGGCGTGGATCGTCGCGACAGCCGAGGGGATGTCCGGCTGGCCCCCTGCCGGCGACGTGATCCGGTCCGCTGGAGCGAGCTGGCTGATCCTGACCGCCTCGGCCCAGCTCGGGCTCGTGCTCGGCTTCCTGACCACAACGCCGGCGGCGCGATTGGGATCGGGCTCGTCTATCTCCTGTCGTCGGAGGCGTCGTCTCGCTGCTGCCCGGGACCGTGGAGGCGGTGCGGGTGACACGGCGGGCGCTACTGGGCGCGAACGCCCTGGTCGGGACGTTCGGGGACATCGGAGCGGGGATGGGTGCCGACGGCGGGGCGACGTCGATCGGACCGCTCCAGGCGTCGCTGGTGGTGGCGGCGTACCTCGCGGTGTTCGTCGCCGTGAGCGTCGCGACCTTCGGCCCCGGGACGACCTCCTCGTCGGACGGGATGCGCTTCGGGGCGTTCGCCTCGGTCCTCAGCGCCGCCACCCGCCCTGCTACTTCGAGGTGCGTGCGCGGCGAGCGTGTTCAGCCACGTCTCCGATCAGGGACCGCGGTTCGCGGTGAAGGTGATCACTGCCAGGGCCGTGAGGCGACCCACGTCATGGACGGCCTGCTCCACCAGGACGCCTACCGCATCCAAGAGCACTACGCCGACACTCTCGGATACACGGACCTGCTCTTCGGGCTGTGCGAGGCGCCGGGCGTGGGGGGTTCGCCCTCGACGTCGCGACCTGCCCGACCAGGTGATCTACCGGGCTAGATAGGGCGCCGGCTGACACGACGCTCAATCCGGTGCTGCGTCGCACCTCCGGCCGGACTCAACGTGGGGGACTGGGACGAGCTCAACCGGGTCGCCGCCTCCCTCAAAGGATGGCTTGGCCGTGCCGTCGCTGGTCGTGGTCAAGCTGCAGTCCCTACGCTGTCAGAACCCTCTCCAGCAGGCGATCCAGGAACTCGGCCAGCCGAAGACGCTCCATACCCTCCCCTAATCGCCCCGAGGGGCTTTGCGACGAGCGCCAGGTGGCGGAGATGCAACGACTCCAGAGATCTGCCGAGGCTTCCTCACCGCCGGTCGCCGTGGTGGCGCGTGGGTCCGCGTCGCACTAACGGGTTCACGTGTCGCTGTGGCGACGTGGCGCGGGTCCGCCGATGACGGAGTGATGGCAGGACGGCCGTCTGCACGGTCCCGGGTTCCGTGAGACGATCGACGGGTGGCGCCACAGGCCCCACGCACGCCGGGAGGGATGCCATGCGCACTCAGGGGCTGACAAGACCCACAGACGG
>DASZZX010000222.1:0-17509 GCA_036260415.1 Nitriliruptorales bacterium
CTGCGGAGGGCCTCCACGGCGACATCGCTGCGTGCGGCCACGAGCTCCACCAGGCCTTCCGGTGGGACGTCCGCTGGGAGGCCGAGCGTCCGACGCAGCTCTCCGCGGAGGCCACGCCGCAGGTGCTCGGCCGCTGCCTGCCGGCGGCCGGTGCGCTGCAGCAGGTGGCCGACGGCTACGACCAGCTCCGACGCTGCGATGGCCGTGGGCAGCGGCTCGGTCACCGGCTCCCCGAGCCGCCGCGACCGCCACCACGTGAGCACCGCGAACGCCACCGCCAGCTGCACCAGCGCCGAGCGCGCGCCGTCGGGGACCAGCTGCTGCAGGTCGCGCTCCCCGGTGCCCGGCGGAGGGGGACCGAGCACGGCCACGACCGTCCCGGGCCGTGGAACCAGCAGGTTGGCCAGCAGCAGGGCATTGTCCGCCTCCGCCAGCGACGCGTTCTGGGCAACCGCGGGCATGCCGAGTACCACCACCTCGCCGCGCCCGACCGGCACGGTGACCATGCCCGCGGCGTCCTCCAGCGGGAAGCACGTCACGGCGTCCTGCTGCTCGATGCTCAGCCGCTGCCAGTGGGGCGCCGCGACCCGATCGACCCCAACAACGGCGGGCGAGTCGCAGGCCGGCTGGACGTCGATCCCACCCAGGAGATCGAAGCTGCTCGCCCCGACCGCCGTGACCGGCGACAGCGACGAGCGCGCCTCCCCCAGTACCAGGATCCCGCCCGCCTGCACCCACGCGGCGAGCTGGTCGCGGGTCGCGTCGTCGTAGCGGTCCAGCAGCAGGAGGGCCACGTCCGTGTCCGTGTCGGGCGCGCCCGTCAGCACGCGCACGTCGCCGCCGAGGCCGCGCAGGACCTCGACCAGCGCGCGCGTCCCCTGCGGGGCGCTCGAGGCGGGATCGAACGGTCGACCGCCGTCGGCCGGCGGTCCGACCACGAGCGCGATCAGCACTCCCACCCCGGCGACAAGCAGCGCCACCTGCCACAAGGTCGGCCGCCAGCGGTCGCTCGGCGTCGTGGGTCGCGCCGGCGCGTTCACCGCACGCCCGCCAGGACACGGCCGGTGAGGGCATCCAGCCGCTCCCCCTCGGCCGATCCGGCCGGGGCACCCCCGTACCAGACCTGTTCGAACAGCTCGGTGGCTGCGGCGAAGTCGCCTGCCGCGGCCGGGGCAGCCCCACCAAGCTCGGCGGCGTACTCGCCTGCCGTGCGGCCTGCGGTGTCCTCCACCAGCCCGCGCTCGGCGAGATCGGCGAGCAACGCCCGGTAGCGACAACGCACGGCATCGCGCCATCGACCGGCTGCGGCATGCCGCTCGGCGTCGGCACGCCACTGGGCACCGGACCGACGTGGTGGTGCGGTGTCCGGGACGGCAACGGTCGGATCGGTGGTGATGCGGCGGGTGTGGTGCACCACCAGGGCCACGACGGCGGCCACGGCGAGGGCGACCACGAGCCAGGCGATCACGCTCGAGGCTCCACTCGTCAGCAATCTCCCCAGCATCTCCGCGAGGAATTCCAGCGCCTCGTTGCGGATCCGTTGACCGAGGCTGGGGGCCGGGCGGCGGAAGTGCGGCTGCTCCAGGACCCGGCGAGTGACCTCCTCGACGTGTCCCGCGTCGATCCGCGGCTCCGGGAGCGTCACGGCTAGCTGGCTCGCGCGCCCGCGAGTTCGGCAGCCATGACCTGCAGGTCGAACCCCTCCTGGCGGATGCGCCCGTCGAAGTAGATCAGGGTGGACACGATGGCGACGATGGGGACGACCACGAGGTTGGCCAGGAGCCCGCCGACGGCGAGCAGCGGCCATCCGGCGGACCCCAGCAGGAACGCGCCGATCATCGGGACGGTGCCGAGGGCGGAGCCGAGCAGTGAGGACAGGATCCCGGTCAGCAGGGCGATGCCCAGCACCGGCCCGTAACGCGGTCGCAGAAGGCGGTACGAGCGGCGCATCGCGGCGACCGCGCCGATGTCCTCCATCACGATGATCGGAGCCACCGCCACGAACAGCGGCATGATGAACACGCCGGCCAGCAGCGCCCCGAGCACCGCCAACACGCCCAGCACGATCAGCGGTACCAGCGACGTGGCGACGCCCACCGCCGCCAGCGCCCCGGCGAACAGCACCGGGATGCCCTCGACGACGTGCACCAGGAACCAGCCGGCGAGCAGCGACCACCAGCGCCGTCCCGCGGCACGCAGGGCGACGCCCGCGCCGGTGGGCCGCCCGAGGTACGAGTCGCCCACGATGCGTGCCACCGCACCCGCCACGAACGGCAGCACCAGCATCGTGATGAGCGTGGCCACCAGGCTGGGTAGCGGGTCCCCGCCGACGGTGGCGGGGTCCACGAACGCTGCGGACTGCGGGTCGAGCAGGGCGTCGAAGACCCCCAACGCGTCACGCTGTACGTAGGCAGCCAAGAGCTGCAACGGCGCGGTGAAGGCGAGCGTCACGACGATCACCGTGGCCGCGTCCGCCTTGAAGAGCTTGAAGGCGCCGTCCAGGATGTCGCCGAGCGACATCGGGTGCAGGGGGAGCGGGCCGGTTCGTGCATCGCCCGCCTTGGGCAGCGCCCCGTCGCTCCAACCGCCCGGGTCCGGCGGGGACCAGCGCGGCGGTGGCGGCCCGGTCGGCGGGCGCGACCACCGGCCCGGCGGTGGGCCGGGCGCCGCCCAGGGTGGCGGCCCGGTCGGCGGGCCGGATGACGGGCTCGGTGGTGGGCCGGGCGGCGCCAAAGGAGGTGGCTCACCAGTCGGGTCGGACGACGGCCTCGGTGGTGGGCCGGGCGGCGCCCAAGGAGATGGCTCTGCAGGCGGGCCGGACTGCGGTCCAGGTGGCGGGCCAGGCGAGGGGTCAGCCGGCCCGTGACGCCCGCCCCGGGGCGATCCACGGTCGGGGTCTTCACCCTCCTGCACGCAGCCACCTCCCTCGCCGGGGCGCGAGTATCGCCACACCGCGGCGCGGCGGCAACGCTCCTCGACCGCGAAGGGTCGTATCCGAGCCATCGTGGACCAGCGCCGGCGTCCGCCGCGACGGGCTCAGCCGGTAGCGGCCGCCAGCCCGTGCCGGCCGCTGCGACCGCGCCACCGCGGCACTGAGCGCCCCGGCGTGGATCCTGCGGGAGCAGCCGACCGGTTCGGGGCGCCTGCGGTCCGCGACGGGTGCGACGACTCAGGGCATGCCGTTGCGTGACGTCGCTGTCGAGGTGCTACGGCCGAACCTGGATCTGTCCCGCATCGATCGGTCGGAGGCTGCGCACGTTCACACCCGCCGTGTCGTCGCGGAGCTGATCGCCTTGGATGCTGAACTCGTTGCAACTCTTGGGCGGTTCGTAGTCAGGGATCGTGGTGATCCTGTCGGGCGGAGGGTGTCCTCCTTCGCCGTTGTCCTCGACGGCGAAGACGGCGATGCGACCCACTGCGATCGTGGAGGGATCAGATGACTGGGTGATCGGTCCGCTGGCGATGGCGATCCTGTCGCCGACGAACGCGAGACAGTCGATCCGGGAGCGCACACGGATCGGGAACGACGGGTTGTTGACCACTGCCTGTCCTGTCACCGTCCCGTCGGGGCGGCGGACGGCAGTGAACGAGAAGGTCCTCGTCTGCCCGTCACCAACGGTGATGTTCGCGTGGCCGGAGGCGCTCGGGTTGCCATCCGCCGCGGCGGTCGGGGCGAGGAGCGTCAGCGAGACGAGCAGCCCGGCCAGGGGCAGCACGGCAGGAAGGGATCGAGCACGGCGACGCATGGTCTTCCTCCTCACTTGACCTTGGCGCTGAGCCCGGCGGGACGGCACATCTGGTGTCGGGCGGGCTAGCGCGTCGGCTCGCGCGTCAGCACCTCCCTCGCCAGGTCGCGGTAGGCGTCGGACCCGCGGGATCGGGGGGCATAGGTCAGGATCGGCTCCCCGGCCACGGGCGCCTCGGCGAACCGGATCGTCTTGTTGATGGCGGTCTTGAACAGGACGTCCCCGAACGCCTCGCGCACACGCTCCAAGACCTCCCTGGCATGGAGCGTGCGGGTGTCCACCATGGTGGGGACGATGCCCTCGACCTCCAGTCGAGTGTTCAGCCGCTCCTGGACCTTCCCGATCGTGTTCATGAGCAGACTCATGCCACGGAGTGCGAAGTACTCGCACTCCAGAGGCACGATCACTCCGTCGGCCGCGGTGAGACCGTTGATCGTGAGCAGCCCCAGGCTCGGCGGGCAGTCGATCAGGATGTGGTCGTAGCGGTGGCGCACGCGGTCGAGCACACGCCGCAGGCTCTGCTCGCGCGCGACCTCCTGGACGAGCAGCAGTTCCGCGGCAGCCAGATCGATGTTGGCGGGCAGCAGGTGCACTCCCGCCACCTTGGTCTCGAGGATCACGTCATCGGGGCTGGTCCCGTCGCCCATCAGGAGGTTGTAGATCGTGTGCTCGAGACCGTGCGACTCGATGCCCAGCCCGACGCCCAGCGAACCCTGGGGATCCATGTCGACGAGCAGCACCCGGTTGCCCAGATCAGCGAGCGCCGCACCCAGGTTGATGACGGTGGTGGTCTTTCCGACGCCGCCCTTCTGGTTCGCCAACGCGATCACGTGCGCGGGGCGACGGACCGGCCGGCCTCTGCTGGGGACCGCTTCCGCTGGCCGGTCGGCGGGCCGGCGTTGCACGGGCTCGTTCAGGGGGTCCTCGGTGGCTGCCCCGCTCCCGTGGAGCCGGCCACCCGGGCCGACAGGTCGCTCGCCGCTCTCCCGCCACCGGGGCCGCCGCCCCTGCGCCCCCGGCCTCGGGGTGTCGTCCCTCATCGCCTCAGCCTCCCGGGCGCCCGACCCCCGTCGATCTGTCGACGGACCGACAAGCCGCCGGATCGCTTCGTCGTTTCGCTCGGAGGTCAACGCGCTCGGATGGGCGTCTCGTGCGGCCCGTCTCACGGCGGGTGGCCGGACCGTAGTCCCCGATGCGGCAAGCGACAAGCCGACCGCCCTCCCGTCCGGGACGGCCGCCGGGTCGGCGGACCGACCCTGTGCGTCGGACGTGGGCCGCGCCCGTCGAGGGGTCGTCACCGGGTGCGGTGACGAGGTGCCACCGACCAACCCGGTGTGGCCCGATCGGGTGATCCAGATGACCCCAACGGAGGACGGCGGACTGGCGCAGCGCGCACCACCCTGGACGAGAGGTTCGGATGGGAGGCGGCGATGATGGCTCGACGGCACCTGCTCGGTGCCATGCAGCGGTTGTGCGATGGCCGGCCGACGATCGATGCCGTCGTGGAGGGTGCGACGGACGCGACCGTCCTGCCGCTGCTCGAGGCCGCCTGCGAACTCCAGTTCGACCTCCAGCTGGGCGGCTCTCCGGCCGCGGGCGACGCCCGGAGGCTGTGCTGGGTCCTGGCCCACGTCTCTCAGGATCGTCGCCAGGAGGCTCAGGCCGCGGTCCGTCTGATCGACGAGCTGGCCGCTGCCCTCGCCGCCTGACCGTCCACCGGGACGCAGGCCCCTCGCGGACCCCTGCCCAGACCCCCCGGCGGCGCGGCACGCGACCTCAGGGGTCCAGCGCTGACCAGTTGCCGCCACCACCGACCACGTGCCTGTCCCACGACCACCGCGCCTGGGTGACGTACGACCGCAGGCGTGATCTGCGTTGACGGTCGGACGCCAGCGCGTCGGCGAACGCTGCGTCGGAGACCGTCGGGATGCCGACGCGTCGCATGGCAGCGAGCTCGGGGATCTCCGGTGGCTCGGCCTCGGGATGCTCGTAACCAGTGTGGACGATGTCCATCAGCTGGTCGACGGCGGCCCGGAAGCTCCGCACCACGACGGGGTCCGGGCGCACCGCGGGATCGGTGCCGGCGGAGACCATCCCGACCGCCTCGTCGAGTGCTGCGACGCTGGGTGGGAAGGCCGATCCGCGATCGGTCGTGTGGAAGTAGTGGATGATCGGGTAGGTCAAGTGGCGCTGCGCGGTCATGAGCACGGAGGGGACGAGGTCCTCCACACGCCGCTCGAACGCGCGGAACGACGAGCCGTCCCACGCGGACGTGACGATGCTGGACGCGTCGTGACCGAACGTCGATACCAGGGCTCCCAGCTGACGGCGCTCGGTCACCGCCGTGACGACCGGGATGAAGTAGGTGACGACGAGGGTCACCAGCGCGAGGCCGCTGACGACAGCCACCGCGGTGACCAGCTGCCACGGGGCCCCGTGGGGCGAGTAGTCGCCGTTCCCCAACGTGAACACGGTGTAGGCGGCGTAGTACGCGCGCCCCACCAGATCGGCCGGTTGCAGTGATCGTGAATCGACGACGGCGGTGGGATCAGCCGCGAAGATCAGCCACCAACCGGCCCAGAAGGCGGAGATCCACGCCACCGTGGTCGTCACCAGGATCACCGGTCCCGCGACGATCAGCGGTGTGGAGTGATCATCGCCGGCCACTCGACGCGCGATCCGCCACAGCCAGTGGGAGAGGCGCTCCGCCACCGGACCGGACCGTGTGCTCGCAGACACGACCGTGGCCAACGCGTCGACCGTCACCGCCAGGAGCAGCGCAACGCCCAGCGCCAGCAACCACCAGGCCAACGCGTCCCCTTCGCCGTCGCCCTGCACACCGGTGATCGCGGCCCGCGGCCGCTCTCGGCCTGCTGGCGAGAACTGCTCGCGAGGATCGTTGTGGACCGGGACAGGGTACTGACGCCCGTGGCGACGACCGCCTCACCCTCGCGCACGCGCACGTCGGCACGAGCGCCTGGCCGCGCACGGCAGATCGACAGGTCGGTCGACGTCGGGGGAGCCAGGGATGCCATTGCCGCACGCTCGTCGCGGTGGCCGGGCCCCTGAAGGAGGTCGCCGACGCACGCTGGCACCGCCGATGCCACTTCGAGGAGGTTCGGCGGGCGACGTCGTAGCCCGCACCCAGCGCTGGCACGGGTAGCTTCGTCTCGATGGGGTCGGCCGAACGAAGCGCCCAGCTCCGACGCCCGAAGCCAGCCCGCCGACCCTCCGCCAGGGCGAAGGGCCGATAGGAGTCCCGTTGATCAGCGGCGACGTCCAGGTCGGTGCGGACAGCGAGATGCTGCAGCGGCTGGTCATCTTCGGCGGTGCCGGCGACCTGACCCGCCGCTACCTCCTGCCCGCCTTGTCACGGCTGCAGGCCGCTGGACGCCTCCCCTCCGGCTTCGAGATCGTGGCCGCCGACCGCGACGACATCGCAACGAACGCGTACCGCGAGGCGGCCGCAGGGTGGCTGGCGCAGCACGCCCCCACGGTTGCGTCCACGGCGCGACACGACCTCGCGCGCATGCTGGTATACCGACAGGCCGACGCGCTCGATCCCGGCAGCGTCCACGAGACGCTGCAGCCGGACCTGGGCCCGACCGCTGTGTACCTCGCCCTGCCGCCGTCCGTCTTCGGGCCGGCGATCGCGGCCCTGACATCTGCCGGCCTACCGTCCGGCAGCCGGCTGGGCATCGAGAAGCCGTTCGGGACCAGCCTCGCGCACGCACGTGAGCTCAACCGGTTGGTGCGCCGCTGCCTTCCCGAGGACGCGGTGTTCCGTATCGACCACTTCCTGGGCATGCAGATGGTGCAGAACCTGGTCGGGCTGCGGTTCGCCAACCGCGTGCTCGAACCGGTGTGGAACTGCCACCACGTCGACGCGGTCGAGATCGTCTGGGACGAGACGCTGACCTTGGAGGGGCGGGGTTACTACGACGCGGTGGGTGCCTTGCGCGACATGGTGCAGAACCATCTGCTCCAACTGCTGGCGCTCGTCGGCATGGAGCCGCCGGCACGGCTCGATGCCCGCGGGCTACGCGACCGCAAGACGGATCTGCTCCGGGCGGTGCGTCGGTTCTCACCGGAGGAGGTCGACCGCCACACCGTCCGCGCGCGCTATACGGCTGGGAGCGTGCGTGGGCGGCAGGTGCCCGCCTACCTCGACGAGGAGGGCGTGGACCGCGACCGTGACACGGAGACGTTCGTGCAGGTCACGCTGCGGGTCGACAACTGGCGTTGGGCTGGCGTGCCGTTCGTCCTGCGGACCGGCAAGGCGCTGGCGACGGACCGCCGCGAGATCACGATCCGCTTCCGTCCGGTGCCGCTGCCCGCCCTCGCCGGCGCAGCACCTCCCAACCTCCTGCGTATCCCGCTCGACCCGGAGTCCCTCAGCCTCGACCTCAACCTGAACGCGGCCGGTGAGCGGTTCGGGTTCGAGCGTGTCAGCCTGGCGCAGCCGATGGCGCCCCCGCGTCTGCCTGCCTACGGGTGGGTCCTGCTCGCACTCCTCGGGGGCGACCCGATGCTGTCGATCCGCGCCGACGAGGCCGAGGAGTCGTGGGCCATCATCGAGCCGATCCTGGATGCCTGGGCGGCGGGCGTCGCACCTCTGAGCAGCTACGCAGCCGGCAGCCACGGGCCCGGCCAGCCGTGACCCGCAGGTTCCGCGCCTGGGCGACGCCCGGTGCCCCGGAATGCAGTGGGTCCCCGCCCTGTCACATCGAGGTCCGCCCGCCGCCGGCTTCGCGACCGCCTCATCAGGTCGCCGCAGCGGCCTCGGCCGTCACCGACGACACGGCCGCCCGGCGCATCCGGCTCCGCCTGGTGACCAGGTCGACGGCGGTGGACCCGATCGCGGCCAGCGTCGCAGCGCCGCCCGGTCGCGCCCCGTCGAGCAGGTCGTTCCAGTACAGCGCCCATCCCGCGGCCAGCATACGCCCGATCCCCGGACCGGTGAGGAGACGACCCGCTGCGGCGACCGCGCGGGGGTGAGGCAGCAGCGCCGCGTGGACCGCCGCGTTGGAGCCGTGGAAACGGGCGTAGGTCCGGGCCAGGAACCGGCTGTACGCGGGTGCGGGGCAGCTGGCGTTGGAGAGGATCGCCTCCGCCGCTGCCCGTCCGCTGCCCATGGCCTCGGAGATGCCCTCCCCCTGCAGCGGGTTGACGAGTCCGGCTGCGTCACCGACGAGCAGCGTCCGGTCGCGGCCGGGCGTTGCTCCGACCATGCCCAGTCGCAGCCACGCACCCCGTCGGGTTGCCGGGTCGGGGCGGGACTCGAGCAGACCGCAGCGGCGCAGATCACCCAGGAAATCGTCAACGAGTCGCGGCACGGTGGTGGCCGCGCGACGGTCGTGCAGGACCCCGATCCCCAGCCCGACGTTCGCCCGACCATCCGGGCTCGGGAACAGCCAGCCGTAGCCGGGGAAGCCGCGCCACGGCCGGGGTTCCCACATCACGATGGTGGGGACGTCCACCTCGGCCTCGACGTACCAGCGCACCGCCAGCCCCCACAGCGCCGCCTCGGGACGGACCAGGCCGGTCACCCGCCCGACCGTGCTCAACGCACCGTCCGCGCCCACGACCACCTCGGCGCGCACCCGACTGCCGCCGGACAGTTCGAAGCCCTCCAGTCCCGTCCGCCCGACGATCGGGGTGGTCGCCGAAGCCCGCAGGAACCCGGCTCCGGCCTCCTGCGCGGCCTCCAACAGGCGTGCGTCGAACCGGGCGCGCGGGAGGACGATCCCGTGGTCCGCGTAGGTGCGTCCCAGGTGACGGGGATGGTCGACCGACCGCCCGGTCGGGCCCACCACCCGCATCCCGGTGATGCGGAGGGCCTCCGGCGTGTCGATCGCCAGGTCGTCGAGGAGCTGCACACCGCGTGGGCCGACGAGGTCTCCGCACGCCTTGTCACGTGGGAAGCTGGCCTTGTCGAGGAGGATGGTCCGAGCGCCACCCCTCGCGAGCACGAGCGCTGTCACGCACCCGGCCGGCCCTGCCCCGACCACCAGGACGTCACAACGGTGCTGGCTCGACCTCGGCCTCACGCCATCTACCGTACGACGGGCGCGAGAGGACCTGCCGTGCGGACGGGAACCCAACCCAACACCTTCGCCCGCCGGCTCTTCAGCGGGCTGCCTGCACGCTACGACGTGCTGGCCGAGGTGCTGTCGTTCCGTCAGAACGCCCGCTGGCGGCGGACCATGGTGGACCGGGTCGTCGCATCCGGACCAGCCGCCGTCCTGGATGTCGCCACCGGGACCGCGGGCGTGGCACGGCAGTTGGCGCAGCGGACCTCCGCGAGCGTGACCGGTGTCGACCTGACCGAACCGATGCTGCGGCGGGCTGCCGCTGCGGTCGACGAGGAAGGTCACCGAGACCGCATCCGGCTCGCGGTGGCACGCGCCGAGCAGCTGCCCTTCGCCGACGCGACGTTCGACGCGCTGACCTTCACGTACCTCATGCGGTACGTCGCCGACCCGGACGCGACGCTCCGCGAGCTCGTCCGCGTCGTCCGTCCGGGAGGTGTGATCGCGTCGCTGGAGTTCCACGTGCCGCCGACCCCGGTCTGGCACGCGTTGTGGTGGCTGTACACCCGCGTCGGTCTGCCGACCGTCGGGTCGCTGGCGGGGCGTTCGTGGTACGAGGTCGGTCGTTTCCTAGGGCCCAGCATCTCCCGGCACTACCGCCGCTACCCGCTGATCCGGACGCTGACCGCGTGGCGCGACGCCGGCATCGTCGACGTCGGGTACCGCGTCATGAGCCTGGGGGGTGGCGTCGTCATATGGGGAGTGAGAGCCCATGACCGACCTTGAGCGACGACCCGCCTTCTACGCTGCCGGCTCCGGCGGTTGGCGGGACTGGTGGACCCTGCTCCACCCTCCGTACACCCTCTGGCACCTGAGCTACGTGGCGCTCGGCGCGGGGCTGGCACCACGCCTCGACGCGGGACGGCTCGTGGCGAGCCTCGTCGCCTTCTTCCTCGGCCTCGGCGTCGCTGCCCACGCGCTGGACGAGCTCAACGGGCGTCCGCTGCGGACGAAGATCCCCGCACGGGCACTGGTCGTGGCGTCGGTCGTGTCCTTGTCCGGGGCGGTGGCGATCGGCGTCGTGATGCTGGTCCGGGTGGCGCAGGACGCAGCCTTCGTTGCCGGGGCGGTCGCCCTGATTGCGGTCGGTGTGGTGCTCGTCGTCGGCTACAACCTGGAGCTCTTCGGCGGGCGCATCCACACGCGTGCGGGCTTCGCGGCCGCGTGGGGCGCGTTCCCCGTCGTGACCGCCTACTACGCGCAGGCGGAGGGCCTGGCTCTCCCGGCGGCTCTGGGAGCGGCCGCTGCGTTCGCGCTGTCGTGGGCGCAGCGCGCCCTCAGCACGCCCGCGCGGTACGTGCGCCGTCGCAGCGCAGGAGTCGAGGTCCACGTCCGTCACCCCGACGGCGATTCGACCCGCCGCTTCGACGAACGCTTCCTGTTGGCTCCCATCGAGGACGCGCTGCGGGCGCTGTCGTGGGGCATGGTGCTGGTGGGAAGCGCGCTGGTCGCCGCCCGCCTGGTGACCGGGTAGCCGTCGGACGCATCACCACGCAGGGTCCTCCCTGAGGTGTCGGAGGTAGCCGTCCACAGCCCGGGCGACGACGTGATCGTGCCCCCAGCGCAGCAGCGGGTAGGCCACGCGTGCGGCGCTGCGCATCGACGGCTTGCGCATCTCCAGGCGCCACCCGATGCGGACACGGGAGCCACCCTCGGTGGGGCGTATCTCCAGCCGGGCCCGCCCCCGCAGGTCACCGTCCACGGTGGCGTCGATCCGATCGGCCCGGCGACAGTGGACGAGCTCGATACGCACCCGCAGGCGGTACGACAGAGGCGGCACGACCACGGCACGCAGCACGGTCCCCGTCCGCAGCCCGGAGCCTTCGGCTTCGACGTCACGCAGCCATCCCCACCACCGTTCGAAGCGGTCGAAGTGCTCGACGTCGGCCCACAGCTCCTCGGGAGAGAGCGGGAACGTGAAGCAGCCCTGGTAGCCCATCTCGTAGGGGCGGCGCGTCTGGCCGAGGTCCATGTGCTCCTCCGCTGTGGCCGCCCACCGTACGGGGGCGGCGCCCACCCTCCCCCCGGCGGTCTCCTGAGCGGCGCCCGGTGGACGCCGACCGTGTCGGTCACAGCGAGAACGCGACCGATCCCTCAGCCTCCAGCTGGACCCGCATCCCGCGGCACACCACCGTGATCGGTGGGGCAGCTCCGGGGTGGGACCGCACCACGAGACGAGCGTGATCGAGCTCGACGTCGAGGCGGTGACCGCGGTGGTCCACCTGGTAGCCGACGTGGAGCAGATCGCGTGGCAGCTGCGGGTCGAACTCCAGTCTCCCGCTCCTCGTGACCATCCCGCTGTAGGCCCGCTGGAGCAGGTCGAGGGTGCCGGCCATGGCGCCCAGGTGGATCCCCTCAGCGGTCGTGCCACCCTGGACGTCGGAGATGTCGGCCTCCAGCGACGCCCGGAACAGCTCCCAGGACCGATCGGGCGTGTAGCGGGCCAGCACCCACGCGTGCACCAGCTGACTGAGCGTCGAGCCGTGGGACGTGCGCTGCTCGTAGTAGTCGATGGTGCGCTGGATGCCGTCAGGGTCGAGGGCGTAGCCCAGCCTGGCGAAGAGGTCGATGACCTCGTCCTCGGACAGCAGGTACAGCAGCATGAGCACGTCCGCCTGCTTCGACGCCCGGTAGCGGTTCACATCGTCGCCCTCCGCCTCGAGGATGCGGTCCAGGCGCATCACCGGGCCGTAACGACGGTGGTAGCTTTCCCAGTCGAGCTCCTCCAGCGTCTCGTAGCGCTCGAACTGGCTGATGACACCGCCGTCGTGGAAGCAGACGCGCAGCTTGCGCGAGATGTCCTCCCAGCGTTCCAGCTCCGCAGCGTCGATCGCCAGGCGGTGGGTGAGGTCGTGGCGATGGTGCTCGGGCAGCCGCTGGAGCATCTCCACCGCGCGCTGCAGGACCCAGGCCGCCATCACGTTGGTGTAGGCGTTGTTGTCGATCCCGGGACTGTCCGCGTCGGGGTAGGCGTCGTGGTACTCGTCGGGTCCGACCACCCCCCGGATGTCGTAGCGGTCGTCGTCGCGGTCGTGGCTGGCGATCGACGCCCAGAACCGGGCGATCTCGAGCAACACCTCCCCCGCCCGGTACGCGAGGAAGGCCATGTCCCCGGTCACCTCCCAGTACTTCCACAGGTTGTACGCCACCGCGATGTTGATGTGCCGCTGGAGGTGCGAGTTGTCGGGCAGCCACCGGCCGGACCGCGGGTTGAGGTGGACGACCTGGGACTCCTCGCGGCCGCTGCTCCCGCTCTGCCACGGGTACATCGCGCCCCGATGCCCAGCCTGCCGAGCCGCCCACCGTGCCTCGTCCAGACGCCGGCAGCGGTACAACAGCAGCGCGCGGGTGAGCGCCGGCAGCCGCAGGTTGAGGAACCGGAAGGCGAACAGCTCGTCCCAGAAGATGTGCCCGCGGTAGGCCTCCCCGTGCCAACCGCGAGCCGGGACGCCGACGTCCAGCTCCATGGTGTTGGGCGACGCTGTCTGCAGCAGATGGAAGATGTGCAGACGGGTCACCAACTGCGTCCGGTCGCCGTGGTCGTCGTCGACGTCGAGGCGGAAACGCTCCCACAGGTGGTCCCACGCGTTCGCGTGGCGCGCCAGGAGCGCCTCGAAGTCACTGCTGCGCGCGACCGCAGTCCGCGCGGCGAGGCCAGCCTCGGAGATGCCCCGGTCGCGGGAGGTGTGGACGGCGACGATCTTCTCGATCTCCGCAGTCGAGCCCGGTCCGAGGTCGACCGTCAGCTGGTGGGCGAGGTACCTGGCCTCGTCGATGACCTGGTGATCTGGTGCGACCGGTCGTCCGTCGACGGACACCCTCGTGCGGGCCGCCATCGCGACCTCGACCCGGGACTGGTTGGTGCGCACCTGCAGGAGCAGCGTGCGGTCGGTCGCAGCGCTGCGCACGACCTCGAGGTGGCGTCTGGCCAGCGCGCGGTAACGGGGCACGCCGCTGTTGGTCACCCGGCCGTCGAGGCCGCTACGGACGGTGAGCCGGCCCGACCAGTCCTCGGCGGCGATCGTGGTCTCCACACCCGCGAGGTGCCACTCGTCGAGGTGGACGAACCTTCGCTCGTGCAGTCGCGTCGCTCGGCCCTCCTCGTCGACGAAGCGCACGTCGCGGGTGAGGATGCCGCGCCGCACGTCCAGCTCCTGCTGGTAGCGGTCGATTGCGACCGTCCGCAGGTCGAACCACGGACCGTCGTCGACCCTGAACGTCAGGTGCAGCCAGTTCGGCAGGTTGACCAGGTCCTCGTTCTCGACCGGCCGACCGGCGACCGTGCTGGACAGCCGGTTGTACAGGCCGGCTACGTAGGTCCCCGGGTAGTGCACCTCGTCGGCCGTGGCCTCAGGAGCCGCACCACGCGTGGCGACGTAGCCGTTGCCGAGCGTGCACAACGCCTCGCGCAGCCCCTCCTGTGCGGGGTCGAACCCCTCGTAGCGCAACGTCCACGAGGTCACCGGGCGCCACCTTGCGTCGTCGCGGCGAGCTGCACCTCG
This sequence comes from Nitriliruptorales bacterium, assembly GCA_036260415.1. Lineage (GTDB taxonomy): Bacteria > Actinomycetota > Nitriliruptoria > Nitriliruptorales > JAHWKO01 > DASZZX01. Next base: position 14,341 of record DASZZX010000222.1, read on the forward strand.
GCCAGGTCGCCGACCACCACGTCCGCGCCGGCCGCCAGCAGCTCGTCGGCGTGTCCTCCACGGTCGACGCCGATGACCAGGGCGAAGCCGCCGGCACGGCCTGCCTGGACCCCGGCGAGAGCGTCCTCGACCACGGCCGCTCTGTGTGGCTCGGCACCGAGCCTGCGAACCGCTTCCAGGAACACCCCCGGGTCGGGTTTGCCGTTCAGCCCCAGAGCAGCGGCATCGCCGCCGTCCACGCGGACGTCGAAGATGTCGCCCACCCCGGCCGCCGCCAGCACCGCGGGAGCGTTGCGGCTGGCGGAGATCACCGCCACGGCGACGCCTCGATCGCGCAGCTCGCCGACGAGGCGCACCGTCGACTCGTACCGTTCGGCGCCCTGCTCGCTGAGCAGCTCGAGGAACCCCTGGTTCTTGGCGTTCGCGAGCCCGCAGACGGTGTCGCGATGCGGCGGATCCCGCGGGTCGCCGTACGGTAGGTCGATCCCGCGCGAGTCGAGGAACGCCGCGACGCCGTCGTAACGCGGTCTGCCGTCCACGTAACGGAGGTAGTCGGTGTCGGTGAACGGCTCGAAGGACCCCCCGCTGCGACGACGGAGGTAGGTGTCGAACGTCTGCTTCCACGCGCGTGCGTGCAGGGAGGCGGTGTCGGTCACGACGCCGTCCATGTCGAAGACGACCGCCTCGATGCGGTCGAGGTCGATCACCGCCGGGTGGTCGCGTTGCGTCACGCGTCCACGCCGAGGCGCTGGGACAGCTGCTCGACGTCCTCCCGGCGTGCCAGTTCGGTCCCAGGGGTCGTCACAGCGGCCGCCCCGGCGGCAAGGCCGTAGCGGGCCGCGTCGATGAGCGTCTCCCCCGCCGCCAGGGCCGTGACCACGCCGGCGACCATGCTGTCGCCGGCGCCGACCCGGCTGACGATCGGGACGAGGGGCGCGCGGAGGTGCTCACCGACGTCCTGGGAGGCGAGGTAGGCACCGCCGGCCCCGAGCGACAGCAGCACGACCCGCGCAACCCCCGCGTCGACCAGCTCGTGCGCCGCGCGCTCGAGGTCGCGGTCGTGGAGCTCGTGGCCGCAGAGCTCCTGCAGCTCGCCGACGTTCGGCTTGATCAGGAAGACGCCTGGGCCCCCGCCGAGCGCCCGCAGCGCTGCCCCTGCGGTGTCCACGATCAGGCGGTCGCCGGCGTGGTCGAGTCGGCGGGCGAGGTCGGCGTAGAACGTGTCGGGGACGCCGGGCGGCAGGCTGCCGCTGGCCACGACCCACTCGGCGTCGACGGAGCGGACCGCGTCCAGGCACGCCTCCCGCTCGTGCTGCGCCAGCTCCGGACCGGGTTCCACGAAGCGGTACTGCTGGTCGGTGGCGGTCTCGGACACGGTGAGGTTCGAACGCGTCGTGCCTCCGATCGCGATCGGTCGCACGTCGAGCCGGTCGTGGGCCAGCAGGTCGCACAGTTCCTCGCCGGTCCGCCCGCCGGCAGGAAAGACGGTGACGGAGGCGATTCCGAGCCGCGCGACGACCCGCGACACGTTGATGCCGCCTCCCCCCGGATCGAAGGAAGGTGCGCTGATCCGCAGCTTGGCGTCGGCGATCACCCGCGCGACGTGCGCCGCCGCGTCGAGCGACGGGTTCATGGTCAAGGTGACGATGGCGGGCACGCTCGCTCCTCGGTCTCCAGCACAGTGTCACCTTCGATCATGAGGCTGGTGGGCGCCGCCTCGTCCACTCGGCGGTCGTGACGGCGCATCCGCCGGCACGGCAGCGTAGGTGTGAGGATGCGCGGATCGCGGCAGGGTCCACGCCGCCCGACGTCCCCACCCCTCGGACGAAGGGCTCCGCCCTGCGAGTGGTCCGTGCGCGACAAACACCGCGGTGGAATCGTGGCATGGCCTCGTGGTGACGCGGCACATCGCTCGAACACTTACGCACCGTGTATCGCTGAGCATATCCTGCCATTTGCCAGCACACTGCGTCGTGAGCACAGACATTTCAGGCCATCCCGGGCCGGCCTCGCGCGGAGTCTGAAGGAGAGGCATCGGCCAGTGACAGCGTTCTTCACACGATATTCGCGCTCGTCATCGCTGTGGCTTTCATGCCAACTGAACAAGATAGTTGCGCTCGTGTTCTCGGGATTCACGCAAGTACTACGGTAGCTTGTACGATGGCAGCTTGGGCAGTTCTTCTTCCGGAACCGCCTGCCGATCACGTCGACAGTCGCGTCATCGAGACCCACTGGAGCTCGTGGACGGTCCCACGCTGGCGGTGTGGGTGGTCGTCGGGCTCCACACGCCGAGGCGGATGGCGCGATCCCAGCGGAAGCGGGATCCACGACGTCAAGGACGGCGGCAGCCATCGTCCCGATGGTGACCTCGCCCTCGCTCCGCCCGACCACGACGAGCCCCGCAAGCCAGCGGCAGCGAGTTCACGGGCCGTCAGGCCAGCAGGCTGTTGGCCTGGGCGGCCATGAGCAACAGGCCTCCGTCGACCACGAACGACTCGCCCGTGACGTACGACGCCTCGGGTGAGGCCAGCCAGCGGATCGCGTGCGCGACCTCGGCGGCGTGACCGGGGCGGCCCAGCGGTATCCCCGGCCGGGGGTTGTCGGTCGGGTCCTCGTCCTGCTGGCCGGTCATCTTGGTGGAGATCTCGCCGGGTGCTATGGCGTTGACCGTGATGCCGTGCTCGGCCAGTTCCAGAGCAGCGACCTTCACCACGAGACCGAGCCCGCCTTTGGCCGCGCAGTAGGCCACCGAGCGGGCCAGGGGCACGTGCTCGTGCACCGAGGTCACAGCGATGATCCGTCCCCCGCCCCGTCCCACCATCCGACGGGCAGCCGCCTGCATGCACAGGAACGCCCCGGTGAGGTCCACGTCGAGCACGTGCTGCCAGGCGTCGGCGCCGTGCTCGAGGAACGATGCGGAATGCCCGCCTCCGGCGTTGTTCACGAACACGTCCACACCACCGAGCTCGTCGACGAGCTCGTCGACGAGCGTGGCGGTGTCGAGCGGCTCGCGCTCGCCCTCCTTGCGCGGCACGCGCATCGCCTCGGCTATCTGCTTGCCCAGCCCGATGTAGTCGACGATGAGCCCGGCGGTCTTTTCCTGCCCGGTCTCCGGGTTCGTCCAGCGCCGGTTGGTGCGGGTGAGCGCCTGGAAGAGCGTGTGGCGCCG